>JAUYRJ010000027.1 GCA_030696845.1 Polynucleobacter sp.
TAGAGCGTCATTCGAATAACCCGAAACACGGAGCTGATCTCCATTTTGAATCTGCATGGGCTTTGAAGATACCGCCTCAATTGCCTGATTGTCTAGCTTGAATTGAGCTTGATACATGCGCGTGTAGTAAATCGGCGAGTCATCGTGAGTCGGTTTTTCTGGGTTAACGTATTCTGTTACGGCGGTTTTTAACTCGCTTACCACCCCTGAGCGCATCTCAACCGCCTTGATTAGTCCGCCATGCCATTCACTAATTGCCATAAATCCTATTCCTATTGCACAAACCAGAATAAATGCCGCGACCTTTTTTATCTGCATCAATTAACTATTTGCCCTGTACTCTTTTTCCATTAAACGGCATTTTCATATTGCCTCATCATTATCATCAATCTCCAGGTCAGCCCATGAAACAATGCAATTGGATCGATATAAATGGGTTTTCCCTCCGATTCACACTGTGCTAATTTTTTATATGCGTCTGTCACTTTTTTTATTGCATCCGCAAATCCCACAAATGCTTGCTTGACTCTATTAAAATAAAGGCATTAGCTATTTTGCTTTTTTATTAAGTAACTATTCATAAAGGCGCGCCTCTTCACCATGGAAATACGCCACGTCGTTTTCTTAATTTTTGTCACCTCAGCCCTATACGTTTATTTCAGGGGTCGGGTGCGTTTTGGTTTAGTGCGATCACTAACAGATTATGTCGTGCTCTTGGCCCCAGTTAATGCGCTGCTTTACCTTTTCTCAAAGGTGAAAGCGGGGGCATATATACCGGTAAGTGAATTTCCTGAGCTAAAACCACTGCAAGACAATTGGGAAATGATTCGGGGGGAGGCGCTTGCACTAAATGAAGGTGGCGCAATCGCTGCCGCTACAGGGTACAACGATATTGGCTTTAATTCATTTTTTCGTACTGGATGGAAGCGTTTTCATTTGTATTGGTACGGCAAAGATTTAGCTTCCGCTGAAGCCAGCTGCCCAAAGACCGTCGCATTACTTAAATCTATCCCGTCCATTAAAGCTGCAATGTTTGCTTCATTGCCACCGGAAGCTACCTTAGTGCGGCATCGTGACCCCTATGCAGGATCGCTACGCTATCACCTTGGCCTTGTTACCCCCAATAATCCCGATTGCTTTATTGATGTTGATGGTGAGCGTTATTATTGGAAAGACGGTGAGGCAGTCATGTTTGATGAAACGTATATTCATTACGCAGCGAATCAAACCACGCACCAGAGAATCGTTTTATTTTGCGATGTTGAGCGTCCGGTTTATACGAAAGTAGTGCAATTATTGAATCGTTGGTTTGGTCGCTATATTATGAGTGCGGCCGCCTCCAAAAATGTCGAAGCAGAACAAGTTGGTTTTGTAAACATACTTTTTGCTTACGTTTACCACTTACGTAGCATGGCAAAGCAATTAAAAGCCAAGCACCGAACGATTTATTACATAGGTAAATGGGTCTTAATCTTGGGCATTATTTGGCTGCTGTTTTGGTAGTCAAGTCAAAACTTTAGGGTTTGAGGGCAATAGCGACCTGTTCCGCAGAAATGGGGCCCCAAATCTCTACCCGCTTGTGCCGACTGGCCTGACCTGAAATCAAGTGCACCTGTTTCTGCGGCACCCGCAATTGTTTAGAAAGCCATAACAATAAGGCGGCATTGGCCTTATTTTCTAGAGCAGGCGCTTGTAGAGATACCTTTAAGTGCCCATCATGGGTGCCAACCACCTTTGTCAGTTTGGCGCCTGGCTGGCAATACAAACTCAGCTCAATCCCTGCGGCGGTGTGTTTTAACCAAATTGGGGTCATAAAGTACTTTAAACTTAAACCATGACTATAAAGAATTCTGCTAAAGCCCTGGAACATCTCTTTGAAAAAAATCGCCAGTGGTCAAAATCGATGGTGGATGAGGATCCTGATTTTTTTACAAGACTAGTATCACAGCAGGCACCCGAATTTTTATGGATCGGCTGCGCTGATAGTCGTGTTCCCGCGAATGAAATCGTTGGCCTATTGCCTGGCGAGCTATTTGTGCACCGAAACATCGCCAATGTCGTGGTCCACACTGACCTCAATTGCTTATCTGTATTGCAGTTCGCAATTGATTTACTTAAAGTCAAGCATGTGATTGTTTGTGGTCATTATGGTTGTTCTGGCGTTCATACTGCGCTGGGTGAGCGTCGTATTGGCCTGGCTGATAATTGGTTACGTCACGTAAAGGACGTCCATCAAAAGCATGAGCGTTATCTGGGTGAGGTACTGCCAACCCACATTCGCCAAGATCGACTGTGCGAGTTGAACGTTATTGAGCAAGTGGTCAATGTGTGCGAAACCACCATTGTTCAAGATGCCTGGTCGCGCGGACAAGATCTCACCATCCATGGCTGGGTATATCGCCTTGAAGACGGTGGCTTGCATGATCTAGGCATGACTGTTGAATCAGCTGAAGAGCTTAAGAGTCTGACCAAGCAAAGTCTGGCTCGCTACGAAAAATAAGTCCCGCTTGCTCCTATCTTTCGCTAACCACCTCGGGGTGGCAATCCTTTTTTTGCTTTCTTTACTGCCTTATCGCTTAGTGGTTTGGATTGGATATGCTCTAGGATCTGCCGCCGCAATCATCCCCCTCAAAAGATCCCGAGTAGTCAAAACTAATTTGAAATTGTGCTTTCCTGAGCTGTCTGCGAAAGCCGTCGATACCCTAGCCTTAGACCATTGGCGCTTACTCGGTCGCAGCATTGCTGAGCGTAGTCGCATTTGGTTAGGAAGTGCCAAAGATGTATCTGACATGGTCTCCGTACAGTCTGCGGTAGATCTTGGTGACGGCAAACCACGTATCTTAGTAAATATGCATTTCACGGGAATTGAAGGTAGCATTGTCATTAGCGCGCTAGCTAAAGAGCGTGGATGGCCAAGAACTTCGGGGTTTTTTCAACGCATGAAAAATCCATTTTTTAACGATCGCATTATTCGGTGGCGGAACCGTTTTGGAGGCAACTCGATTGATAGGCAAGGTAATTTATTACCGCTCATTCGGGAAATTCGCAAAGGCAGTCTGATTATCATCGCGCCCGATCTCGATCTTGGCTTAAAGGATTCCGTTTTTGTGCCTTTTTTTGGAATACCCACGAATACCATCACGGCAGTATCACGGCTCGCTAAAATCGCCAACGCTGAAGTCTGCATGATGGTAACAACCTTGCTACCCGATCGATCGCACTATCAATGCGTCATTAGTCAAGCCATCGTCAACTTTCCCAGCGATGATCCTGTTGCGGATACGGCTCGCCTAAACGCCCTCTTTGAGGAAGAAATTCGTAAATGTCCTGCAGAATATTATTGGGTACACAAGCGCTTTAAAAATCGGCCGAACGGCCAGCCCAGCCCATACTAACAATGCGCTGTATTTATCGGCGATTAACCAAATAAATCCCCGCGGCTATCGATGCCAGCGCAACCAGCAATTTACTATCTACTGGATCATTAACCAATCCGATACTAAACACGATGCCAAAAGCGGGCGTTAGAAAACTAAAGGCGGATACCTTCGTTGCGAGATAGTGACGTAGCAACCAAAACCAAAATAGATAACTCATTGCGGCAATGATGACCGACTGCAAAAACAGCGAACCCATTGCCTTAAGCGATAATTGCTGCGGAACCGGGACGTCCAATACGATGCAGGTCCCAATCAAAATGAGGGACGAGAAGAAAAGTTGAAAGAAAATAGTACGCTCCGGCGCAATTTGCCCTAGGGTCGAAATTCGGACCACAATCGTAGTTAATCCCCACGCAACTGCTGCTCCTATCACCGCAATATCGCCCAGAAAAAACAAGTTATCCGCCGCCGTAAACCCATCCTGAAAGGCAAAGGCCAAGCCGCTAAATGCGCCAACTAGTCCGGCAAACTGTAGCCAGCTCAGCCGCTCTGCTGGTATAAAAAATGGTAAAACAAGGGCCACAATAAACGGCGCTAAATACAAAAATGTGATTGCCCGCGAGGTATTGGTATAGGCTAGGCCGGTATATAAAAGCACAAACTCCAGGCAAAATAAACATCCTGCAATTAGGCCGGGCAGTAAAGTACGATCTGGCTGAAATGGCCTAATACCGCGAAAAGCCATCCAAGCCCAAATGCAAATGCTGGCTACTACGGAGCGAATGGTTAGCTGCATTAACAAGGGAACCTCATCTGCAATCGCCTTAATTGCAATCTGCTGGTAACCCCAAAGCATGCAACACCCGGTAATCGCTACGATTGCCCAGCCATCCAAATGGGCTTTGCGCTCAACCTCATGGGAGCGAGTTGCCCCCGGTTTTTGCTTTAGTTTGCTATCTTTGTTCACCCACTGGAGTTTATCCTCCATACTCCATGCCCTGGATGGCGTGGGCATTTTTATTTTCAGCTTATGGTCCGTTTGATCTTGCTTAATTCATAATATCGCTATGGAAAAGATTCGAGTCTCTAAACTGCTTTCTGAGCTTGGGCTATGCTCACGAAGAGAAGCCGATTCATATATCGAGCAAGGCCTCGTAACGGTCGATGGCGAGGTTGTATCTGAACTGGGCTCGCGAGCGCTCCGTAGCCAAAAAATTGAGCTGCGCACGGGAGCCCAAAAACAGCAGGCGGCTAGAGTCACTGTTATTTTAAATAAACCCGTTGGTTACATATCGCACCGTGACGATGAGCAAGAATACCAACCTGCCGCCTCCCTGATTACGCCTGAAAATTTTTACGCTGGCGATGCCAAACAGTCGAGTCGCTTCAACACCAAAGGCCTTGCACCAGCCGGCCGTCTGGATATTGATTCAACAGGCATGCTGGTGTTAACGCAGGATGGGCGCATTGCCAAACTATTGATTGGTGAAAATAGCCCGATTGAAAAAGAGTATTTGGTACGCGTTGAAGGCAAACTGTCGTTTGATGACCTCGATCTCTTGCGCCATGGTCTTATTTTAGATGGGCAGCCCCTTAAGCCAGCCAAAGTCAGCTGGCAAAATGAAGAGCAACTGCGCTTTGTTTTACGCGAAGGGCGTAAGCGCCAGATTCGCAGAATGTGTGAGCTGGTTGGCTTAAAGGTATTGGCCTTAAAACGCGTTCGCATGGGCCGAATTTCTTTGGGTCCTTTACCCGCTGGGCAGTGGCGTTTCTTGCGCCCTGAAGAGCGTTTCTAGTTTGCATGCCGCGTTTTATTTTCTTGGCACTACTTTGCTTTTGCATTAGCTTAAGCAGTGCGCATGCGGATCAAAGTAAATACTCAGCGCAATACTGGGGTCTGCAGAATACAACCGAACAGTCTGAACGAAATCGCGTGGTCGAATTTTGGGGTTACCACACATCTAATGGCAATCAAGATTACAGCAATACCCTCAAATTGCGGTATTACCAACCAATTGCCATTGGCAATGCCTGGAAGGGCACCGCACGCCTAGATACCTCCTATGTTGACCAATATGGTCCTGATTACCCTGCCCAGCGTAGCGGTCAGTACAGCGCTGGTAATACGATGCTGACGATTTGGGGAAATCACCCCGGCATCCTACCTACACTCCATAACAATCTGGGGTTTCGAGTAATCTTTCCCTTTGGAAACAATGGACAATGGGCCATTGGCCCACAGGTGGGCTCGGTATTTCGCCCCAAGGAAGCTAGCCAAACGCGCCTGACGGATTTTTCGCCCTTAGTGCGTTATATGTATGGCTTTGATACCAAAACCAATTCCGCCGCCTCCAACACTAATCAGCCCGCATTATTGCGCACCCTCGAACTCTATCCGACCCTTGGATTTCGCTTAGGGCCCCATACGCAGCTTCGTCTGTGGGATGAGAACGGCATTGACTACAACACAGCGGGGGGTGGATGGTTTGTGCCTCTTGATGCCATGGTTACCCACCGCCTCAGTAAACATTGGCTTATTGCCATCGGCGCCAGCAAACGGCTTATACAAACCTATTCGCAATACGACTGGTCCACTTATGCCAAGCTGTCCTTGAGCTTCTAAGGCTTAAGCACGCCGAGACGCATATAATTTGGGCTGCTCCACGTCACCAAGTAGAACCATCATCGATACAACGCAGTCCAATACTCCAGACCAAGAAGTTCTTCGTCGTCGAAGTTTTGCCATTATTTCGCATCCAGATGCGGGTAAAACCACGTTGACTGAAAAACTATTGCTCTATGCAGGCGCAATTCAAATTGCGGGTAGCGTAAAAGCCCGTAAGGCAAGTCGCCATGCTACTTCAGACTGGATGGAAATTGAAAAGCAGCGCGGCATCTCGGTGGCCAGCTCGGTTATGCAGATGGAATACCGTGATTGCATCATCAATCTACTTGATACCCCAGGTCACCAAGATTTCTCAGAAGATACCTATCGCGTGTTGACAGCGGTTGATTCTGCGCTGATGGTAATCGATGCAGCCAATGGCGTTGAGTCACAAACATTGCGCCTCTTAGAGGTTTGCCGCGCCCGCAACACTCCGCTTATCACCTTCATCAATAAGATGGATCGAGAGGTAAAACGCCCCCTCGAATTAATGGATGAAATTGAAACTGCGCTGGGTATGGAAATTGTGCCATTTACGTGGCCTGTTGGCATGGGCAAGTCTTTTGCGGGTGTAATTGATATCGCCAAATTAAAAATGCGCTTATTTAAAGCAGGCGAAGATCGTGTTTCGGATACCTCCGATGCCTTAATTGACGTCTATGATCCAGCTCTGCAGGCACGATTAGGCTCTGATTTGCAAGACGCGCTCGCTGAAGTTGACCTGATTCGCAATGCTATGCCCGAATTCAATCTCGAGGCGTTTTTAGCTGGCAAACAATCGCCGGTCTTCTTCGGATCCGCAATCAACAACTTTGGTGTTCGTGAAATTTTGAATACCCTAGTCGAATTAGCGCCGCCCCCAGGATCTCGCAAAGCCATTCAACGTGAAGTTCTCCCATCCGAAAATAAATTTTCCGCTGTGGTGTTTAAGATTCAGGCCAATATGGATCCAGCACACCGCGATCGCGTTGCCTTTTTACGCATTTGCTCAGGTCATTTTCAACGCGGCATGCGCCTGAAAATCTGCCGCAATGGCAAAGAAGTACGTACTAATAATGCCTTATCGTTTTTATCACAGCGCCGCGATATTTTGGATGAGGCGTTTCCAGGCGACATCATTGGGCTACCCAATCATGGCCTATTGCGCCTTGGCGACACGCTAACTGAAGGCGAGCAGCTGCAATTTACGGGGCTCCCATTTTTCGCTCCTGAGATCTTTAAGCTGGTTGAGTCTGCAGACCCCTTACGCTCAAAACAATTGCGCACCGGCCTGATGCAATTAGGCGAGGAGGGTGCTATTCAAGTATTTCGCCCAATGGCGGGTGGCATTATGTTGCTCGGCGCGTTTGGCCAATTGCAATTTGAGGTGGTGGCACATCGTCTGAAAAGTGAATATGGCGCTGAAGTGCGCCTATTGCCTGCTCGCTATAGTCTAGCTCGCTGGGTTAGTTCAGACGATCCCGTAGCGCTTAAAAAGTTTACCCAAGAAAACATGCATCGCATGGCTGAAGACGTGGTTGGTGCTGCAGTATTTTTAGCTTCGCACAAATCGGAGCTGGATGTGGCCCAGCAGCGCTGGGAAACCATTCAATTTCATGCGCTTCGAGAGCACGCCGGCTTGATTTATCAGTCTGAGCTTGCTGGCTGATTATGGATTGCAGTTAAATACGGTAATCATGGATCCTTCGGTTTCTTTATAAACCGCTTTTTTACCGTACTGCAAGCAATATGCTTTTGCTTTGAGCTCTAAATCAGCGCGTGATTCATTCGTAGTTTGAATGAATGTCACATGATTGGCATCGGATGCGTCCGTATAAATCGTAGCGCACGCGGACAGCGCGCCACAGAGGGCGGCTAGGGTCGCAGATCGAAGCAGGTGCTGGGTCAAAATGGCTTTTCTATTCATCTAAGCCTTATTCTGACACAGCACGCCCACGGACTTAACCTAAGGCCTCTTTTTCGGCGGAAATTTCTTTGCGGCGCTCTTTGCATGCTGTTGCAATTTCTTGCAGTGCCTTGCGTGCGCGTGCGGCGGATGCTTTGACGCCCTTTTCTTTGAATTTCTCATTCTCCGCCAAGTAAGTTTCGTAGGCGGCGATGATGGTTTCGTGTTGTGTCATGGTTTTCCTTTTTTTACGCTAATAAAAGTTGTCACTGCCTTTTGCGCCCACTAGGAGCACTTACCACCGTATTGCTGTAAATATTTATAACAGATTTTGAAAAATATACTGGTTTTCCACAAATTATTACTGTTATTCTGAGCTTTGATCACTATTCTGTGCCCTCAATTGGGGGGTTAATTGAGCAAGATTTCTTCCTCCCTTAAGCCATTGCATCTTCATAAGGATTTACTATGGCCGCCGGTCAGAATCAACGCAATCGCAAAAACAACTCTATGCTTACCAAAACAGGGAAGGCACGTCTGGGTCCACTCAATATGACGCAGCTGAATAAACTGCTTGAGTCGTCTACCAAGCCAAAGGAAAAAGATAAAATTCGGCGCGAGTTAGTAAAACGCGCGCCCTCTGCTGCCTAACTGAACCGCCCTCATCAACCAAGTGGGGATAGAGTAAAGCAGAAAAAAAGCCGCCCAAGGGCGGCTCTTTTTTTATCAACCGGACTTTTAACGTAAGATCTCTTGCGCAGCCAATACTCCGCTGCCCTTAAGTGGAATACCAAAGGCGGTCATACCCATCTCGCAACCGCTGAGTGCGGCAAGCAGGCTTAATTCATTGCAATCGCCTAAGTGACCAATTCGGAAAACGCGGCCCTTGACTTTGCCAAGACCCGTTCCGAGCGATAAGTTGTAACGCTCCTGAATTAACTTACGCAAGGCGTCTGCATCAAAGCCTTCTGGCAACATCACGCCGGTTAAGACTGGAGAGCATACATCGGCATCTTGACATAGCACTTCAAGGCCCCATGCATTAACCGCAGCGCGGCATGCTTTTGCCAGGCGCTGATGGCGCGCAAATACCGCATCCATGCCTTCCGCCTCAATCATCGCAATAGCTTCATGTAAGCCATACAACAAATTGGTCGACGGTGTTGTTGGCCAATATCCTGTTTTATTGGATTCCAGAATTTCATCCCACGCCCAAAAGGCTTTAGGTAGGCTTGCGGTTTTGCTTGCGGCAATTGCTTTTGGGGACAAGGCATTAAAGCCGAGCCCAGGTGGCAACATCAAGCCTTTTTGTGATCCACTCACAGTGACGTCCACGCCCCACGCATCGTGGCAGTAATCGGCGGATGCCAGACCTGAAATGGTATCAACCATCAACAAGGCAGGGTGCTTGGCGGCATCGATTGCTTTACGAACGGCGGCAATATTCGATGTAACGCCCGTTGATGTTTCGTTGTGTACTACACAAACCGCCTTGATCTGGTGGGTCGTATCTTGTTTGAGACGCTCTTCAATCATCTTGGCATCAACGCCTTTCCGCCAGCCTTCAATTCCAGGCTTGCCCAGAAATTCGGCCTTAATGCCCAACTTGTCGGCCATGTTTTTCCATAGGGTGGCGAAGTGGCCGGTTTCATACATCAGCACATGATCACCGGGCGAGAGTGTATTGACCAATGCGCCTTCCCATGCGCCCGTACCGGAAGAAGAATAAATAATGACGGGATTTTTGGTCTTGAAAATGCGTTTGACATCCTCCAGCAGCTTTAAACCTAGCTGGCCAAACTCGGGGCCGCGATGATCAATGGTTTGATAGCTGATTGCGCGCAGTACGCGAGAAGGAACCGGGCTAGGACCGGGAATATGTAAAAAATGACGGCCTGAGGCGTGTGCATCTAATTTCAACATGGTTGTCTCACTTTTTTTATCAGTTTGGTGCGTAATTATCCAATAAAACTGTTCTATTTGCCCTGAAATGCCCCTTCGCCCTGACTTTTCTGTGGAAAAAGAGGGGTGGGTGTTTTTAGCTAGGCTCTGCTATTTCCGGGGTCTTGACTAGCATTTGTTTGCCGACCATGACGGTTGACACCACCAGTACAGCAAATACGATGTTAATGAGCGTAAAGGCCTCTCCCAGCAATAGACTCGATCCGAGCAAGGTGCAAAATGGCTGCAATAGTTGCACTTGACTTACGCGAGCAATGCCGCCAATGCGCAGGCCCTCGTACCAAAAAAAGAAGCCTACAAACATGGAAAAAATGCCTAAATAGGCAAAGCTAATCCAGATCTCCGGACCCACATGAACATACTCTGGGCGATAGGTCAGAAAGCTAAGCCATAAATTGATGGGCAGTGAAAAGACCAGCGCCCACGAAATCACTACCTTAGGCCTCATCACTCGGGATAACTTTGCTCCTTCCACATAACCAATGGCGGCGCATAAACATGCTGCAACCAGCAGGCCATCAAAGTAGGTAATTTGGCCGGCACTTTTAATGAGTGCGTACAACAGCACAAGCCCCGTACCCACTACAGAGGTAATCCAAAAACCCATGGACGGTCGCTCTTTAAACCGAATTGCCCCAATGATGGTGGTGACCAGCGGCAATATGCCCAACATGACTGCGCCGTGGGATGAGGGCCCTTGGGTCATGGCAATGGTAATAAATAAGGGGAAACCAAAAATCACGCCAAAAGCGATTAAAGCAAAGCCGGGTAGGGTACTTAAACTAGGCAAGCGTTCGCGCCGATAAAACAGATATAACAGCGCTACCAAACCAGCCAAAGCAGCCCTGCCAAACACAATAAAATAGGGGTCGAGCGCTTGCACAGCAATCTTACTGATGGGCAAGGTTTGACTAAATATGACAATTCCGCCAAACCCAATCAGCATTCCCTTGGTATCGCTCTTCACTGGATTCCTTTTTATGTATTCAGTACTATACCGATAGCATAGCCATTCGGGCTAGCGCTTCTTTTGGAGTGAGGCGATGACAGTAAGGGTAATGGGCTTAATTGAACTGCAAGATCCATCGGCTTTCGATGTCTACCGTCAACATGTGGGTGCTACTGTAGAGCAGTATGGCGGACAAATTTGCGCTCGTGGCATAGCAAGTCACTTCTTTTGGAATGAGCTGGAATGCGCGCCCTTTTCCGCGTTTGTGGAGCTGTCCTTTCCTAGCGCGAATCACGCCCATAGCTGGGCACATAGCCCCGAATATCAAGCCCTAATTCCGATTCGCAACAAAGCCATGACATTAACCCTATTTAGCCTCGAGGCAACATAAGGCTCTGAGGGTAAATACGCTTTTGTCTATTTACCTGCCCCAATAAACTAGAGCCATACAATAGAACTCTCTTGCAATTGCATTCGAAAGGAAGAATCATGCCGGTCATTACGAATATTGAAGACTTACGGATTTTGCATCAAAAGCGAACTCCAAAAATGTTTTATGACTATGCCGATTCCGGCTCCTGGACTGAATCCACCTATCGCGCGAACGAATCGGATTTTCAGAAAATTAAACTGCGGCAGCGCGTTGCTGTGAACATGGTCAATCGAACCACCAAAACGACCATGATTGGCGAGGAAGTTGCTATGCCAGTCGCGCTTGCTCCAACCGGTCTTACGGGCATGCAATATGCCGATGGTGAAATTTTGGCTGCAAAAGCCGCCGAACAATTTGGCGTTCCCTTTTGCTTATCGACCATGAGCATTTGCTCCATCGAAGACGTGGCTCAGCACACCACAAAGCCATTTTGGTTTCAGTTATACGTCATGAAAGACCGGGCTTTCATTGAGCGCTTGATTGAGCGTGCGCGTGCCGCTAAATGCTCTGCTTTAGTATTAACGCTGGATCTGCAAATATTAGGGCAGCGCCATAAGGACTTAAAAAATGGCTTAAGTGCCCCGCCTAAGCTCACCATTCCGAATATTCTTAATATGATGACCAAGCCACGGTGGTGCCTTGGTATGGCGATGACGCCGCGCAGAACATTTCGCAATATCGTAGGTCATGCTACTGGAGTCGGCAACATGTCCTCACTGTCCTCTTGGACTGCTGAGCAGTTTGATCCTGGCCTGAATTGGGGCGATGTCGAGTGGATTAAAAAGCGCTGGGGCGGCAAACTCATCATCAAGGGAATACTGGATGAAGGCGATGCGCGCCTGGCAGCGGATTCTGGTGCCGATGCATTGATTGTGTCTAATCATGGCGGCCGTCAATTGGATGGAGCCATTTCCAGTATTCGCGCTCTACCTGGAATCGTCAATGCGGTTGGCAAAGACATTGAAGTCTGGATGGATGGCGGCATCCGCTCTGGCCAAGACGTTCTGAAAGCATGGGCTTTGGGCGCGCGTGGTACTTTAATTGGCAGGCCTTTTTTGTATGGTCTTGGTGCAATGGGCGAAGCGGGCGTCACCAAGTGCTTAGAAATTATTCACAAAGAGCTCGACATTACGATGGCGTTTACGGGTCACCGCGACATTCAAAATGTGACCAGCGATATTTTATATCCCGGCACTTTTTAATTTTCCTGACTTACGCGCGATCATCGCGCGTAAGTCGTTTAATTGTTGTCCTCAGCAAAAACCGCTTTAGCAATTCGAAATGCGTCTATCGCTGCAGGCGCGCCGCAATAGGCGCCGCAGTGTAAAAACAGTTCGCTTAATTCCGTTTTGCTGATTCCGTTATTGAGTGCGCCGCGGATATGCAGTTTCAGCTCATGCGGTCGGTTCAAGGCGATGATGGCGGCAACCGTAATCATGCTGCGCGCCCGTAAAGAAAGTCCGTCCCGTACCCATACCGCACCCCATGCATTCTCGGTCACAAATTCTTGTAGTGGCATCGAAAATTCATCTGCATTGGTTAGTGATTGATCAACATAGGCGTCGCCAAGCACCTTTCTGCGCATAGCCATTCCTTTTTCAAATCGCTCCGTCTTTGCCATCGCATTGCCTTTCTTTATATTTTATTTTTTGCACTTTTATCGTTTCGCATCTGCCATTACCGCACATTTAGGAATAGAATCATTCCATTCTTTCCCTGTATTACCAACTCACTCCATAGGACCCCCATGAACCGCAGAACAATCCTGGCACTTGTCTTCACGGCGCCTCTAATCAGCATACTGCTCGGCTGTAGCAGTGGGCCTAAAATCATGGCATCGACTACGATTCCAGAGTCAGGCTTCTTGCCCAACTACCGCTTGCTCCAGCCAGTCGCTAATACGCCTGAAGGTACGCGTATTTGGCGCTATCGTAAAGCAGGTGTTAATCCCAACACATACACTGCCGTCATCCTGGATCCTATCTATTTAAATCAATCCCAATTTACCAAAGACATTACCCCTGAAGTGGTTGCGCAAACTAAGCGCGTACTGGAGGCATCGATGCGAGAAGCCGTTGAGCGAAGAGGCAACATCAAAATCGTAAACCAAGCTGGGCCTGGAGTAGCGCGTATCTCCGTTGCCATTACCGGCGCCGAAATCTCGGCCGATGGATTAAAGCCATGGAGTTTTACGCCGATTGGTTTAGCGGCTAATGCGGCCGCATATGCTTCGGGCGTCAACTCCAAAACTCCAGCCCTGGTTGTCGAAAGCAAAATTACTGACAGTCAGTCAAAGGACTTTATTGGTGGTGGTGTCATTACCTTAGAGGGTGAATCGTTTCGGACTGGCTCGGGTTCGATTGAGGCTTTTCAAGCGATGGCAAAGCGCGTAGTTCAGTTGGCTCTAGAAACGTCTGCTAACACAAACCCTACTACTGCCATGAAATAAGTCCGCCACTTAGACTGAGCAAAGAAAAGGCCATCCAAAACGGGATGGCCAAAAAATGCATATGGAGAGGTAAAAACAAATAAATCGACTACCAGCTTATCTTAGACGATTTACTTAGAGAGTTCCGTCGCATTCGCACCAATGCAGTGCAAGCTTGTCTGGTGGCGCCTAACTTAAAAAGGCAATCTCTTTTGCACTGCCGTCCTGATACGTCAATCTGATTTTGTACTCCGCAATAATTTCGACGGTGTGGAGCTCGCCATCGCCGATTGGAACCTCACACTGCAGACCTAGGGAAGGGTCTTCTACCACCACTACACGCCTGATTGAATTGACTTCCGTAACAATAAAATCGCTTTTCACTTGCTGTAATCGCTTCAACATAACATGCCTATTTTTATAGAAACTTGTATTGGTTTCTATAAGAGACTTTACCAATCCAGCGTCGATATGGATAGCTTGGTTTTATTAGGATATTCCCTTAATAAATGGCGCTCATCAAGCCATATTTCCCGTAATCCAATTAAATATATTCCTTTAATTGCTGCGCTTATCTCATAATAGCTATTGTTAATACTATTCATAGGAATTAGCTCACCATGGCTACGCGCTTTGAGTACCTCGACTTCATCAACGCACGCGATCGCATCAATCAAAAATACGACGTTGATTTGAAGTCCTGTATTTTGCTTCGCGCTGTTTTACAAGCGTATTCGACTGACCAATTGGTGACGGTTTCAGACGTGATCATGCTCAAACACATCGCATCTCCGGTGACGCTACACACTGGCATTAAAGAACTCATTAATAAAAAATTAATCACCACCAAAAGTGATCCAAAAGACGGTCGCATCAAATACTTGATTCCTACCGCTAGAGCGCTCAAACTCTACCGTGAATTAAGCGATCTGGTGATCGGAAGTGCAATTACCGAAGAGGCTTAAATCGCTCTGTGATTTGGGCGGTGTTCACTGTAAAGTCTTACACTCGATTGATTTTTGCCGCTTAGAATCCAATTCATTTAAGTACATGGCCAGTAAGCGAACTGGGGATGATCCAGCAGCCTTCCCAAAGTGGCACCACTCTATCGCTTCTACAAACATATCGCCTGCCCTGATGGTTTTTATTCCTTTGCTACCGTAATTGGTTTCAAGCTCACCTGACAAAACATAAGCCAGCAATGGAACTTGATGTAAATGGATTGAGGTTGACTGACCGGCTGGTATTTCGATGATGTAGGCCTCCAATAAAGGAGGGTTCTGCGGATAGCGATACTCTTGGTTGATGATGGTTTTAGAGGGCATTTGAGGCAACACGGCCCGCACTGAAATACGCTCTTTTACCAACCCCTTGGCATAGTCATCCGCAAGTCCTGACTCCATTGGTACCAGCCCGACGATGATGACACTCCATATCCTGCTTAGGATCCGCTTTAGCTTCGATTTCATGAATTGGCCACCTTGGCTGGGTTTATTGATTAATTGAATAGTACTAAAAATAGTGGATTTAATTTATACAAATGCTCTGGGTGCTTTGCCAAATTGAGCACTTATTTGGCATCGGAACCAAATTCCAATACTATCCGTTTCATGAACAAAACCATTCTGATTACTGGCGCAAGTCGAGGCATTGGAGCCGCTACTGCTATTGCTGCCGCTAAGCGCGGCTTTGCAGTCTGCATTAATTACAAGGAAAATACGCCACGCGCATTGGCGCTCGAGCAGCAGATTACGGTATTGGGCGGAAGGGCGCAAGCGGTGAGCCGATATCTCGAATCAAGAGGACGTCACGCGCCTCTTTAAAACCGCCTATGACACGCTCGGTCCGATTGTGGGTCTCGTGAATAATGCCGGGATCTTAGAGCAACAAATGCGCCTAGAAACGATGAGCGCCGATCGGATTAATCGCATTCTCTCAACCAACGTTACTGGCACCTTGCTATGCATTAAAGAGGCCATTGCATACATGTCAAGCAAAAAAGGCAATGCCGGTGGATCGATTGTGAATGTATCGTCGGCTGCTGCAAGGCTAGGATCACCGCGGGAGTATGTTGACTATGCAGCCTCTAAGGGCGCCGTTGATACTCTCACCATTGGACTCGCCAAAGAACTGGCGGAAGAGGGCATACGGGTCAACGCGGTTCGTCCAGCCTATATTTATACTGAAATGCATTCCTCTGGCGGCGAGCCCTATCGCATTGAACGCCATAAAGAATCGATTCCCATGAAGCGGGGCGGCACACCCGAAGAGGTAGCCAACGCGATTTTATGGCTACTTTCGGATGAGGCCAGCTACACTACTGGCAGCTTCATTGATGTTGCTGGCGGTAACTAAACGAAGTAGCCTCTTGTCCTGATCGTCGTACTTTAATTATTTACGAAGATGTGCGTGACGCGCAGCATCTTGTGACATGCCTTCGCCTTTTTTGCCCTCGAGAACTTCTTTCTCTGCGGTAATTTCTTTACGGCGCTCTTTGCAAGATCCTGCAATTTCTTGCAAGGCTTTACGCGCCCGGGCTGCGGATGCCTTGATGCCCTTTTCATGAAACTTCGCGTTTTCTTCTTTGTACGTCTCAAACGCAGCGATTAATTTTTCATGGTGGTTCATGATGATTCCTTTTTACATTAATAGGTGACACCACTATACCAAGTAGTTCTTACATCCATGATATTGCTTAAACCCTGCGCTAATTGCCCTTTAATGATTTTGACTAGGGTCGCTCAGCGCACCCATTGCGCCATAAAGGTATAAAGGGGTATTCCTAAAATAATGTTGAACGGAAAGGTGATACCTAAAGACATCCCCATGTATAGCCCGGGATTGACTTCCGGCAGGGCATGGCGCAATACTGCTGGCACCGCAATGTAGGAAGCGCTTGCTGCTAGAACCATGAGCAAGATGGTGTCGCCCAATGGCAAGCCAAGTAAATTACATAGCAATAGCGCCAATCCCGCATGCAACAAGGGGGCTAGCAAGGCATAGACTAGAACAATTTTAGGTTTACCTTTAATGCCGCCCAGGTTTTTTGCTGCCATCAACCCCATATCCAGCAAGAAAAACGCCAGCATTCCTTTGAATAAATCGATAGAGAAGGGTGCCATGATGCGCTGACCATCATCTCCACTCAGCAGCCCAACGGCCATTGACCCTAGGAGTAATAGCTGCGCTCCATCGGTAAAGGATTCATGCAAAATTTTAGACAAGCCGATGGATGCCGTTTTTTGGGTACTTGCTGCGCGTGCTTTATTGGCGAGCAGAATGGCCAGAATTATTGCCGGCGATTCCATTAACGCCATGGCCGCAGCCATATGGCCTCCATATGCGATACCTTGCTGTCCCAAAAACTGAGTCGCCGTAATAAAGGTCACCGCACTCACTGAGCCGTATGTAGCGGCTATTGCCGCCGAATCGTAATTATTTAACCGTGTTCTAAGAATCGCATATCCGATCAGCGGAATAAGGGTGGCCAGGAAAATAGCCAGTCCAAGCGCCAGTCCAATCTCAAGTGTAAAGCCTGATTTTTGTAATGCAAAGCCCCCTTTTAAACCGAGCGCCATTAATAGGTAGAGCGATAAAAAGCGCGCAATCGGCTGTGGTATTTCGAGATTCGATTTAACCAAGCCAGCAAACGCGCCAAAGATGAAGAAGAGGATTGCAGGGTCTAGAAAATTGTTCACGGCATCATCATACGCATGAATGCCTTATTTTCATACGGCTTATAATCACCCCTATTGCGTAAGCCCATTCATTCTTACTCGATCGCGAGGCATCTAATGCGCCACCTCTGTATACATTCCTGCGGATAAGCTAAGTCATCACAATGGTATTTCACGTTTCTTTTCGTCTGATCCTTAGCGCGTTTTTACTAGTAACGGGTTCGCAAGTCGCATGCGCACAAAATGCCGACGCCATCAATTCTTTTTTAAAAAAACGGGCCGATGCCTTTATGGTGATCACCGGCTATTCGCTCACTCCGGATGTCACTACGGGATCTTTATCGATTACCGATAAGGGTGGCGACAATCCCAATTTGCAAATGATTTCGTTAGGGGGCGGCGACCGCCTCAGTCGGGATGTGCCGCTCTACCTGGAGGGCACCTTGGCTATTAATCGCTATAACCCGACTTTTTTAGATGGTATTGGTAATAGCAATGTGACTGTACCGGTTCACTGGAACAGCATAACGGGCACTGGCGGAGTCGGATGGGATTTTCCAATTACGAATGAATTACGTATTCGCCCGATTGCCAATGTCATGCTAGGGCACCTTGAGAGTGATCTGTCGATTGCCTCTCGCATCATCAATAATCAAACGGGAGTGGATTTGCAGTTCCTCAATGGCGGCCGGATGAATACCTATGGTTTAGGCGGATCGCTCATGCTCGATTATGAAAACTACAAACCCGAGCGGGAAATCGATGTGGAGCTCCGCTATACCAATATTGAGATGAATACCTTTGATACCTCAAAAGCCGTTCAAGGCTCTGCCAATTCACAAAGCCTGAGTTTATGGGCGCGCAATCGGGTTCCTACGCCACTCACGTTTTTTAGTATGCCGATTCGCGCCGTGATGGAGCTGGCACACACCGAATTCTTAGGCGATCTACGTGGCGCCCTAGGATTTAACTCCCTATCTTCGGTTGGTACCGGCATTGAATTTGATCGCAGCGCATCTGAACCCCTTTTTAGCCGCGTCCGAATTGTGTTTCGCTATCAGTTTGGACAAAACGTGAGAGGAACGTCCATTGGATTGGCTGCCAGCTTTTAGTGGATTTTCCCAAAGTTTCCGCTATTAAAGTCTGAAATCGCTTTTGCAATTTCTTCTTTGGTATTCATCACAAACGGGCCATATCCGACAATCGGTTCGTCGATGGGCTCGCCGCTAAGGATTAATGCGCTGGTATCTTCTAACGCTGTAATAGTGGCCTCTTGCCCAGACTTACTGAATACGAGCATTTGGGCATCTTGCGCCACATTACCCGCTTCCAACTCACCTGCTGTAAGCTTTCCTTTAAGAACAACGATTGACGTATTCCAACCCTCGGGCGCTGGCATGGTCCATGTCTCGCCTTTCTGGAGAGAAAGATCCAAGACATTCATCGGCGTAAACGTATTAGCCGGTCCTTTGATTCCTTCGTATGAGCCCGCAATGATGCGCACTGCCCCGATGGTTTGTCGCTCCTGGTTCGGCATGATTTTATGTAGAACGATGCGCGGAATGCCATCATTGAGAATGGCCTGGTAATTTGGCTGAGTCATCTTATGTTTCGCAGGCAAGTTTACCCACAGCTGAACCATGTTGAGCACACCACCCTCTTGGGTAAATTGCCTAGAATGAAACTCTTCGTGCAAGATGCCTGCGCCTGCTGTCATCCACTGCACATCGCCAGGGCCAATAGTTCCGCCATTGCCTGCTGAATCCGCATGTGCTACTTCCCCCTCATACACTATGGTGACCGTTTCAAATCCGCGATGCGGGTGTGAGCCAACACCGCGTGATTTTTCGCTTGGACTGAATTCAGCTGGCCCCGCAAAGTCCAGCATTAAAAATGGACTCATTTGCTGACCATGCTCCTGATAAAAAAATAGAGTACGCACCGGAAAGCCATCGCCTACCCAGTGCCCTTGATCGTTGCCGAGTACGCCTATGCACTGTTTCATTTTGGTTTCTCCCGTGTACTTTTGGTCTGAATTATTCCCAATTCGCATCACGCTTTAGTTTTACCATCGATGCTAATTGAACCCGCGCCGGATGTGGCCAAAATGATTAATCCACCAATAATGGCAATGTTTTTATAAAAAAGCAGTTGCGCAACATAGGCCTGTTCAGCCGGCGCCAACCAATACGCATGTCCTGTAACTGAAGCTATTAAAGTAAAAATTGCTAGACCGATGGCAACGATGCGTGTTTTATACCCAATTATCAGCAATAAGCTACCGAGTACTTCTACGATGATGGTAGCCACGACTGCTATAGCAGGCATGGCAATGCCGATTGATGCGAAATAATTTACGCTCCCATCAAATGCGGTGAGCTTCGCAATACCGGCTGGCAAGAACAGTGCCGCAATCAAAATTCTACCGATTAAATTAGTGGTGCTTTGTAATGCGTTCAATTTTTTATTCCTTTATGTAATGGCTAAATTAGTTCGTACTCGTACTATTTTAGTACGAGTACGAACTAATTTCAAGTCCCTTCATTTATTCGGATCTTTCACCACCCCCCCATTGCTACTCTGGATGGTTTTGATGGGAGCCATCGCCTAGCAATGGCCCCCATTCCTACTAAGCCGTTTGGGCCGTGCTCACCTGTTGCCTTGTGGCTGTGCTGACATAGACCGGCTTTGCGTCTAGCTGAATGATGTCCGCAATCATTTCGGCTGTGCATGCCGATAAAGTCCAGCCTAAA
>JAUYRJ010000024.1 GCA_030696845.1 Polynucleobacter sp.
CCAGCTCCCATTTGCCAGCCGCGCTACCAACCATTACAAAACGCTCGGCTGGACGACCTTGCTCCGCTAGGGCCTTCACCAAATGACTACCAACAAAACTTCCAAATGAAAAGCCCGCAACCACCAGAGGCAACTTGGATACTGAATTCGTCCACATCTGCTGCTCAGTCAACTCATTACTCATCCACGTTATAGGCTCGCGCATCCACTCCGATACATGCAATAAATCGGCAAGCTCGCCAACACCTTCATCGTGCACTCCGGCTGTGCCCCCAACGCCACGGAAATTAGGGCGTACGCTAACGTAGCCCAATTGATTAAATGCGCGTGCAACAGTTTGTGCAACCTTGTTATCCATCGTGCCACCCAGTAATGGGTGCGGATGAGCCACTAATGCGAGGCCCCTTATTGGCGTTGCAGGATCGCTCTTGAGTGCGTCTGGTAAATCGATTGACATTTCAATCGGGCCAACGAGTCCATCAATGGAGATTACTTGCGTGCGGCTATTCATAAAAAGACTTTGGATTAAGTAATGGCGGTAGATTAAGCAAGCAACAAACGCTGAACCGGCTTACCTTGGATCAAATGGGATTGAATAATTTCCTCGACATCTTCCGTATCGATAAATGTATACCAGACCCCTTCAGGATAAATCACCAAAACTGGTCCCTGATTACAGGCATCGAGACAGCCCGCCTTATTCACTCGAATTTTCCCCGTCCCAGACAATCCTAATTCTTTAACGCG
This sequence comes from Polynucleobacter sp., assembly GCA_030696845.1. Lineage (GTDB taxonomy): Bacteria > Pseudomonadota > Gammaproteobacteria > Burkholderiales > Burkholderiaceae > Polynucleobacter. Next base: position 748 of record JAUYRJ010000024.1, read on the forward strand.
ATTTTTAGCGTAAGTAAATAATTCAAACGCATTATGCTGAGCGCAGCAGTTTTCGCCATTAGCGCGCTCATTCAGGCAAAAAAAGAGGTGGTGTTTAAAGGTCATTGAAAAATTATATCGGTCGTTTCAATAATGTGGGTTTTAACTGATGTTGTATTGCCCATACCATCGCAAATGGTAGCCAAGCATAAGAAATCCACTGCATCAAATCATTGAAATGCAGTAAACGGCCTTGATACCATGCCTTCAAGGTCAATGTGAAATAAGGGTTGTCGGGAAATAAATTCACGAGCAAGGTCATTAGCAGCAAGCTAATGAGTCCAGCCCAAAATCGGCACGCCAAGGGCCAGCGCAAACCCCATAGCAAGATTAGGCTGCCGAACACCATTCCCCATGTTGCGCCAGCAGTAAGCCAGGAAGAGCCAAACTCAGAACCAAACTGTAAACTCGTAAAACCGGTTTTAATCAGTATCGTGATGAACAATAATGCCGTAAGCAGGCGCCATTGTGGCGCCTTTGATCGCATTCCTATCGATAACAGCATTCCCACCCCAAACCAACATGCGGTAGTGATGAGTCCCTCCCGCACGGTTTGATTCATCACTAGTGTTCCCCAGTTTTCAGGGCCGACAAACTGCCGCCATGCTCCCATGCCGAGCCATGCGCTCTGTGGATAGATCTGCGCCCATGGAAACAACAAAAACAGGGCGGATGCGCCCCAGTTCAAACCAAACCACTCATCGAACTGTCGCCGCAACGCGCTGCCAGAAAGCCACTGCGGACCCAGCGGGATTGCCAGTAAAGCGCCAATCAGGCTGCCCAGCGCATTGGACCACCAATCGGTTTCACTGGGTATGCGGGTAGGCAACCATGTTTGCAGGGTTTCCACCACGCCGGCCAATATCGCGCCCATTGCAAGGGCAATCAGTAATGCGGGCAATTGCCGGTAGCGGGGGTAAAGCGCAAATACCAACAAAAAACCAAGTGGAATATAGGCCAATACATTTGTTACTACGTCGAATGCGGGTATAAAGCGGGGCATCGGCGCCGCTATCCAAGCGATACCCCTGACGCCATTTCGCATATCAAAATCAAATGGATTGAGGCTGGCGTAAATAATCAAGAAGGCGTAAACGAGCGTGATTGCCCTTGCTAAGGGCATGGCCTGCATGGGCCAAACGAGCTTACGCGGACGAGGATTTTGCGAGGGTTCCGACGGCATCCTGCAATTTTAGGTCAGACCTTTCTACAATGATGAAATGAATGGAAACTGGATCCTCGAGCGCGTTAACGAAACGCGCTCCACAAACGACGACCTCATGTCCCGGTGGCGATCCGGGCAATTAATAGACCCAGTCGCTAGACTAGCTAAATACCAGACCCACGGCAAAGGGCGGGCAGGTCGCGTATGGCATGCAGCCCCAAATGACTCATTATCTTTTTCATTGGCCTTTCCATTTAATAAGACCCCATCAGAGCTTAGCGGTTTAAGCCTGCTAGCAGGGCTGGCCGTAATTGATGGATTATGTGCCGCACTCAATACCAATGAGCCAATGCTGCATGAATGCGGCCTTCGACTTAAGTGGCCAAATGACCTAATGATCGGTAACGCCAAATTCGGCGGCATCCTAATCGAAGGAGGTCAAGCGACCCCCCAAGAGCCCAGCTGGATGGTCGTTGGAGTTGGTATCAACTTACGATCCACCCAATTACAAACCATCAATACCGAGCCAATAGCATCGATAAACCAATTCCTTTCGCCTGGTGACAAATTACCAGATCCCGAGTGGATTTGGCTAAAACTGATTGATGCGTTTGAGCGTGCATTAATCGAATTTGACGAGCGCGGTTTTGCTCCTTTCGTGGAACGTTGGTCGCACTGGGATGCATATCAAGGAAAGGCTGTATTCACCCAGACCTCTGCGCAAAACGGCATTGAGGGTATCGCATCGGGCATTAACGCTTCCGGCGCCTATTTGATTCAAACGCCGAGTGAATTGCTCACTGTTCATGCTGGTGATGTGTCATTGAGAGAAAAACGATGAGTCTTTATGTGTTATTTGATATTGGCAATACACGCCTTAAATGGGCCGTTGTCGAATCCCACCAAAACCCTATCGACCGCAATAAAAAATTATGGCTGTATTCCGGGGCGATTGATACTAAGCTCCTGCATTCACCTGAGCATAGTGCGGAATTAGCCCATTACATTTTGCAAACCGTCCCCAAACCCGATGCGATTGGCGTGTGCTGCGTTGCTGCTGAGGAATGCATTACCAATCTCAGGCATCTCCTCTCACAGTGGAGCGATGTGCAGTGGTTACGGCTGATGGGCGACTCCCCCTTTTCTGAGCTCCGATCCTTATACGAAAATCCCGCACAGCTCGGCGCCGATCGCTGGGCCGGAGTCATCGCCGCACGCACCCTGTCCACCGCCAATAGCCTCATTGTGAATGCTGGTACGGCAAGCACCCTCGACTTTCTTGGGGCTAACGCGGTACACCACGGAGGCTGGATCATCCCTGGGCTGGGCTTAATGCAATCCAGCCTGAGCAGCAATACTGCAAGGCTGCCGGCCACCTCACAGACCGAAGCCATTAATGGCTTCGGTCTATCTACGGATGCCGCTATTTATAAGGGATGTTTAGCGGCACAAATCGGTGCAATTCAAAGTGCTTTGCACACCGCACTTGAAATGCGCCAACCCGTTGATCGGATCTGGATAGATGGCGGCAATGCCAAAAACCTAGCTGCCGAACTCAAACAAAATAATCTGTTTACTGCTATCTCTATTGAACCCATCAATGGATTGGTGCTGCGCGGACTATGGGCATGGCTTCTAAAAGAAGTGCGACAGCTTACCCACGAATACGGCCAAGCAGACTAGTCGTGGAGCGCTCGTAAATAAAAGGAATGGCGACCGCTACGCCACCCCAACTTTTTACAAGGCGCGTTTCCTCGAGTGCATCGATATCGTAATCACCGCCCTTGACATAAATATCGGGTCGTATTGCTGCAATCAGTTGAACCGGCGTTTTCTCGGCAAAGAGCACAACCAAATCAACACTGGCTAGCGCAGCGATTAAGGCCTGGCGATCCGCCTCTGTATTAATTGGCCTATCTTCTCCTTTTGCAAGCATTTTGACTGAGGCATCGGTATTGATCCCCACCACCAGGCTGCCACCCAAACTGCGGGCTTGATCAAGATAGCTAGCGTGTCCGCGATGCAAAATGTCAAATACGCCATTAGTAAAGACGATGGGACGGGCCAAGTTGCTTAGTTTGCTTGGCAAGTCGGCTATGCTGCACAGTTTGGATTCGAATGCGGGTTTGGCTAGGATAGTCATGTCATCGTATTTTAAATCTAGATCGTTTCAATATTTTTTAATATAACGCTTGCATGCTGTTTAATTTGATCTTTCTCCACATCATCAATGCGTTTTAAATTTGCTGTCATTAAACGGGTGCGTGGATTTTTTTCAAATTCCGACTGATGATGCATTAAAAAATTCCAATACAAGGTAGTAAAGGGACAGGCATCCTCACCAGCCCGCTGTTCTGGCTTATAGGGGCAGTGGCCACAATAATTACTCATGCGCTTAATGTAGGCCCCGCTGGATATGTAGGGCTTACTTGTAAAGCGGCCACCATTGGCAAATAAAGCCATGCCGGCTACGTTTGGTAACTCTGCCCACTCTACGGCATCAACATACACCGCCAAGAACCAGCTGCTCACTGCCTGGGGCGACAGCCCAGCAAGCAAGGAAAAATTGCCCACGACCATTAAACGTTGTATGTGGTGAGCGTAGCCATAGTCCAGTGTTTGACCCACTACGTCCGCCATGCATGCCATTTTAGTTTTACCTGTCCAATACCACCCAGGCAATGCGCGCTGGTATCCAAAATAATTGGCTTGACCCATTTTGGGCATATCAAGCCAATACACTCCACGAATAAATTCTCGCCAGCCCAAAATTTGTCGTATCAAACCTTCTGCCGCCTCTAAGCTCACCTCCCCGGCTCGCCAAGCCGCCTCAACACGATCAATCACCTCCCTGGGATGAATGAGTTTGAGATTCAGACTAGACGACAAGAGCGAATGCCAGCCAAATGGGGTATCAGTCCACATGGCATCCTCGTATTTTCCAAAATGCACTAGGCGAGCGTCAATAAAGCGCTCTAGAGCAAGTAAGGCATGCTCCCGAGTCACTGGCCACAGAAAGTGCTTCAAACTGCCTGGGTGGTCTTTAAATCGCTCCGCAACCCAAGCAAGGACCTCTTGCGTAATGGCGTCCGGCTGTATGTATTCTGGAGGATCTATGAGCCCAGGGCCCTTTTTAGGGTAACTGGATCGATTAGCTGCATCGTAATTCCACTGCCCACCCTCCGGCTCTCCCGACCCGTCTATGAGCACTTTGTACTTTTTACGCATTTGCCGATAAAAGAATTCCATTCGAAGTTCGGTCTTTTCTCCCGCCCATGCCCTGAATTCATCTATCCCGCATAAGAAATGGGTATCAGTATGAATTTGTAAGGGAATAGCCAGTTCGGTACAAACGGCTTTTAATTCCTCCCATACCCGCCATTCACCTGGTTCAGTGCAATGCACCGCAGAAGGGTGATACTGACTTATTGCCTGCTTTAGGGCTTCGCCCAAACTATGGTCTGTAGCAGCATCCATCCGCCGATAAACCAGCCGATACCCCGCCTGCATGAGTGCATCCGCAAAATGCCGCATGGCCGCCAAAAAAATAGCGATGCGAGCTCGATGGCTCCATACCCAAGATGCTTCTGCCGCAGACTCGATCATTAAAACCACATCATTACTGCGATCTGCGTTTTGTAATGTGGGGCAATCCAGCGTTAATTGATCCCCCAAGACCAAGATGAGGTGACGAACCGGGGTGGCGATAGGCGTATCTTTAAACGGGGCTGTTTTCTGGACCATAAAACATCTTAGCTGGAATGACTTAGACTTAAGCCTTATTCCCTATTTTGCTTGATCCAGCCATGCGCCGTATTCTATTTTTATGTGGTTTTTTTCTCTCCCTACTCTCTAGTACGCCCACTTTTGCCCAAACGAGCCAATCTGGCTGTAGTCCACTTCTCTCCCATACCTTTTTACGTCTACAGGACGAGGTGCCGCAAAATTTATGCCAATATCAAGGCAAGGTTATTTTGGTTGTAAATACGGCGAGTTACTGCGGTTTTGTCGGTCAATACGATGATCTTGAGAAGATCTACACCAAGTACAAAGATAAGGGGTTTGTAGTTTTAGGGTTTCCATCCAATGACTTTGGTCAGCAAGAGCCGGGAAGCAATAAACAAATTGCGGAATTTTGCAAGAACACTTATGACGTGAAGTTCCCGATGTTTGCCAAATCGGTTGTATCCGGAAAGAATCCGAACCCACTCTTTAAAATGCTGATTGAAAAAACGGGTACAAACCCCCAATGGAATTTTTATAAATACCTCATTGATCGCAATGGCAATGCGACTGATGCCTACAGCAGTCTTTCCAATCCGAGCGGGAAAGCCATTACGACACACATTGAAAAGTTGCTTAAAGGAAGTTCGCAATGAGTAAAAAACGCATCGCCATTATTGGTGCCGGCATTTCTGGTTTAGGCTGCGCTTACGGCCTTCGAAATCATCCTGATCTTGAAATTACGATTTACGAAGCAGGCAATCATATCGGCGGTCACAGCAACACGGTTGATATTGAAATCGATACCCCAGATGGAAAAATTAAACACGGTGTTGATACCGGATTTCTGGTTTTTAATCGCAGAACCTATCCGCGCTTAGTGCGCCTATTCGAAGAATTGCAGGTTCCGATCTTCCCATCCGAAATGTCTTTTTCGGTGAAACTGGAAACGGCGCCCTCCCTTGAGTGGGCTGGCAATGATCTCAATTCCTTTTTTGGACAACGGCGTAATGTATTTCGTCCAGCGTTCTGGAAAATGGCCTTTGACATCATGCGGTTTAATAAATTAGCCACTGCATTGGCTGTTGCGCAAATGCGCGATGAGCCCTCGCTTGGTTCAGTAACGCCCCCGGACGAGAGTATTGCCGACTTTTTAGACCGCCATCGCTTCAGCCAACCTTTTCGTGAATGGTATTTTTTACCGATGATCGGCGCGATTTGGTCATGCTCAGTAGATCAAATGCTGGAGTTTCCAATTCAGACCATGGCGCGCTTTTGTCATAATCATGGCCTACTTCAGATTCAGAATCGCCCTCAGTGGCTAACGGTTCAAGGCGGGTCGCGCGAATACGTTAAGCGCCTGGTCGCGTCGCTGGATGCAAGGGGCGTGAAGTGGGTTCGCGAACCCGCCCTGAAGATCAATGCACCCTTGGCTGGTGCAGGCGAACAATTCATTGAGGTGCTTAGCACGAGTGGCGCGGCCCAGTTTGATGAAGTAGTCATGGCATGCCACAGCGATCAAAGTCTGCAACTGCTTAGTGGTATTGACAAGGCAAGTCAGGCCATCCTCAATTCAATTCCCTATCAAGCCAACCGCGCAATTTTGCATACTGATGCATCTTTCTTGCCAGAGCGGAAGCGCTGCTGGGCGGCATGGAATTACACTGCACAAACTAAAAATAGTTCAATCTCAGAAGATCACGTTAGTGTGAGCTATCTGATTAATCGCTTGCAGCCTCTTCCAACCGCATTCAATGACGTGCCGATTATTGTCACGCTCAATCCCTTGCGCGAACCCGATCCAGCGAAAATCCTTCAAGAAATCCATTACGCTCACCCCGTGTTTGACATGCGCGCAACTCAGGCACAGTCAACCCTTGCCTTAATTCAAGGAAAGTCTTCCATCTGGTATTGCGGCGCATGGACTGGATATGGGTTTCACGAAGATGGTCTGCGCTCTGGAGAATTGGTTGCTGAAGCTATTTTGGAACTTACCAATCAGCCCGATAGTCAACGTCCACACCAACAGGTATCTACACTAAATGCATCCACCTGATCTGAACGCCAAACTGAATTTTGGCGTTGTACAACACCGCCGTTTTCGTCCGGCGAAAAATGCATTTTCGTATTCTGTTTTTACGATTAGTATTCCCATGCGGGAGCGTAGCCGAAATCCCACACTACTCAGTAAGCACGGTCTTGGAGATAACTGTTTTCGGTTTTTTTCGTTTTTTGATCAAGACCATGGGCACGGCGATGCCAATAGCCTCGCCTGGATAGAGGGAATTCTGTCTGATTATGGAATCGATCATAGCGACGGGGAGATCTGGCTCCAGACCTTTCCCCGCGTTCTAGGTTATGTTTTCAATCCAGTCAGTTTTTGGGTTTACACCAAGCCCGATGGTCAGGTACGCGCCCTAGTGGCCGAAGTCAACAACACCTTTGGCGAGCGGCATTGTTACTTTCTGGCGAAAGACTCTGGAGAGGCGCTGCGATCCGGAGAAACCCTGACTAGTAATAAGGTCTTTCATGTTTCCCCATTTTGCGATGTGAGCGGTCAATACCGTTTTCGGTTCTTATTTCCGCAGGACAGCCAATCTGGCTGCAATACCGTAAGCCGCATAGAGCTATATGAGGACGAAGGGGCCTTGATTCATACTAGTATCAGCGGTGTGGCGCACCCCCTAACTAGGGCTTCTCTCTATTTATCCATATTGCGCTATCCTCTCATGAGCGTTGGGGTGATCGGACGCATTCATTGGCAGGCATTAAGGCTATGGATCAAAGGTGTGCCGTTTCACTCCAAACCCAAACCGCCCGACCTTGAAGTCACTAGATGAACCGACCTGGACAATCCCTCCTTTCAAGACTGAGTTTTTCTCGATCCGCCCAGCCAAATAGGCGTCATACCATTCCGCTTGCGGCGCGAACGCTATTGGCCTTACTAGGTAATCTTAAATCCGGCCACCTTAGCTTGACGCTACCCGATGGTAGAACCGAGTGCTTTGGCAACCCCAGCGACAGCTTGCATGCCGACATCCATATTCTGGATTGGGCTGTATTTAAAGAAGTGCTAACGCATGGTGATATTGGCTTTGCAGAGTCCTACATTCGCGGCCAATGGAATACCGCCGATCTCAAATCGCTGCTTGAGATTGCTATCCGCAACCGCACGCTTTTAGAAAAAGCAATTTACGGTAGCTGGTTTGGATCCGTTTTCTATCGTATGAAACATCGACTGCGCAATAACTCCAAATCGGGTAGCCGTAAAAATATCCATGCGCATTACGACCTCGGCAATCCGTTTTATTCGCTTTGGCTTGATCCCAGTATGACGTATTCCAGCGCCTGGTTTGCGGATGAGCAACACATTTCGTTACCACAAGCGCAAGCAAATAAATACCAACGTATTCTGAAGTCTATTGATGGCGGTCCTGGCAAACGCATACTGGAAATTGGTTGCGGTTGGGGCGGCTTTATCGAAGAGGCTGGAAAAGCGGGCTGCCAAGTGACGGGACTCACTTTATCGCAAGAGCAAAAGGCATTTGCAGAAGAACGAATCACTAAATTTGGATTACCCTCTGAAGTCCGCTTTCAGGACTATCGCGACTGCCAAGAGCAGTTTGATGGCATTGCCTCCATTGAAATGTTTGAAGCAGTCGGCGAAAATCACTGGGCTGAATACTTTAAGACCGTTGCGGCTTGCCTTAAATCAGGCGGCAAAGCCTGTATTCAAACGATTGTGATTGCGGAAGAGCTGTTTGAGCGCTACCGCAGCAGTACAGACTTTATCCAGCAATATGTGTTTCCGGGGGGGATGCTGCCTTCTAAAACTGCTTTTAGAGAATATGCTGCACGTGCAGGTTTGCGTATCGAGGATGAATTCGCCTTTGGCGCCGACTATGCTAAAACGCTGTGCATCTGGTTTGATGAATTCAATTACAAAGTTAATGACGTGCTTCGCCTCGGTTTTGATGAAGCCTTTATCCGACTCTGGAACTTTTATTTAATGTATTGCGCAGCTGGCTTTGCCGAGCGCAATATTGATGTGGTGCAGTTCACCTTAGTTCACAACACCGACCCCGGGGATCGCTTACGACCATGAATCAAATCGGTATGCGGCACTTTAAGGGTAAGCGTGTTTGGGTTATTGGCGCAACCAGTGGCATTGGCGAGGCTTGCGCCATTGCGCTATTTGCTGAGGGTGCGTCGGTAGCTCTATCCGGTCGGCGGGTTGATAAGCTCCAAGCGGTAGCTCAGCACGGCAAACCCAATCAAAGTCTTTTTCTGCCCCTCGATGTAACTGATCCAGCAGCCATTCCACTGGCGCATCAGCGTATTTTGCAAGACTGGGGTCAACTGGATTTATTGCTTTTTGTTTCTGGGATTTACATTCCCCTCCGCGCCGATAATTTTGAAATGGAATCGGCTGAAAAAACCATTGATGCCAACGTACTCGGCCCAATGCGCGCCGTTGCGGCAGTACTGCCCGATATGCTTCAGCGCCGTAGCGGGCATATTGCTATCGTTGGTAGTGTGGCAGGGTATAGCGGGTTACCCAAGGCATTAGCCTATGGCCCTAGCAAAGCGGCCATGATTAATTTTTGCGAAACCCTCTTTTATGATTTGCAGCCACTGGGTATCGGCGTCCACATGATTTCACCGGGTTTTGTGAAAACAGAAGCAACCGCACAAAACGATTTTGAGATGCCTGCCCTCATTAGCGCAGAAGAGGCTGCTAAGCACATCCTCGATGGAATTCGGGATGGCGAATTCGATATTCACTTCCCAAAACGCTTCTCGGGTTTCTTAAAGTTCTTACGTTTACTGCCTTACCCTATTTACTTTTGGATTTTACGTCGCTTCGTTAAGATTTAAACGCACATCACCAAGCTTGCCGCATCAGGCGTTTACTGGTATTTGTCTTTCCGCACTTTTTCAACCAAGTAATCCATTACCGCTATTGCCTTTGCGCGAGTACCCGCAATTGAAGGGGAAGTAATGTATTTGCCCTGAATAGCGACTGTAGGCACCCCATCAATCCGATAGGCATCGCCTAATTGCTTTGCTGCTCTCGCCTTAGAAACAACAGCAAATGAGCGATACGCTGCTAAAAATGCATTGCGATCCACGCCCTGACTTGCAACCCAGTCCGCAATCTCATTTTCATTTAATAAGCGCTTATTTTCTTTATGGATGGCGTACATCACTTTGGAATTTAAATTACTTTTGCCTAGCGCTTCCAAGGCATAAAACAGTTGACTGTGGGGCATCAGCTCATCGCGAAACGCAATGGGAACCTGACGAAAAACCACATCCTTCGCTTGGCGTTTTTCCCACGCTGTAATTTCTGGATCGAAATCATAGCAATGGGGGCAGCCATACCAAAAAAATTCCAGTACCTCGACTTTTCCTTTGGTGTCCAAGGGTTGGGCAACTGGCAACGTTCGGTAATCAAAACCCGGCTCAATTTTGACGGGCGTCTGCGCAATCGCGATAGGGGATAAAAAAGCGGTTGCGGCAATAGCGACAAAAGCAAAACGGCTGATATGCAGGAGGAATTTCATTATTTATTTACCTTGATTACGGCGGGCTTTATACCCATGCCGGTAAGCTTACTACGAACAATACCGCTATCGTCCACATTAGCAAAGGGACCGATGCGTACGCGCCAAACGGTTTTTCCATCAACCACACCCTCGCTCACTTGTGATTGCATGCCCTGCATAGCGAGGCTGGCTTTTTGCGCATCGGCATCCGATTGACTGGCAAATGCGCCGGTTTGAACAAAAAATATCACTTCTGCTTTAGGGTTACTCGTCCCCTCTGGCGAAGGTTTCCCGCTAGCGATATCCGCTATCGGATCAATACCAGTAGCCCCCGTGGCGGGGACTTTGCTTTGCAAGGGCTTATTTAAATCAACCTGCGACGCAGACTTATCTTCGTTGGCTGGCGCTGTATTTTCGGCTGGAGCTACTGGCTTGATGGTGAGCGGTAAATTAGGTACTTGAACCCCTGGTCGCTCTTGCGGCGGACTTTTGGATATGTAGAAAGCGACCAACAAGGCAAGCGCCAGTCCGATCGCCAAACCAATTACTAGGCCTAGAATCGTACCGCCAAATTCACTGGACTGTGCCGACGCTGCAGAACGATTTTGTAAACCGGGTTGTTTGGTTTGCATCATGATTCCCTTATATTACATTTTTCTTGGGGCAGAAACTCCGAGCAAGCCCAAGCCATTCTCGATCACCTGTCGCGTTGCTGACAACAACGCTAATCTCGCTAATTTTAAATCCGGATCATCGACTAAAACCCGATCGGCGTTATAGAAAGCATGAAAATCCCCCGCTAAATCACGCAAATAAAACGCAACCGTATGGGGCGATAGCTCCGTGGCCGCTACTGTTAGCATTTCAGGGTATTCCGCCAAGCGTCTGAGCAAATGGTCTGCAGCCTTACTGTCTAATAAAGCAAAATTGGCTTTCTGTAGCTCTATTTCACTCCCATTCCACTGTTGCAAAATGGAGCAAATCCGAGCGTGTGCATATTGCACGTAAAACACCGGATTTTCATCATTCTGCTGCAACGCCAAATCAACATCAAATACAAATTCCGTATCCGCCTTGCGTGAGATCAAGAAAAATCGAACCGCATCTCGGCCACGCTGCAAGGCTAAATTGCGCTCCTCTGGAGTCATTTCCTCCGAAACACCTCCAGACCATTCGACTAAATCGCGTACCGTGACGTAGGAACCCGCGCGTTTAGAAATCTTAACCTCTTGACCATGGCGCATTACCGTCACCATTTTGTGCAAAACATAATCTGGGTAATCCGCTGGAATACTCCATCCCCGTTTTTGCGCTACGCCTTGTAAGCCAGATCGCACACGCGCTATGGTTCCATGATGGTCACTACCTTGTACATTAATTACCTTACTAAACCCACGTTGCCACTTGCTCGCATGGTATGCCACATCAGGCACAAAATAGGTATAGCTGCCATCGGACTTTCGCATAACACGGTCTTTATCATCACCGTCATCCGTTGTTCTGAGCCACAAGGCATTGTTCTCTTCATAGGTTTTACCGATCGCCCCTAAGTCGGTCACAATCTGCTCAACACTCCCATCGGCATACAGCGAAGACTCGAGGTAATAGCAATCAAACTGCACGCCGAAAGTTCGCAAATCAATATCTTGCTCGTTGCGCAAATAGGCAACTGCAAATTGCCTGATTGACTCTAAGTCATCCACACCCTTAAATTGGGATGAGGCCTGATATGACTGGGCTATCTCTGCAATGTACTCACCGTTGTATGCCTGCTCTGGCCATTGCGCATCGCCCGGCTTTAATCCCTGTAGTCGAGCCTGTACGGAAGCGGCTAAGTTTGCAATCTGAACGCCAGCGTCGTTATAGTAAAACTCGCGATGCACTGCGATCCCTTGCGTATCAAGTACATTGGCAATGGCATCGCCAAGCGCAGCCTGCCTGCCGTGGCCAACATGCAGCGGTCCAGTGGGGTTTGCGGATACGAACTCAATCATAGCGCGAAGGGGCGCATGGGCTTTCTGCCTGCCGAACTGCGCTTTTTCCATCAACACAGATTTAATAACCTCCGTCTTTGCGCTATTGCTTAAGCGAAAGTTAATAAATCCTGGTCCAGCGATTTCGCTCGTCCGAATTAAATCTGAAAAATCCGCTTGTTTTTGCAGATTATCGACAATGGCTTGCGCCAACTCCCTGGGATTAAGTTTCCACGCTTTTGCAATCTGCAACGCGATATTGCATGCTACATCGCCATGCTCTACCGATTTGGGCCGCTCTAAGCGAGGCTCTACTGGCGAGTCGAGCGCTATCCCACGCTCGTGTGCAATGTCCCCAAGGGCATTCTTAAGGTGTTTAATTAATCGATTTTTATGAGTTAGCAGCATAGGATAATGAGTTTATCAGGCGTCAGGGCACGGTATTCACAGTTGCGCCCATCTGGTGTTAAGCTGAGTCCATGATCTATCAATTTCGCTCTAAAGCAAGCCCTGATGTCATGATGCTATCGGACTTAACTCAGCGTATTTTTGACATTCTTAAGCGCCCCCTCGAGACTCGCGGCATTCTTTTGCCTGAACAACTAGGCGATTACATCAAACAACTGGAATTGGCGATCGCTGAGGATCAGGAAATCAGAAGCCCAAACACAGAGAATCGGGATGAGAAAGAGCAAGATTTACCTAAAGCGGATCGCCTTGGTCAGCGTGCCTTTCCTTTCCTGGAGCTATTAAAACAAGCCCATGCCGCAAACGAGCCGATTCTCTGGGGGGTCTAGACTTTATTCCAATGAGCTGGAGAGTGATCGGCGAACTGCCTCAATCGACTCACCACGGCGCTTAGCGAGATCCTCAAGCTGATCTGCCGCAATCTTACCCACATTAAAGTACTGCGCACTCGGATGGGCTATATAAAAGCCACTAACACTGGATGCGGGATCCATAGCAAACGATTCGGTAAGCGTCATACCAATATCTTCAGAGCCGACAATTCGCAGCATATCGCGCTTGACCTCATGCGCAGGGCACGCTGGGTAGCCTGGCGCAGGACGAATACCGCGATATTGCTCATCAATCATTTCTTCATTCGTCAGCACTTCATCTACCGCGTAAGCCCATAAATCCGTACGTACACGGTGGTGCATGAGCTCGGCAAATGCTTCAGCAAGGCGATCAGCCAAGGCTTTGATCATGATCGCGTTGTAATCATCGTGCTTTGCCTGAAATTCCGCGACCTTCTTTTCAACGCCATGGCCTGTTGTTACCGCAAAACAGCCAACGTAATCTGCCACACCAGAATCTTTTGGCGCAACATAGTCGGCTAAACAGCGATTAGGACGCTTAACGCCATCGACTACCGGGCGCTCGGACTGTTGCCGTAAGTTATGCCACACAAATAAAGGATGGGTTCGCGTTTCATCGGTGTACAAGACAATGTCATCGCCAATCGAATTGGCAGGATAAAAGGCAACAACACCATCTGCTTGCAGCCACTGCCCTTTGATTATTTTTTCTAATAAGGCCTGTGCATCAGCGAATACTTTTTTCGCCTCTATCCCCACAATCTCATCATCTAAAATCGCCGGAAACTTGCCCGCCAAATCCCAGGTTTGAAAGAATGGAGTCCAATCAATAAACTTGGCGATCTCGCTCAGCGCAAGGTTTTTAAAGACGCGCCGCCCGATATATTTAGGCTTCTCTGGCGTATATGCCGTCCAATCGATGCGTTCACGGTTTTGGCGCGCTGCCTCAAGTGAAATGCTGGGGCTGACTTTCCGGTTAGCGTGTTGCAAGCGAATACGCTCATAATCATCACGCAAATCTTGAATAAATTTGTTCGCACTCTCTTCAGACAATAAACTGGAAGCGACTGATACAGAGCGTGACGCATCGGGAACATACACTACTGGGCCATCGTAATGTGGTGCGATTTTGACTGCGGTATGAACGCGTGATGTCGTTGCGCCGCCAATCATGAGTGGCATTTGCTTATCGCGAAAATAGGGGTCACGCTGCATTTCTTGAGCGACATAAGTCATCTCTTCTAGCGAAGGTGTAATTAATCCGGAGAGTCCGACGATATCGGCATTCTCTTCCTTAGCCTTTTTCAGAATTTCAGCGCAAGGCACCATCACGCCCATATTGACTACTTCAAAGTTATTACACTGCAGAACGACAGTCACAATGTTTTTGCCAATGTCGTGTACATCTCCCTTAACGGTCGCCATTACGATCTTGCCTTTGGCTTTGGCTTCGCCACCTGCCTCGACATGCAAGCGCTTTTCTTCCTCAATATACGGAATCAAATGCGCGACCGCTTGCTTCATGACGCGCGCGCTCTTGACGACTTGAGGCAAAAACATTTTTCCCTCTCCGAACAAATCGCCAACGACATTCATGCCGTCCATCAGAGGACCTTCAATGACCTCAATCGGCCTTCCGCCCGAACCCATAATATCGGCGCGGAGCTCTTCCGTATCATCCAAAATAAAGTTGGTAATACCATGCACTAGTGCGTGCGTTAGTCGATCGCGTACCGGCGCTTCACGCCAAGCCAAGTTCTCAACCTGCTTGGTGCCGTCGCCCTTAAATTGATCGGCGATCGCAAGCAAGCGCTCGGTTGCCGTCTGTCCATCTTTTTCTTTAAAGCGATTGAGAACAATGTCTTCGACGCGCTCACGTAAATCAGGATCCAAGTCGGCGTAAACTCCGAGCTGTCCGGCGTTCACAATGCCCATATCCATTCCCGCCTTAATCGCGTGATACAGGAATACGGTGTGGATCGCCTCGCGCACACGGTCATTGCCGCGGAATGAAAAGCTGACATTGGAAACGCCGCCGCTCACTTTGGCGCCTGGCAGATTTTCTTTTATCCAGCGCGTCGCATTAATGAAATCAACCGCGTAGTTGTCGTGCTCCTCGATACCAGTTGCAATGGCAAATATATTTGGGTCGAAAATAATGTCTTCCGCTGGGAAATGAAGCTCATCGACCAAAATGCGATAACAGCGCTGACAAATCTCTGTCTTACGCTTAAAAGTATCCGCCTGCCCTTGCTCATCAAATGCCATCACCACAGTAGCGGCGCCATAGCGGCGAATGAGTTTGGCCTGATGGCGAAATGCCTCTTCACCCTCTTTTAAAGAAATCGAATTAACGATCGGCTTACCTTGAATGCATTTCAAGCCCGCCTCGATCACGCTCCATTTAGATGAGTCAATCATGATGGGCACGCGCGCAATGTCTGGCTCGGATGCAATCAAATTCAAAAAGCGCACCATCGCCGCCTCGGAGTCCAGCATTGCCTCATCCATATTGATATCGATGATTTGCGCGCCATTCTCAACCTGTTGGCGCGCGACAGCCAAAGCCTCATCAAACTGATTGTTCAAAATCATGCGCGAGAATGCTTTTGAACCAGTCACATTGGTACGCTCGCCAATATTGACAAAGCCCACTGCTGGAGTGACATTAAAAGACTCGAGACCAGAGAGCTTCATGGCCGGCATCGCTTTCTGAATCATTCCGTAACCTCGTTTTCCGTATCGCGGTAAAACACCCGCGGCTTGCGTTTAGCAACCGCATTCGCAATTGCGCGAATATGCTCTGGCGTCGTACCACAACAGCCGCCCACTAAATTGACTAGGCCATCCTTTGCAAAACCATCCACTAATTCCGAGGTAATTTCGGGCGTTTCATCAAATCCGGTATCACTCATTGGATTGGGCAATCCCGCATTGGGATAGCACGAGACTGCTGTATTACAAATGCGGGCTAGCTCAGCAATGTACGGCCGCATTAGCGCCGCGCCCAAGGCGCAGTTCAAACCAAATGTCAGCGGCTTGATATGACGTAAGCTATTCCAAAAGGCTTCCACCGTTTGACCAGACAAAATTCGGCCCGACGCATCCGTCACGGTACCCGATACCATCACCGGCAAGTTAACACCCGCCTCTTCAAAGAACTCGTCCAGCGCAAACATGGCGGCTTTGGCATTTAAGGTATCAAAAATAGTTTCCACCAAAAAGAGGTCTGCACCGCCCGCATAAAGGCCTTCAATCTGCTCTCGATACGATGCGCGCAAGGCATCAAAAGTCACATTCCGAGCCCCAGGATCATTAACGTCGGGAGAAATGCTGGCTGTTTTGGGTGTTGGGCCTATTGCTCCCGCTACAAAGCGCGGTTTCTCGGGCGTACTAAATTTAGCGCACGCGGCGTGTGCAATACGCGCTGCTGCTTCATTCATTTCACGCGCTAAACCAGGCATTTTGTAATCATCTTGCGCTACTGAAGTTGCGCCGAAGGTATTGGTTTCAATAATGTCAGCGCCCGCATCCAAATACTCTTCATGGATTTTTTGGATGATCTGGGGCTGAGTTAGAACTAATAACTCATTGTTTCCCTTCAAGTCACCGGGATGATCTGCAAAACGAGCATTACCCGGCAGACCGCGATAGTCGGCTTCAGTCAGCTTATATTGCTGAATCATGGTTCCCATGGCGCCATCTAAAATTAAAATGCGGTCTTTTAGTAGCGCAGGCAAATCGTTGCCTCGGGTAAATACCGGATTGGAACCGTTTGATTGCATTGTTTTAATAGAGGGATTAGTCTTAATAACCCACTATTCTATCGATATTATCTACATCAAGCTGACTTGGAGGCTGTATGTTTGGAACCATTCCCGAATTTAATCAAAGCATGGAGATGCTTAAAACCATGTGGGGGCAAGGGATTGCAGCCGGTCAAACTGCGGGGCAGTTCCCCTTTACCGCCGATCCATCCAAGGGACCTGCTGGTTTTGCGGCATTTCCTGGGGTTGATATCGACGAACTTGAAAAGCGCATCAAAGACTTAAAAAGCGTTGAAAACTGGCTTTCCATGAACCTCAACATCCTGAAAACGACCATTCAGGGACTAGAAGTACAACACGCCACCTTATTAGCGCTCAAGTCTTTTGGTGAGGCCATAACCCCAAAAACAGAAGATTCAGGCGAGCCAGCCAAGAGCCGTGCTACGCCGAAGCCACGCAAAACAGCCACACCCCGTCGGAAGAAAGCACGCGGCGCAACTTTCCTTGACGCCACAGGTGATTGAGGTGGGCAATGGCTTCACCCATCGCAAAACTCATTTGATGGGTATCGAGACTGCGCTTAAATAGCACTGGTACGATATCCCGCGCGTGATGCGGCGTTTGGCAGGCGCTGAGGGTTTCAGCCAAACGGTCGACGTGATGATCTTGCAATTGCTTGATTCGGTAATGTAGTCCCTTAAATGGCTTACCGTGGGATGGCAGCACCACTGTATCTGCGGGCAAGTCCGCATATTTTGTTAATGAATCCAAATACAAACCTAAGGGGTCTGCATCGGGCTCACTGTCGTACACACTCACATTCGTTGAAATACGCGGTAGAACCATATCCCCTGAAATCAAACACTTCAGTTCTGGTGAATACAAAGTGGCATGCTCGGGTGCGTGCCCATACCCCATGATCACCTGCCACTGGCGCCCGCCAATCGCAATGCGCTCCCCATCCATGATGCGGCGATAGCGCTTTGGCATCCCGGGAACCATGCGCCTGTAATAGTCTGCTCGGCCACGCAGTTTTTCAAGGTCTTCGCTGCTATGCAATCCATGCCGCTGAAAATGATCTGCTGCACCCCCGCTTCCCGGCGTTGCGCCAATCGCGGCCCCGCCCTGGTCGTGACTCAACCACTGGGCAGTCAAATAATCCGACATGGACATCCATAAAGGGGCCTGCCAACGCTCGCAAAGCCACTGGGCTAGTCCCACATGATCTGGATGCATATGGGTCACAATCACGCGCAATATAGGCAAACCTGCCAATTGGCTTAACTCAATTTGCTCCCAAATCGCACGGGTTTCTTCATTAGCAATCCCACAATCGACAATGGTCCAGCCCATACGGCCATCCAACTCATCCTGGATAAGCCATAGATTGATATGATCTAAGGCAAATGGCAAGGGCATTCGGACCCAGCGCACTCCGGGCAACAACTCGAGGGGGACCCCTTGCTCTGCCAGCTGATCCCCCCAGGGGTATTCAATTGCTGTAGGGTGCATTGCGTTTAGCTCAGAATCAGGCTTCATATTTGCGTTGGGTTTATTTAATAGGAGTTGCTGTGGCTCAGTCGCCTTGCATTAATTGGTGTGAAATGAATCCGAAAAGTGGCTATTGCTTGGGCTGCTATCGCACGATAAACGAGATCGCAAGTTGGTCCTCTTTATCAGAAGAGCAGCAACTTGCTATCCTTGCGCAAATCGATGATCGCAAAAACGCATCAGACAAGAAGCCTCGTTTGAGTCTTTGACCTCTAACGATTGACGTCCACAATCAAGCGACCGCGCACATTCCCCTTCATTAATTGCTCGGCATACTGAATTACCTCACCCAAAGTAATCTCCTGAGAGATCGCATCCAGCGTCTTTAAATCCACCAACTGACTAAGTTGCGCATAAGCTGCGATGCGTTTTGCTTTCGGCACCGTGACACTATTAATTCCATATAAAGTAACCCCACGCAAAATAAACGGGGCGACGGTTGCCGGAAAGTCCATTCCTTGAGCTAAACCACAGGCTGCGACGGCACCTTCGCTCTTGGTCGCCGCGCAGGCATTGGCAAGCGTATGGCTGCCCACGCTATCCACCACACCAGCCCAACGCTCTCGCGCCAAGGGCTTACCTGGCTCGGAAAGGGCTTTGCGATCGATGACCTCTGCAGCACCCAAAGATCGCAAGTAATCTGCTTCCTGAGGGCGTCCACTGCTCGCCACCACTGTAAAGCCCAATTTGCTGAGTAAAGCAATAGCAAAACTGCCAACACCGCCCGCGGCACCCGTCACCAGCACCTCACCATCGCTTGGCTGGAGTCCATGCTTTTGTAATGCCATCACGCACAGCATGGCTGTATATCCTGCTGTCCCGATTGCCAGGGCCTGCTTGGCTGTAAATCCATTGGGCAGCGGAATCAACCAGTCCGCCTTCACTCTGGCTTGCTGGGCAAGACCGCCCCAATGGCCCTCGCCCACACCCCAACCATTAAGCAATACCGCATCACCCGCCTTAAATTCAGGGGATGCGCTTTCTATCACTTCACCGGCAAAATCGATACCTGGCACCATAGGAAAACTACGCACTACTGGACCTTTACCAGTAATCGCCAGCCCATCTTTGTAATTTAGGGTGGAATACAAGACTTTGACACGCACATCCCCTTCTGGGAGTGCCGCCTCATCGAGTTGACCAAGCTCGGCTCGATAGCCTGTATCGTCCTTATTAATCACAATCGCTTTAAACATCATTTTCCTTTCGGTACAAAATTCATATGGCTGATTTACACAAGCAATCCTTAAACCGTTTATCCTAGCAGGCAATACCGATTATGGAGCGTTCCATGAAAAAAATTCTACTCTTAACTGGACTTGTTACCTTGATTGCTGGCGGCTGCTCCTCCAGTGAGGTGAATATGTCGATGGGCAATATGCGCTTGATTCGTTCATCCGCCACCCCCCAGGAAGTGATGAATTACGCCACTAAAGTTTGCCAATCTGACTTTTATATGGGGGCGAGCTTTATTTCCAAGGCGGCGAAAGAATATCGTTTTAAATGCGTTAGAGCGGAAGAGAATGAGGTGTTAATACCCATACCTGGAACCTCCATCGACTCCAACCCCAAATAAGTACCGAATCAGAAAATAATTACATGAACCTTTTATCACCTCAGGAATTGCGTAAAGCATTCTCTAGCTTTGCGACTGGGGTAACGGTCATCACCGGGTTTGACTCCCATGCGCAAGCTATCGGTATCACCATTAGCTCCTTCAATACAGTTTCACTTGAACCGCCATTGGTACTGTGGAGTTTATCGGAGCGATCCGCTTTCATGCCTCATTTTCAGGTAGGCCATCGACAACTGATTCATGTTTTAGAGCGCTCGCAAGAAGACCTGGCCATGCGCTTTGCTAAAACCAATAGCGATCAATTTTCTGGTCTCGAATACCAAATTGAATCCTCAGGTCTGGCTAAATTGAGCGGTTGCGTAGCTCACCTTGAATGCGAAACCGTGGCGACATATCCGGGCGGCGATCACCGTATTATTGTTGCCCGCGTGGATGACTTCGCTTACGATCTAGAACGTGATCCGCTCATTTTTTCTCGCAGTCAATTTATGGGCTTAAATCTGCCCGAAAAAAGTCTCGGTTAATTACAAAAGGAAACATCCATGATGCGTCTCTGGGGTAGAACCAACTCCATCAATGTTCAAAAAATTCTGTGGTGTTTACATGAGTTGGGGTTAAAAGAAGGTAGCGACTTTGAGCGTATTGATGCCGGACTTCAATTCGGCATTAACAATACACCGGAGTTTTTGGAGCTCAACCCAAACGGCTTAGTACCAACCATCCAAGATGGCCAGCTCGTATTATGGGAATCGAATGCCATCTTGCGATACCTCGTGCGTAAATACGATCAGAATAATCGCTTTCCAGCCGACATTAATAGTCAAGCCTCTGCTGATAAATGGATGGATTGGCAACTCACAACCTTTTGGCCGGAGCTGCGCCCCGCTTTTCTGGGGCTAACGCGAACACCTGAACCAGAGCGCAACTACGCTTTAATTCGCAAGAACTTCGAGACTGCTGATAGGCAGTTGCATATCCTTGACAGAACCTTACAGAAAAATACGTACTGCGCAGGCAGTCGATTTAGCCCGGCAGATATTGTTCTTGCCTTATGCATTCATCGCTGGATGATGTTGGCGGATAAATTCCCCGAACACGTGGGCAAGCGTTCATCCTACCCAGCGCTTGAGGCCTGGATAAAGCGCTTAGGAACAGAAACGCACTTCCTGAAAGTAATCTAGTTTAGGCTTGCTTAAATTTCTTGGCGTGGTGGTCTGCGCCAATAAAGAGATACATTGCAGGCACCACAAAAAGAGTAAACAAGGTTCCAATCGACAGGCCGGTGAAAATCACAATGCCCATCGATTGGCGTCCTGCCGCTCCAGCCCCAGAGGCGATTACCAAGGGCACTACACCCAATACCATAGCAGCGGTTGTCATCAAGATCGGGCGCAAACGAACGCTACTAGCCTCAACGATAGCATCGAGCTTACTGCGCCCCGCCGCCTGAAGCTCATTAGCAAACTCCACAATCAAAATACCGTGTTTACTAATTAAGCCCATCAGGGTCACAAGCCCCACCTGGGTATATACGTTTAGCGTAGTAAATCCTAAATTGATAAAGATTAAAGCTCCAAATAAAGCCAGCGGCACCGACACCAGAATCACAATGGGATCGCGGAAACTTTCAAACTGGGCAGCAAGAACCAAGAAAACAATCAAGATGGCGAAGAACATGGTAACTAAAAAGCCGCCAGACTCTGCCATAAATTGACGCGATGGGCCCGCGTAATCAATGGAGTACCCATTAGGAGCAACCTCTTTAAGGGATTGTCCAATAAATTTCAATACTTCTTCCTGCGAAACAAAAGGCGTACTGACGCCAATGATGGTAGCGGAATTAAGTTGCTGAAAGTGATTAATCGACTGCGGAACCACACGTTGCTTGATGCTAGCAATGGTGCGCGCTTGAATCATGGCGCCACTGGGTGTGCGAATGTAGTAATCTAAAATTTGATCAGGATTAAGACGATCCACTTGTTTAACTTGTGGAATCACTCGATATGAACGCCCCGCAACCGAGAAATAATTGACAAAGCCTCCGCCCAATGCGGCTGATAAGGCATTGCCTACATCGCGCTGCGTCATCCCTAAGGCGGCTACTTTTTCTCGATCGATTTCCAATACATTCTGCGGCTTATCAATCTTTAGGTCGCTATCGACAAAGAAGAACATGCCACTCTTGCGGGCTTTATCTAGCACCGCTTGTGAGACCTCATTGAGATTTTCGTATGGCTCAGTGGTATTAATAACTACCTGAACAGGCAGGCCTTGTGCGCCTGGTAAGGCAGGGAATTGGAATGCGGCGACGCGAACGCCAGCAATGCTATTCCACTTGTTTTGCATATCCTGCTGAAAACTACTTGCGCTACGACTGCGCTCATCCCAGTCTTTCATGAGAACACCACCAAAACTACTGGTTGGACTCGTGATTTGAAACATCTGTAAATACTCGGGCTCTGCTGCGGCAATCTGTTGAATTTGATCTGCATAAGTCTGCATCTGATTCACCGTGGCATTTGGCGGCCCAGAAGCCTGCATCAACACAATACCTTGATCTTCTGTTGGCGCTAACTCCGAATGGGCTGTTGCGTATAAATATGCAACTCCGCCAAGCAATAACACCCCCATCACAATAATGACCTGCCAAGTACTGAGCAAGTCGCGCAATATGATTTGATACCGATGATGTACCTTTTCAAAAATAGCATCAATCTTCTGTACGAAAGGCGATGCCTCCTGTCCCTCCGTGAAGATGCGCGAACACATCATCGGTGATAAGGTTAGCGCAACCACACCAGATACGGCGACGGCACTGGCCAAGGTAAATGCGAATTCCGTAAAAAGGGCTCCTGTTAAGCCGCCCTGAAATCCAATCGGAATATAAACCGCAATCAGAACAACGGTCATTGCCAGGATGGGATTGCCTAATTCTCGCGCAGCGATTAAGGCTGCCTCTAACGGAGATTTTCCTTCCTTCATATGGCGATCTACGTTTTCCACCACAATAATCGCATCGTCTACCACAAGGCCTATTGCTAGCACAAGCGCTAACAAAGTCAGCAGGTTAATTGAATAACCTAGCACCTGCATCAAAAAGAAGGCGCCAATCAAGGATAGTGGCATCGCGATGACGGGCACCAGAACCGCTCGAAAACTTCCTAAAAATAAATAAATAACAACGGTTACGATGAGCAAAGCCTCTAACAATGTCGCAACTACTTCCTCAATTGAGGTATTAATAAACTTGGTAGAGTCATACACAACCTTGCCCGTAAGCCCTGTTGGTAGCTGTCTTTGTATGTCAGGCAGCACTGCGCGAATGCGCTCTGCCACGTCGAGCAAGTTGGCATCCGGCGCCACTTTAATCCCGATGAATACCGATTGCTTGCCACTAAACGCCACATTAGTGTTGTAGTCATCCGAGCCCAAACTGACCGTAGCGACCTGATCTAAGTAAACAATGTCAGCGCCATTACGCTTAACAACTAATTTGCGAAACTCTTCTAAGGTGTGGAGGTCTGTTCCCGCAACGAGATCAACCGCAACCATTTCGCCCTTAGTGCTTCCAACTGCGGATAAGTAGTTATTAGCAGCGAGGGCGTTATACACATCATCGGCACCAATACCCAAGCCAGCCATCCGATCACGATCAAGCCATGCCCGCAGAGCAAATTTTCTACCACCTAAAATTTCCGCATTTTGAACACCGCTAACAGAGTCGAGCTTGGGCTTCACCACACGCAGTAAATAATCTGTTGTGCTGTTGTTTGGTATTACATCACTGTAAAAGCCTAAATACATAGCGGCAGTTGATTGCCCTACTTGCACAGTTAATACGGGTTGCTGCGCTTGTGGCGGCAGCTGATTGCGCACCGAACTGATCTGAGTATTAATTTGAGTCAGCGCGCGATTTGCATCGTAATTTAATTGCAGGGTAGCAACGATGGTTGATATGCCGCTCACGCTAGTTGAGGAGAGGTAATCAATTCCCTGCGCTTGTGCGATGGCCGCCTCTAAGGGCTGAGTAATAAATCCAGCAATGGTTTCCGGATCCGCTCCAAAGTAGGCAGTAGTAATTGTGACAATCGCATTTTGGGTTTGCGGATATTGGTTTACCGGCAGTGAACCTACGGCCTTGAGTCCGAAAACCAAGATGAGCGCACTGACAACCAGTGATAAAACAGGTCTGCGTATAAATAGATCAGTCCACTTCATAAGGTAATTTGACTCGCTCTATCTATTGTTCTTGCGGTTTTGGATTTGGATTATTAGCAGGCTGAACACTATTATTGATGATGAGCGGCGTGCCATTCTTTAACTTAAGCTGTCCACTGGTCACAACTAATGCGCCAGGCTCAATCCCCTTGATAATGGCAACCTGGTCACCGCGCGTTAGCCCTGTAGTGACAAATATCTGTTCGGCCTCCAGCACTGGTTTACCCTTCTTATCAAGCCGATCCGTTTTGCGGGCAATAAACACTGTGCTTCCATAGGGGTTATAGGTGACCGCAGTTTGCGGTAGCGTCAGATACTTCACCCGCTCGCCTAAATTAATATTGACGTTTGCAAACATACCCGGCAATACTTTTTTATCCGGATTGCTCACTACTGCTTCAATTTGCATATTCCGTGTATTGAGTTCTACTTTAGGGCTGACTGCTGTAATCTTGCCTTTGAATGTCGCATCCTTAAAAGCATCTGTTGTCATTTCAATTTCTTGTCCAACCTGAATCATGCCAGCCGTACCTTGAGGCAGGGTGAAGTCCACGAAAATAGGATCTAAGGTTTGGAGTGTCAGTAGCTTATCCCCGGGATTAACATACTGACCTGGGTTAATAGTCACAATTCCAACGCGTCCGCTAAATGGTGCTTTGAGGTTTTTCTTTGCTACTAAAGCGGCCTGTTGCTCTACTTGTGCAGCCTTGGATTTAGCATCCGCCGCGCTGGTATCAAATACATTTTTACTAATGGCCTGAATTGCCAACTGCTGCTTATCCCGCTCATTAATAATCTTCGCAAGATCAGCCATCGCCTTTAATGAGTTGAGTTGCGCCACGTCCGATACATCATTGAGCTTAATTAACAAAGCGCCTTCTTGAACATCCATACCCGACTGGACTGGAACGTTTTGAACTAAACCGCCTAACTCGGTACTCAGATCAACGCCACGGAACGCGCGAATGTTGCCAACACTATTGAGCGTAGGCTGCCACTCATCCTCTTCCACAACCATTGCAGAAACTGTAGCTGGCGGCAAGCCCATGCTCGAGATAAAGTACTTAATCATGAATGTCTTTAGCTGATTAAAGCCAAAGATCAATCCTAATAACAGCAAAACAACTATCAGCATGACAGTCATACGGCGGCGTAGCGGAGTCATCGCCATTAACTTGGCATAGGACTTTGTACCCTTAAACCGCTCACGCGGACGTGCCGTGTTACCAATTCGCTCTAGGATGGATTTAAACCATTGCCATGTCCCGTTTAATTTTTCCATGACCTTCCATTCTTCGGCTTTGATCTTGAGCTTGAGGTAAAGATTCTCAAGAGGCTTCATTGTTCATTCCTCGCCATACTTCCTGGTTGATATGCAGGTCCTTCTCGATTCCACCAACCGCCGCCTAAAGCGGCGAAGAGTGCTGCCGTATCGGCAAACCGCACTGCTTGCGCCTGTACTGATTTCACTTTGGCTTGCTGATATAAGTTTTGGTAATACAAAACAGCCAAGTAACTGCTTGTGCCTAACTTATATTGCTCTTGAACCAAATCCAATGTTTCTTTTGAATAACGCTCCGCATCGGACGCGGCCTTCAATGACTGCGCACCTGTTTCTAATGCACGCAATGCGTCTGCCACTTCTTGGAATGCATTCAATACGGTTGCTTGATACTGAAAGACGGCTTGCTCATAAGTCGCCATAGCACCTCTGCGCTGCGCCAATAACTGGCCGCCCTGAAATAAGGGCTGGAACAGTCCACCAGCCACAGACCAAATGGTAGCCGTAGGGCCAAATAAGGCATTGGATGTTAATGCTACCGAACCTATGCTGGCGCTTAAATTTAGTTGCGGCAATAGATTGGCGGTAGCTACTCCGACCAAGGCATTCGTTGATTTTAATAATGCTTCGGCAGCCCTTATATCAGGGCGCTGACGTACCAAACTAGAAGGTAATGATAGTGGGAGCTTTTCTGGCAAATGCAAGCTAGATAGGTCAAACTCAGCAACTTGGGCATTACTTGGAAACTCACCGGTGTAGACTGCGAGCTGATTTCGCGCAAATGCCAAGTTACGCTCATAGGCCAGCAGATCAACTTGTGAGTTGGATACGAGGGTTTGCTGTGAGGTCAAATCAACTCGCGAAACCGTACCAATCTTGAGTTGGCGCTCCGTGACATCGGCAAGATCTTGTTGGGCTTTTAATATCTCTTTAGTAGCTGCGTACTGCGCACGCAAAGCCGCCTCTCGTACGGCAGACGTGACGATATTTGCAGTCAAGGCTAAATAGGCCCCCTCCAGCTGAAATTGCTGAATCTCAGCTTGTGCACGCGCACTCTCAACCGTCCTTCTTGCTGCTCCAAATACATCCAGTCGATAGCCCAGATTGACTGATGTGTTGTAAATGCTATAGATATTTTGACCGGGTATTCCAAACGTCGCCAATGATTGTTGCTGCCTTCCAGTGTTTGCATTCAAGCCAATCGTTGGAAAATACTGCCCGCCAATTTGTGCATTGACATTCTCTTGCGCAACCCTCAATGCCGCATCAGCCGCAGCTAGGTTGGGATTCTGCTCTAAGGCTTTTTTAATTAATAACTCTAGCTGGGGTGATTTAAATAAGGTCCACCACTGAGCAGGTATATCTGCATCCTGAATAATTTGCTGTTCTGTACCCCCGGGAACATTGGGTGCGGTAGCTAATTTCTCGCTAATCGGCTTTTCTGTAAATCGCACTGCTGCTGGACTGTTAGGCTGCTTAAAGTCTGGTCCGACAGCGCATCCACCAAAAACGGCTGCAAGCGTTACCAGCATTCCACGTAGAACGTGATTAGTACGCGGATGTATTCGGGATTGCAGATCTGGATTTATTGCTCTCATATCAGTCCTTATTTGAACACAAATAAGGACTTTCTTCCTATATCTATATGCTTTGAAAGGAATGCATAACGATTGACTTTAACAAAGATTTGCTAGCAAAGCCGTGGGCGAATCTATGAGATTTCGATGATTTTTAATGTTGGCTTCGTATAAGTGGTGAGCATTTTCACTGGCACGATTTCCTTTATTTTAATAAAACCTCTTCGGATCCCTGCTTGAGTTGATATATATTGTGCTACCTCAGAAAATAAGGCTTTCATAGCCTATTTCTTTTTTCTTCTCGTCGGAATGGATTGTAGTTGCTGCGATTAGATACTTTTATCCCTCTCGCCTTCCATTTGCTTTCTTGCTTGGCGCATCAATAAAACGATTGATTTTCATACTGAATCATTATTGCTGCCATCATTAATCATTCCGTACGAAAGATAAAAAAATGATCAATTTTTAAAAAATACAAAGGGGAGTCTTTTATTTCACGTATTTCATCCCAGACCCACCCTCAGTAAATCAAAGCACTAGCTCAAAAAAAGGTGGTTGCCATCCAATGTTTTATTCGCATTAAGCGCTTCCATGGAAACAAAAGAAGGCGTCTTTAAGCTGCTCATCTGGTTCATATCAAAAACCGAAAAATTCAAACTATCAATGGTGCGAATATAGAAATGGTTTTGGTTTAAGTCCCGCAAAACTGTCCAGCTAGTGACTTCTGACGCAGATTCTTCAGCGGCACCAAGCATGCTGCGTTCGCCAGCAGGCATGTCGCTTGAGACGTCCACAGAAATTCCTGTTGGTCGATCAAAATTATTCATCACGTGACTCAGAGTCAAGATAGCCTCTTGCGGTGTCTTGCCCTTGTATACAAATTGAGAATAATAGGCAGCCCTCACAAAGCGTCCAGGAGAGGTTGCTGTGCTGGGGAGGTTTGCCATATTGGCTCCGCCGTCAAACGCCTTCACTTCCAACTTGTTAAATTGGGCTGTATTTTTATCTACATTCGTTAAAAATGTGTAATTGCCCATATTTTGAAGATGCCAAGGGAAGGGTGGGTTATTAGTCAAGACACCGACTTCATTGTCATACACCTCAGTTTTGCCTGACGACCACTCGATCACGATGCCAGCGCCAGTACGATCCCAAAGCGCGAAATGAATTGGCGCTGGCTCGGCCCCAAGCAAAGGAATAACGGGCAACCAAAATTGAACATCCTTGTTCTCTATTGCCTGCTTAACTTCAGCCACCGTCTTAAAGTTTCCGAGCGCCCAAACCCCAAGATCCGTTACGGAGATTACCTCACTATCCGTTACTCCTGAAACATCCGGCGAAGAATTACCACCTAGGGAATTGGTTGAGATGGTCAGACCATACTCATTCATCGCCTCGTGTAAGGTCCCTTGTTTTGCCTGACTGATGCCACCTACTAATACGCCAAAAATAGCGTACTTCGTGTTGAAAGTCACCCCCTGCTTACCGGCGGGTGTAAACGATTCCATTCGGGTGCCCACTGGAAAGTACGCCATTTGATTGGGAGATGGTCCAACAAATTCTAATGTTCTACCCGTATAAATCAGGCCATTTGCATCGTAATAAGCTAAGACAGTGCACATAAGCTCTCCATCGTAAAGAAAATTAATGAGTATCGTTTTGCTACTTTAAGGGTGTTTACGTAATACGGTAAAAATCACATTCGGGATCAGTCTGGTGATTAATAACTTTCTTTATTCATTTAGCCAACCTTAGTTATTGCCAACGTTTGACCGCGCCCCATAACTACCTTGCAGCTTCAAATTATCTACGCTCAAATAACGTTTTAGTAAATACATACTATGTAGCCAGTATAAAACAGCCTGTTTCTATGTCTTCTCTTTGCTTCGCCCATGCCACCTTCGAATCAAGAGCGCGCTCTGAGACGGCTTTCTGCATGCTTATAGCGCCAGGCAGCCTGAATCATTGACGTATTTTGCGATGCGACAATGCAGTCGCCCTTCCCCTTGATCTCAGCCAAATGCTGGCGACCTTCAATATCGTTTGGCGTGCACACGGCAGACGAATGTCGTGAGTAAGCGCTTTAAGTAAAAATAGGGAATGTTCTGGAGACTTATATCGGAATTCTGCTGAGCAGATTCACTCTAAGCTACTCCACCGTAACGCTTTTGGCTAAATTTCTGGGCTTATCAACATCGGTTCCACGTGCACAGGCCGTGTGATATGCCAACAGTTGCAAGGGTACGACATGAAGAATCGGGGATAGATCACCGTAATGCTCTGGTAGCCGAATGACAGCTATGCCCTCACTACTCACTATTTCAGTATCAAGATCAGCAAATACGTATAGCCTTCCACCGCGCGCTTTGACCTCTTGCATATTGGACTTAAGTTTTTCCAGCAAGATGTCGTTTGGCGCCACCGTTACTACGGGCATCTTATCGGTGACAAGCGCCAAGGGACCGTGCTTTAACTCTCCAGCGGGATAGGCTTCTGCGTGAATGTAGGAAATTTCCTTAAGTTTTAGCGCGCCCTCAAGAGCGATGGGGTAATGCAATCCGCGCCCTAAGAAAAGCGCATTCTCACATTTTGCAAACACATCACTCCAAGCGATGATTTGTGGCTCTAGAGCCAAAACTGAGTTCAATGCCTTGGGTAAATGCCGAAGCGCGTTGAGCTGTTGTTTTTCCTCCTTGGCATCAACACGACCTTGCCGTTTCGCAACGGACATAGTCAACAAATACAAAGCGAGTAATTGCGTCGTAAATGCCTTAGTTGAAGCAACCCCGATCTCGGTACCCGCCTTAGTTAAGAAATGCCAATCCGTTTCGCGAACCATCGCGCTGCTGGCTACATTGCAGATGGCAAGCGTCAGCAAATGACCCAAACCTTTAGCATGACGTAAAGCAGCCAAGGTATCGGCCGTTTCACCCGACTGAGATACAACGACAACCAGTGCCTTGGGATTAGGTACAGTAGTGCGGTAGCGATATTCACTAGCGATCTCAACTTGTGTCGCTATACCAGCAATACTTTCCAACCAATATTTGGCCACACACGCAGAGTAGTAGCTTGTGCCACAAGCCAAAATTAAAATCTGATCAAATTGCTGCCATGTGACTGGATCCGCATTAAATAGATTTGGTCCAAATTGCGTAATATTTGCAAGTGTGTCGGCAACCGCTCGTGGTTGCTCAAAAATTTCTTTTTGCATGTAGTGCTGATAGGGGCCAAGGTCTACTGAGTCTGCCTGCGCAGGCATCGGCCTTTGCTCACGCTGAATCGCTGTCCCAGCACAATCCAGTATTTCAATATGATCTGCTTTTAGAACAGCAACATCGCCTTCTTCTAAGTAGATCATGGAACTTGCGCGGCCCGCAAGCGCGAGCGCATCCGAAGCCAAGAAATTTTCATTCTCGCCTAGAGCAACAACCAGCGGTGACCCCACACGGGCGCCAACTAGGGTGTCGGGGCAGTCTTGGGCAATTACCCCAATCGCGTACGCACCGTGCAGTCTTGGCAATACCGACTTAACGGCAGCTACTAAATTACGCGGACTACTCGCAATATAGGCTTGATGAATCAAGTGGGCAATCACCTCTGTGTCTGTCTCGGAATCGAATACATAACCAGAAGACATGAGTTCTGTCCTCAAGGTTTCATAATTCTCAATAATGCCGTTATGAACCACGGCAATTAACTGATTAGAGATATGGGGGTGCGCATTTTGCGTATCCGGCTTGCCATGCGTTGCCCAGCGTGTATGGGCAACTCCTAATGTGCCATGAAAATGATTACCTTGTTCAGCCAACTCCGAAACCCGCGCGGTGGTGCGCGCGCGCTCGATCTCGTGCTTTGCATCAGCGCCATTAATAACCGCAAACCCGCAAGAGTCATACCCGCGGTATTCAAGGCGACGCAGCCCTTCAATTAAAACAGGAACAATATTCTTACTTGATGCCGCACCTACGATTCCGCACATTATTTTTTAACCTTCACTGTTTTTTTAGGGGCAAGCTTCACGGCCTGTTTTCTTACATTGGCTTTGCTTGCCTCTACCTTTTTTTCGTGCTTGACAGGGCGCTGCCACTGTAAAGAGACTTGTTTTGCTCGTGATACGGTAAGCTGATTGGCTGGCGCATCTTTTGTCAGTGTTGTGCCCGCACCCAATGTGGCGCCACGACCGACTCGCACTGGCGCAACAAGCTGCGTATCGGAGCCGATGAATACATCGTCTTCAATGATCGTTTGGTGCTTATTCACTCCATCGTAATTACATGTAATCGTCCCAGCGCCAATATTAACGCGGGCACCCACAATGGAATCGCCCACATACGCCAAGTGATTTGCTTTACTATTGGCGGCAATGCGACTGTTTTTAACTTCAACAAAATTTCCGATATGTACGTCGTTTGCTAAATCAGCGCCCGGTCGCAATCTGGCATAAGGACCAATCAAGGAATTGGCGCCCACAGTAGCGCCATCTATATGACTAAAGGCATGCACTACCGCATTCGTATTAATTTCACAGTCTCGCAAAATGCAATAAGGGCCCACACGCACCCCTGACGCTAAGCTTACATTGCCCTCAAAAATACAACCGACATCGATAAATACATCGGTTCCGCAGCGTAAGTTGCCACGTACATCTATTCGCGCAGGATCTGCCAACGAAATTCCTGCATCCATTAACTGGCGTGCGATTGTATGTTGATATATACGTTCTAGGCTCGCTAGTTGCTCACGGCTATTGACGCCAACCGTTTCCCATTCAAACTCTGCTTGCGTCGTTCGAATCGGAACGCCGTCGCGTGCGGCCATCTCTATCACATCGGTTAAATAATATTCGCCCTGCGCATTACTGGCTCGCAATGATTTAAGCCACCGCTTGAGTGGTCGTGTTGGCAACACCATGATGCCGGTATTAATTTCGCGTATCGCTTTCTGTTCGCGATTGGCGTCTTTTTCTTCCACTATCCCCGTTACAGCGCCATCAGCAGCACGCAAGATACGACCATAACCTGCTGGATTGTCCATTTCTTGAGTAAGCAAGGCTAAGGCGGAATCCTGCCCGCGCGCTCCATCGGCCAACTTACTTAAATACGTGAGTGTCTTTTTTGAGGTGAGAGGCACATCACCATAAAGGACTAAGGTCGGCTCATCAACATCTAGCTTTGGCAAGGCCTGTAGCAACGCATGGCCAGTTCCCTTTTGCTCTTTTTGCATCACCGTAGTCACATTTGCTAAGGCGGGATGCTCTTTTTTTCCGGACTCCAAATATGCCTGTATATCCGTTGCGCCATGACCAATAACCACAATCGGGGATGCTTTTGGCGACAGGGCATGAGCAGTTGCCAATACATACTCTAGCAGCGGCTTTCCGGCAAGGGTCTGAAGTACTTTCGGCAACGCCGATTTCATGCGCTTTCCTTGGCCGGCGGCGAGTATGACAATATTCATATTAGAGATTATAAGTGCCCTGAATTACGCTGCCGCAGGACAATTCATCCAGATCAGCCTCATCAATTCCACGGTCGCCCTGAGTTCTTCCTGCCAAGCCCCCAAGCGGCCCATCGATTCCGCCACTGACTTCTAAATTCGTAAAGTCAAACGCACCACGATCCATCAGATGCGACGGAACGATGTGGTGCATAGACCGAAAGAGATTTTCGACGCGGCCCGGATACTTTTTTTCCCATTCGCGCAACATTTGCTTCATGGCGCCACGCTGAAGATTGGGCTGACTGCCACATAAATCGCATGGAATAATAGGAAACTGCATGTCTTGCGCATACCGCTCTAGCAGCTTTTCTGGCACATAGGCTAAGGGCCGAATCACAATATGCTTGCCATCATCTGAACGCAATTTGGGCGGCATGCCCTTTAACTTGCCTGCATAAAACATATTGAGTAGCAAGGTTTCTAAAATATCATCGCGGTGATGACCCAGCGCAATTTTGCTTGCTCCAAGCTCATCTGCGACACGATACAAAATTCCACGTCGCAATCGAGAGCACAGGCCGCAAGTGGTTTTTCCTTCTGGTATTACACGCTTCACAATGCTGTACGTATCTTGCACTTCTATATGAAACGGGATTCCCAGTGATGAGAGGTAATTTGGCAATATTTCTGCTGGAAAATTGGGCTGTTTTTGATCTAAATTCACCGCCACAATCTCAAACTGAATGGGCGCACGCTCTCGTAATTTCAGAAGAATATCTAACATGGCGTAGCTATCTTTTCCACCCGAGACGCAAACCATTACCTTGTCGCCATCTTCGATCATGCCAAAATCGCCGATAGCTTGGCCCATTAATCGAGTAATTTTTTTCTCGAGCTTGTTTTCTTCAAAAATAGCTTTGCGTGGATCGCTCATGGCTGTCTTTTAATGATGACTACTCTTTAATCCGAAAGACTTCGACTCCAACAGAGTGGCAGTCGGGATAAACATCGGGCTTGGCGGTGGAAACGCGCGTTGCCATGACATTGGGGTGGGCCAGCATTGCCGCAGCAATATCGTCGCACAAGGTTTCTTGCAAATGAATGTGGCCTTGCTGCGAGCGCGTGCGAATGGTTTCACGCATAAAGTCGTAGTCAAGCACCTCTTCCAGCAAGTCATTTTCTGGCGTGTTTAACTCAAACGGTATGTATAGATCGATATTGAGAATAACCCGTTGCTCGGCTTTTTTCTCAAAATCATGTACGCCGATATTGATATAAATTTCATAATCCCGCAGAAACAAACGGCGGCAGTTATTCAGCTTGGGGTGAGACAGGATTGCGTGCATTCAGAAAAAAGCCTATTCAGTTTTAAACATAACATCGCGCGATGAAGGCATCAGGTGTTGCCCGCCATCAACGTAAATGGTGGTGCCGGTTATCGCATTAGACTCCGCTATGAATACGGCTGCTTTTGCGATATCTTCTGGCGTCGATGATCGCTTTAATGGCGTCATCATATGCGCTGTTTTAAAGCCCTCTTCGGTTTGTGGTCCTGAGGGTAAGGAAATTCCTGGCGCCAAGCCGACTACGCGCAAGTATGGAGCGAAATCCATTGCCATCATCTGCGTAGCACATTGCAATGCGCTCTTCGAAAGCGTATAGGAAAAATAATCGGGATTTAGATTGATTAGTTTTTGGTCAAGCAGTTGAATAACCGCGGGTATGTTGGCGCGCTCTAAGCTCCGCTCTGTTTTGGTTTTTTGTTGTTGGTATAACAATTGCGCCAATACCACGGGAGCCACCAGATTAATTTTCATCATCTGCTGCAAAAAACCCGAATCCAAGACG
This sequence comes from Polynucleobacter sp., assembly GCA_030696845.1. Lineage (GTDB taxonomy): Bacteria > Pseudomonadota > Gammaproteobacteria > Burkholderiales > Burkholderiaceae > Polynucleobacter. The sequence continues at coordinate 35,279 of JAUYRJ010000024.1, forward strand.
CCAGACTCTGTGCCAGCTCGATCATATTCAAATTGGGATGCACTGTTCACAATGCAATCTAAGGCGCCCATTTGGTCTTGGATTGACTTAAATAAGGCAATAATTTCGGCTTCAATTGCAAGGTCAGCACGAAATGATCTTGCCTGCTGACCCAAACCCTGAATTGCCACTACCGTCTCTTGAGCCTCTTTTTTAGATTGGCCATAATGTACGGCTACATCCCACCCCTGCCGCGCAAACTGCAAGGCAATTTCACGACCTAGACGTTTGGCAGCGCCTGTCACCAAAACGGACTTTGCGGTCTTCGATGGGGATATCGAACTGGGTTTCACTTTTTTCTCTTAGACTAGCGAGTTATGGATATTACCTTGACCGACGCTGAAAAAGAGCACTCTTCTGCGCTTCTCAGTGAAATTGCCCAAGAAATCGCCTCTTGCGCGGGCTGGATTCCGTTCTCACGCTACATGGAAATGGCCCTATATCAGCCTGGTAAAGGCTATTACAGCGCTGGAGCCCATAAATTAGGTGCCGGCGGGGACTTTACTACCGCCCCTGAAATCAGTCCTTTTTTTGGCATCACCATGACGAATACGATTCTGCCGATCTTGGAAGGCTTTCGGCAAAATGGGCTGCCTACGCGCATCTTGGAGTTTGGCGCTGGAACCGGCAAACTTGCCGAGTCCATCCTCAACCGTCTGCACGAGCTGGATTTTCCCTTAGATCAGTACGACATCATTGAGATATCCCCTGATTTGGCACAACGTCAAGCTCATCATCTACAAGGGATGAGCGAACTGCGTGGCTGGGATACCAAGCTGAATTGGCTTAGCGCTCTACCAAATGCATTTCAAGGGGTGCTCATCGCCAATGAGGTGCTTGATGCTATCCCATGTGAGCTCATTATTTTTAAAGATGGGGTATGGCGCTGGCAAGGGATCACCATTGCAAATGGCTCCTTATCGTGGAAAACGGGTGCGGCCGTCAATCAAGAACTGCTACCCGACTATCTGCTGAGTAATGACCTTTTTCCAGATGGGTATATCACTGAAATTCATCCCCAAGCTAACGCATGGATGTCCGCACTGTGCCAAGCAATAAATAGTGGCCTGATTATGGCGTTTGACTATGGATTTCCAGACTCCGAGTATTACCATCCGCAGCGCCAGCAAGGCACGCTGATGGCACACCATCGGCATCACGCCATTCCTGATCCATTTCACCTGCCGGGTCTTTGTGATCTTACTAGCCATGTCGAATGGTCTTCGATTGCACAGAGCGCCTTGAATGGCGGTTCTAATGATATTTTCCTTTGCAATCAAGCCGCCTATCTCTTAGAGGCAGGCATCGGTGAACTGGTTTTAGAAAAAGCCGACCCCGCAAATCCCGATGTTTTTTTACCCATCTCTAACGCCCTGCAAAAATTACTCTCCGAGGCCGAGATGGGAGAATTATTTAAGGTATTTGCCTGCTCGAAAAATTTATCAAATCGAGATTTGTCTGACTTACCTGGGCTTGGCGGTCGTAACCGATTAGGATAATAAAGCCCTCTAAAGAGAGTCGCTAATCGCACTCAACCGGGCAGCGTCCATCGCAGCACGAATTCGCTCACCGTTTCCGCGCTCAGCCTCTGATAAGGTCTTTAGTACATCTTGATTTTTTATATTTAAAGCCGCCTGTAGCGCTTGCGAAATAGGGGTAGTAGCGAATTGTACGGTCTGCGCTAGCGCCACTAATTGCTCTGCCCGCTCGGGCTTGCGCCAAACATCTGCGCGATTAAACCAGGCGAGGATTGCTTCGGCACTTGAATTTGATTCCGTAATAACACGCCTTAATGAAGAGAATAATTGGGCAAAATCACGCACTTCATTAGGCATGCGTACACATTGAGCCCACTCCCGAATCGCGCCCTCCGACAAATTGGCTGATATGATGGCACAGACCGCATTGATGCGGTCTGTAGTTTGTTTCAATAAATCAATCTGGGTAGCCAGCAGTCCCTTTTGATCGTCATTGCTTAAGAAAGGAATTAATGCGGCCGGCAAAATACGATCGCTTGCCCCAAGCTCCATTAATACCTCGAACATTCGTAACGGCTTACTTGAGCTCATTCCTCGACTCAGTTCTTGCCAGACGCGCTCTGGTGATAAGGCGCTCAACTCTCCCGAGGCCACGATTGCTTTTAATACTAATAAGGTTTCTGGAGCTATTGTAAATTCAGGGAAGCGTGCTGCAAACCGCGCTACACGCAGCAGTCGCAAGGGATCTTCAGCAAATGCTGCCGATACATGACGAAAGCGTTTCGCTTTGATGTCTTCCTGACCGCCGTAGGGGTCAATCACTGGCCCCACCAAAGAACCGACCTCATCTACACGCTGCGCCATGGCATTGATCGTAAGGTCGCGTCGCTGTAAATCCTGCTCCAAGGTAACCGAGGGGTCCGCATAAAAATGAAAGCCTTGGTATCCGGTTCCGGTTTTTCGCTCGGTACGCGCCAATGCATACTCGGCTTGCGTTTGAGGATGCAGAAAGACAGGGAAATCGCTTCCCACAGGACGAAATCCTAAGGCAATCATCTGCTCCGCTGTTGCGCCCACCACCACGTAATCCATGTCGTTGACTGGTATGCCCATGAGAGCATCCCGAATTGCCCCACCAACGGCATAGATTTTCAAGCCAAGAGACTCCGAATCGACTGTCGCGAGATGCCAAACGTACTCACCAGATCATCTGCCTGCGCAGGCGGCAAGACGTTTGGCAAGCGCATTGAGGCAATATTGTCGCGGGACATCAGTGTAGGGATCGGTAATAATTCAAACATCATGGCCTGTACGTAACCCACGAATGCCGGCATGGGAATCACACGGGTTGAGGTATGCGCTTTTTCTGCCGCAAAACGCACTAACTCTGCCATGCTCAATACATCGGGACCCACTAAGGTATAGATTTGATGAATGGCTTGACGCATGTGCATCGAGGCAACAAAGGCGCTGGCTACGTCATTCACGCTGACCGGCTGAAAGAGTGCCTGCGCATTCGCCAGCGGAATCACCGGAAATACTTTTGCCAGGCTAGCAAACATATTAATAAACTGGTCTTCTTGCCCAAAAATGACGGACGGTCTAAAAATAGTCCAATCTAAATTGCTTGCTCGTACGGCTGCTTCGCCATCCCCCTTGCTGCGCTGATACATCGACGGCCCATGTGAGTCTGCGCCCAATGCGCTCATATGCAAATACCGTTTAATGCCGCTGGCTTGCATGGCTACGATAATTTTTTTGGGAAGCTCTACGTGAGCCTTCTCAAATACCTTACCGTATGGTTTAGCGGGTCGATCATGCAAAACGCCTACTAAATTGATGACCGTTCCCGATGGCTTCATTTGCGTGCATAAACGATTTAATGTTTGGGCATCATTTACGTCTGCGTCTATCAGGTGCAGGCTGGGTAACAAGCGCAAATCCCTTGCGGCAGCAAGATGGCGTGTTGGCATGAGAACAGAATGCCCTGCTTGCTGGAGTTTACGCGCGATAACGCGCCCCACAAACCCATTGCCGCCAATTAATAAAACGTCGTATTTCATGGTAACTCACTCTGGTTAGCTGCCTTGGGGGAAATCATTCCCAGACGCTGTTTTAATGAAATCGTTTGTCCGTGCATTACGCCAGAGTAATAGCTGGCGTTAGACAATACGTTTTTGACATAGGTGCGCGTCTCGTTAAAGGGAATGGTTTCAGCAAAAATAGCCCCCTCTACCGGCCCATTGAGGCGTTCACGCCACAACTTTGAACGGGACGGACCCGCGTTGTATGCTGCCGATGCCAACACCCAAGACCCATCCAAATCGGTCAGAACCATGTTCAGATAATTACTGCCCAAGGTGAGGTTGGTATTAGTGTCTTTTAGTTTATCTTGGGTATAAGACGTCATGCCAATCTTTTTCGCCACATACTTTGCTGTATTGGGCATAACTTGCATCAGGCCAGAAGCGCCTACCGAAGAGGAAGCATTCATAATAAATCGGGACTCTTGACGAATAAGGCCATATGCCCAGGCTAAATTGAGGTCAATTTGACGCGCAATTGGTGCCAACTCATCGCGGTAGGGCGTTGGAAAGCGTAAGGTAAAGTCATGCTCGACTTTGGTTCGGTCTGCCGTATTAACCGCACGGTCATATAACTGAATCCGTTTGGCGTATTCTGCGGCGGCTAATAATTGCTTATCGCTCATGCCGCGCAACTCCCAATTCCATTCGCGATTACCTTCAAAACGTAAATTCATGGCATAAAAACGTTCACCCCGAATAAAGCCTTTGCGCTCCGCCATTGGCTTAATATCCTGCTCGCCCACTTTGACGCGCGCTGGAATTTGCGATTTTTTTCCTAACTCTTCACGCGCTAACTGTCCATAAAAGTGAAATTGATCCTGAATAAGCTCGAACTGCTCTTTCCCTTTTGCATCTTGCCCAATCGCCTCTAGTGCCCTACCGTACCAATACGTCCAGGCTGGATCTTTTGCGCGCACCACAGGGTTCATGCCCTCAATCGCCTCTTTTGCTAGTGGCCAATCTTGTGCTCGCAAGGCCGCACGCACTTTCCACTCTTGGCTCTCAACGGATAACAACTCATTAAAGCCCAGCTCTTGCTGTAAGCGATAAGCGTCATCCGCCCTAAGATCTTGCTTCTTGGCTAAAAATTGCCCTATTACACCCCATGCAGCCGCCTGATTCTCTTTGCTATACCGCGAGGCATTTTGTGAGAAGTCCCGAAATGCTTTTATTGGATCGGCGCGCGCCGCTTTCACAATCTCACCAATCGGATCTTCGCCAGCAATGCGACGTGCCACTGTCTCAAGCCCGATTTCAGCTGCGCCACGACCATATGCTTTTGCTTCCGCTGTAGAAATTGCGCCCGCACTCAGCAGTTGCTGAATGAGCTCGGGACAAGACTGTCCATAATATTTCGGATCCAACATCACAAGACGGGCATCGTGCGCCGTTTTTGCTGCAAGCTCGCCTTGAGCTAAGCGGGATTGCAGAGCGTAGCATTTCACGGCAGTATCATCATCCAAAGCGAACTTAGGATATTCAGCATCAAAGGTACGCCAGTCTTTTCGCTTTCCTAGCACCAACAACCAATCATTGCGCATTCGATCTGCAAGCGCAGTACCCTCATATTTACTCAGAAATGCCGTAACTTGACTATCAGCAGACGTATCCGCACGCGCTATACCACTGCCATCAAATAACTGGGGTTTAATTCTGAAGTACTCGACATAATCACCAAAAACATAATTGGGTAAGCTTGCCGCTAGCTGCTGTGCCCGTGCTGCATCATTTTTGCGGGCAGCATCGCGAAGCTCTAAAAAAGTTCGATCTGCCTCGGTTAGATCAATTGCTGTGGGTGATGGTTTTTTTGCCATCGCCAAACCACCAAGCGTGAGCATCGCAAGAATAAGTACTACACTTGCAAATCGGGTTTGCATGTTTTGTTGGCTATTCGGGCCTGCTTTAGCGCTTTGAATGTATTTAAATGGCGTCATTCTTATAGTCTAACTTTGATTTGTTTTTTCATGAACGCCATTCTCGCTTGATAATGCTAAATATGCCTAAGGTTGATTTAAAAACCCTCCGAAACCGACTTTTAATGCAGCGTGAGGTATTTTCCCAGACGCCAGAGGGCATCTCATGCTTGGACTCCATTACCTCGCACCTCAGCCGCGCCCTGAGCACCGAACTGGCGCGCCTTGAATCGATTGCGCTGTATTGGCCGATTCGGGAAGAAATTGATCTGCGCGATACTTTACTAACTTGGGCGTCGGCATCCCCCCATCGTCACCTTGCTTTGCCTGTGACACGAGCTGATCGGCACCTGGATTTTTATGCGTGGGGCAATGGAGATCATCTGGTTCCAAATCAATATGGCATCCCAGAGCCCGATCTCGGCCATACCAACAGTAAGCGTATTGAACCGGATTGCATTTTGATTCCATGCGTAGGGTGGTTGCTGGATCATAGCGCGCATCGCCCAAAACAGCGGGAGCACTTCTGGCGACTAGGTTATGGCGGCGGTTTTTTTGATAGAACACTGGCTCAGGTACGCCAACACAAACCAACCGTACTATGTATTGGAGTCGGATTTGATTGGCAGGCACTTGATCCTGAGGAATGGCAACCGGCAGCCCATGATGAGCCCTTGGATGCCATGCTGACTGAATCCGGTTTACATCACCCCCAAAGAAACTAATTTGGACCCAAACTTAAGTTTTCGGCAATAGCCAATACGGCATCGGCTTGATTGAGGGAGTAGAAGTGCAATCCAGGAGCCCCCGCAACCAGCAACTGATCGCATAAATCCGTCACCACATCTTCGCCGAAGGATTTAATCGATGCCACGTCATCACCGAAGGACTGTAAGCGCAGGCGTATCCAGCGAGGCACTTCGGCTCCGCAAGCATCTGAAAAACGCAGCAATTGACTACTATTGGTGATGGGCATAATGCCCGCAATAATCGGCTCGACTACGCCCAAGTCATAAGCCTCATCCACAAACCGGAAATACGCGTCTGTATTAAAAAAGTACTGGGTTACAGCGGAATTGGCTCCAGCCTTCATTTTTTCCACGAAGAACTGCAAATCGCTGGCTGGCGATTTTGCCTGAGGATGGGTCTCGGGATAAGCCGCCACATCAATGTGAAACCAGTCACCAGTTTCAGCACGAATAAATTCTACCAATTGATTCGCATGCGAGAACTCACCATACTGACCCATGCCGGAAGGCAGGTCGCCGCGTAAGGCGACAATGCGACGGATACCAAGCTCACGATATTGATTGAGCATCGCACGCACACTGTCACGCGAACTGCCAACACAGGACAGGTGGGGAGCAACCGCTTCCCCGGCAGCATGAATCTCGCTCACAACCTGCAAAGTACCAGACTGCGTGGAGCCGCCGGCCCCAAATGTAACGGAATAGAACGCCGGCTTGAGTGAATCACTCAAGCGCTCACGCACAAGTCGTAATTTATTTTCCCCTTCGGGTGTTTTAGGAGGGAAAAATTCGACGCTCAGT
>JAUYRJ010000041.1 GCA_030696845.1 Polynucleobacter sp.
AAGAGCAGAAATATTTGACTATATTGAGGTGTTTTATAATCGTGCTAGACGCCACTCGCACCTGGAGGGAATGAGTCCTGAGGCATTTGAGGAGATCTGGCGTAAACAGGCGTAGGTGTCTACGAAACTGTGGGTAGTCCAATATTAGGCTAGAAAGTGTCTAGTAAAGTGGTAGCGATTCAATTTAAGTTATGAACGATTTGCAGAAGAAAACGAAACCAACGCTTGAATCGTTGCTAAAAGACCGGTAGATTTCGACCGGAAAAGACTTGATCATCCGAGATAAAGAGCGGGAACGGCAAAAAGCTCTACTGCAAGAGGCTATTGAATTTGAGGGCCGAAACCGTAAACCGAGGCCTTAAGCCACCTTAGCCAAATGATTAACCACAAGATTGAATTTCAAGACTCTCTATCGGATGCGATAGTAATTGGTCTAATCTAAGTTTGCCAAGCTCAACGATGCTTTCTCGATATTAAATTCAATTTTTTTGATTCGTTCTATCTGTAAGGCTAACACTTTGTCAACAAGTGCTCTTCCTGCCTTGTCTGGTGTGCCGCAATCATAGGGTGGCTGAGGATCATACTCTAAGCCGAGTTGTAGCATTTTTGCAGTTTCCTCTCCTGCAAGTTCCGAAGCGAGCACATATGCAAAATCAATCCCAGCAGTGACGCCGCCCCCAGAAATATGATTGCCGTCCCTCACTACTCGAGCATCAACTGCTTCTGCCCCAAATTTAGAAAGGTATTTTTTCCAGATCCAGTGACAAGCACTTTTTCTGCCCTGGAGTAAACCAGCCGCCCCAAGAATTAAGGATCCGTTACACACAGATGTAATGTACTTTGCTTTGCCACCCTGATTTCGAAGAAATTTCAGTGTATCCTCATCAACCATTTGGTCACCAATACCAAATCCGCCGGGGACGCAAAGGACATCTAATTGAGGACATTCGGAAAAAGAGGTTGTTGGAGTGATACAAAAGCCAACATCAGTAACAACCGGATCTGTATTTTTCCATACTAAATGAATTTTGGCATTTGGTACACGACTTAGTACCTGAGCGGGTCCAGTTAAATCAAGCTGCGTTAGGTTTGGAAATAGTAAAAAACCAATATTAATTTGAGCGCCCACTTTAACTCTTCTCCCTTGTTATGACAAGTTTAGCCAATCGTTTTATTGGCTTATCTCTTCGGCTAATTTATACCAGTATGGGTAAAAGAGCAATTCAATAAAGGCATATTAGTGTGATAATCGATTGCGTCAAAATAGCAATAAACAACATTAAATTTTTATGACGTATTTTCAGATTGGCCGAGCTGCTTTGGTTTGAGTTGATTTTTTATTGGAGATAGATGTAATGGGCGTTAAGAGAATTCCTATTGAAGAATTAGATTGGGATGATTTAAGGATATTCTTGGCTGTAATTCGCTCAGGGAATTTGAGTCAAGCAGCAAAGACCGTTCATGTAGATCACTCCACTATAAGTCGTCGAATTTCTAGATTAGAGCTGTGTTTAGGAGGCGCTTTATTTGAACGACGCAAAGATGGGCTTCAAAAAACACTTTTAGCGGAGCAAATTTTGCCTCAAGTTGAGGCAATGGAGGGTGGTGCAGTTGCTTTACGTGAAAATTTAACTGGTTACGGAGGGCGCGAGCCCGCTGGAATTGTGCGTGTTGCTATGATGGAAGGAATAGGCTCTTTGTATATAGCTCGGCGCTTGCTGGGACTTTCTTCCATGTATCCATTGTTGCGTATCGAGCTGGTTACGTCTCCTCAGTTGGTTAATGTAAATCGACGAGAAGCGGATATTTTCCTAAGTTTTTTCAAGCCCGAAGGAAGGGGTATGGAGAGTGAAAATATAGGCTTATTTACGTTATCTCTATATGGATCAGATAAATACTTTGATTTACATGGCAAACCAAAGTCTTCAGAAGACTTGGTAAATCATAAATTTTTAAGTTACATAGATGATTTAATACAAGTGGATACGGTAAGGTGGTTGGATGAGGTTATATCTAATCCAAGCATCGTTTTTTCATCCAATAGTATGTTGGCGCAAATGGCAGCTGCCTCCTCAGGTTTAGGTTTGGTACTCTTACCTCGATTTGCTGTAGCAAACGAGCCGAAATTAATTCCAATCCTTGCCAATCAAGTTTGTGTAACGCGAGAACTTTGGCTTAGTGTGCATGCTGATTTAAGGTATTCAAACCGAATTAATGCAGTATTTAATTACTTAAAAAACATTATTTCAGTAGACCAAGAATTTCTGAGTGGGCGTGGTTAAAAATGCCTAAACACTCATTAATTTGCCGACCGCACGCGAATACATGATTTCACCATTGACAAAGCGCTCATGGTTTTCCTCCACGCTGGACAGGTCATACAGGTAGTTCACCATAATGCCGGCAGACTGGC
>JAUYRJ010000044.1 GCA_030696845.1 Polynucleobacter sp.
ATTTCGGTCTTTGCTCTCTAGCTTCAGAGCGACCCACTCGGCCTCGCTAATCTGACGCCCCTGTTTACCCATAATGGCATCTGACCGATTGGCCGCACTGGCATATATCAATAATTGCGGATCATCCAGCAGATGCTGAGCGCGATGACGTACTTTGTAAAGGGATTGGTACTTGTAATCGAGTACCGCGGCGCTGTTTGTATTGCTAACATGAACATCAAATCGATCGGCATACCCTTCGATCAACATCGTACGCTCCTCGCCATCATGATCCATAAATGGCAAATCAAAGCTGACCTTCACCTCACCATCGCAGTATCGCCAGCCTCGCTCCTCACGCGCCATTTGCCACTTCACAAAACTGGGAATTTGCTTTTGCCAGTCGCGCAAGATACCTAATACGCGCGCATCTCCATCAATATAGGGCGCAAAGACCTGTTCGGAAGCTTCACTTAAGTGCCGCTCCATCCAGTCACAACGCTCAGCGCTGCCTAGCGGAATCGCTACTGATTTAATTTGGTCTTCAGTTTTCAGAGTGTAAAAGAAACTGCGTAATACCGAATGGATGACACGACCAGCCAAAGAAGCATCTACCCCTTCATCCAATCCTTTGTGTTTACTTAAACCCAGAAGGCTTCGCACGTAGTAGCGATAAGGGCAATCGCGTAGGGTGCGATACGCGCTCGGACTCATCGATAAGGGCAATGGCAAATCCTCGCTGGGGGTTGCGCTAGAGACGGATGCGGGTTTGGCATGGCCGCTGCGCAGAGCCTTACCTAGGCTATTGTCATTAACCTGCCATTCGGGTAAGGCCATTTGTAGACGCTGAATCCATGCCGACGGCCTAATGGGTTCACCGCCACTGCTTCTGCTTTGCCATAGCAAATCCACTTCCGGACAGGTGACTAATAGTTGCGACAAATCGCGTGCCTGCTGTCGATACTCTGCGGCAATCGTGGGCCCTTGCAGTAAGCGGCTTAAGGTCTCGGAAAAAAACAAAGGCCGCTCTGAAAAAGCCGGTAAATGCTGCTCATCTGCACCCACTACGATGACTGCATCAAACGTACGCATGCGCGTTGAACTGAGCGGCAAAATACTTAAGCGCGCTTGCGCCACTACTCCCTCTTCTTGGTAAGTCGATTCCTCGATGACGGTCTTCAGTAAACTCAGCCATTCGACAAGACGCAATGCGGCAGGCTGTGCCGTATCGGAAGCGACTTGCACATCCAAGACCTTGATTGACTCGAGCAATTGGATGCCGGCAGAGTCTTGCTGAAGAGCGGAAACCATACCCAGTGCAACCAAATCATCTTGTAATTGCGTAAAAGCAGATGCCAAGCTCACCGTGTTTGCACGCCACCGATTCAATCGACCCCGAATGGATTGCAGCAATTGAAATACCAACGGGCTGGCCGGCGCAAAACGATAGCGGTCGCCATATTTAATGCCCTCTAAGGCCAAATGAAAGGTCTCCCAGCCGGACTGCGCCTGACTGGCAATCAAGCGATCTTCGAGCTCGGCGACGACGCTTTGGCAGTCTTGTGCATTTGCTTCTAAGAAGGTGGCGACATTAAAAAATGGGTTTTGTAAAAATTCCAGTAAGTCGGTTGCGCTAGGCCCATCCTTTGGCGCACGAATCAGTTCAAGCCAACTGTGCAAAGCGGCGGCGGCGCGCGTTGTAGACAATTTCCAGCCGGTCTCATCCCGAATCGCTAGATTTGGTCCCAGGCGGGCCAGCAAAGCTCGCGCTCGCCTTGCGACCAAACGGTCTTGCGCAACCAAGGCAATATTGCTTTTGCCAGCAATTAAGCGCTCTTCCACGGCTTTCGCTGCTGTCCACGCAAGCTCTTCGAACCGATTGGCAGACAAGAGTCTCCACTGCCCTTGAAAGGCCGCCTGACTATTCCTTAAGCACTGTGCCTTGCGCTCCTCTGGGTCGGCATCGAACTCGGGCAAGGCTTCTTGCCATAAACCCACCGTCATCCAATCTAAGGTGGCATTCACGACGGGCGCATGCCGGGCGTATTGATTTAAAAAACCTTGCATGAATTGGTGCTCGCTCGGCAGTGGCTCTGCTGTTTGCACCCAAATTAATGGCCGCGTTGCATTTGCCCGCAAGTGCGATGCCATCGCTAGATGTTTGCGAAACACGGGATCACCAAAGCCGCTGAGATAGCACCAAAATAACAAGAGCACTTCAGCCTCTCGATCAACAACGGTGCGTGCCAGTTTGGGGTAGGCCTCTTCAATTGCCTTGTCGAGTAAGTGCTGCATTTGCATCAACCAGTCTTCACCCGCCTCGCCATCAAGGATGAGGGGTAAATGTGGCAGCAAGCTATTTGATAAAGCATCGCAGGCTGCAATAATGGCCTGCGCCAAACCCCATGCTCCCGCTTCCGTCTCCGCCTTAAACCATGCTTTAAGTTTGGGGTGTTTTTTTAAGGCGGCAAAGACTGCAAGCCAGCGATCCAACGGCGTTTGCGATTTTGGAAAAGTCCAGGCCAGTGGCGCGCGAGCAATCCAATCGGAAAAGCTCATCACTTCGGGTAAGAATGCGATCTGGGGCAAAGGGCTGGATGGCCGGAACTCCTCCAAGGCGAGCCGAACCCCCATCAACGGCCCTGCAGTACTCAAAATAACCAGTGGACGTTGCCCAGTTTGCTCGGCAACACTCCAAATACCCTTTGCCAGAGTTTCTAGGGCATCTTGATCAGGGCGAATCCCCCAGGTCTGGACTTCCCAGCCCAATTGGGTATGGCACTCTGGAATCCGCGGAAATGAAATGGATTTTGACATGAGCCGAGAAGTTTATGCGGTAAGCTGATATTTTTGGCAGAAATGCGCGCTTATTGCTAATATAAGCTTCGTGATACTAATTAAATAAGGAATTTTCATGAGTGCCGGCATTAAATACGTAACTGACGCTTCTTTTGAGGAAGACGTTCTGAAATCTGATAAACCCGTCTTGCTCGATTTCTGGGCAGAGTGGTGTGGTCCCTGCAAAATGATCGGCCCAATTTTGGAAGAGCTATCTGCGGAATATGGCGACAAACTGCAAATCGCCAAAATGAATGTCGATGAAAACCAAGGGGTTCCTGCCCAGTTTAATATTCGTGGCATTCCAACACTGATCCTCTTTAAAAATGGCACTGTGGCCGCGCAAAAAGTAGGCGCTCTAGCCAAATCCCAGCTGTCCGCCTTTATTGATAGCAACATCTAAGTATGCTGATTCACGGGCTCATAGATTGAGCCTGTGAATCCAAACGGCAATTCACCCATTGGATATGGGAAAGCTTGCCAAATGCCATTTTTAGTGTAGTATTTGCAAAACGCGCTATTCAGCGCCACCCATTTTCTTGCAAACTCCCCTTATTTCCGATTTATCTCCTTCCCAATTGATTACCTGCTAATTCTGAAATTCCGAGCATTTTCCCGCTGATTTTCTTTATCGCCCCCCCTAATTTCTTCCGCTGACCCCGCCTTGTTCGGTCAACCGACACCCTTACTCACTCATTACCTCGATTAATTAAAGACACTATGCAACTCACCGAACTAAAAGTCCTCCACGTATCCGCCCTCTTAGAAATGGCCGCCAGCCTGGAGATCGAAAATACCCAGCGCATGCGCAAACAGGAATTGATGTTTGCGATTCTGAAAAAACGCGCCAAGGCCGGTGAATCCGTTTTCGGTGATGGCGTACTGGAAGTATTGCCTGATGGTTTTGGCTTTTTACGCTCTCCTGAAGCCTCCTACATGGCTTCTACAGATGATATTTATATTTCGCCCGCGCAGATTCGCCGCTTTAACTTGCATACTGGCGATAGCGTGGAAGGCGAAGTTCGCACCCCCAAAGATGGGGAGCGTTACTTTGCATTAGTTAAGGTCGACAAGATCAATGGTTTGGCTCCCGAAGCCCTTAAAAACCGGATCATGTTCGAGAACTTAACGCCGCTACATCCCAATCGCCCAATTCATTTGGAGCGCGACATTAAGGCGGAAGAAAATTTAACTGGTCGCATTATCGATATGATTTCGCCAATTGGCTTTGGTCAACGCGGCCTGATCGTATCCTCCCCCAAGTCCGGTAAGACCGTGATGATGCAGCATATTGCTCATGCGATTTCCACCAACTTCCCCGATGCCATTTTGATCGTACTTCTGGTTGACGAGCGCCCTGAGGAAGTCACTGAAATGCAGCGCTCGGTACGTGGCGAAGTCGTTGCATCTACCTTTGATGAGCCAGCAGTGCGTCACGTTCAAGTTGCTGAAATGGTGATTGAAAAAGCCAAACGCTTGGTCGAGATGAAAAAAGATGTGATTATTCTGCTCGACTCGATTACACGTCTCGCCCGCGCCTACAACACGGTAGTCCCCTCTTCTGGCAAAGTACTCTCTGGCGGTGTTGATGCCAACGCCTTGCAACGTCCAAAACGCTTCTTTGGAGCAGCCCGCAACATCGAAGAAGGCGGCTCATTAACCATTTTGGCAACTGCCTTGATTGAAACCGGCAGCCGCATGGATGATCTGATTTATGAAGAATTCAAGGGCACCGGCAATATGGAAGTGCACCTCGAGCGTCGCCTCGCTGAGCGCCGGGTCTACCCTGCAATTAACCTGAATAAATCCGGCACGCGCCGCGAGGAACTCTTGGTTAAACCTGAAAATCTCCAAAAAATCTGGGTTTTACGTAAGTTACTGGCCGATATGGACGATATCGAGGCGATGAACTTTATTGTGGATAAACTCAAATCCACCAAGAACAATGGGGAGTTTTTCGACCTGATGCGCCGCGGCGGCTAATGCGGCAAGGCTAGAATTGCAGTCAATCTAGCCTTTCTTATTGATTTCATGGCATAATTTCGTTTTTCCTGCACCTTGGTGCGGTTCTTTTTTTGATTTTCCGCAGCATTAATTTGCTGCACTTAACCTGGGCAAGTATTTCACTTCCTTAAACGAACTGAAACGGCTACCTGCAATAAGGACTCTTATGAAACCTGGCATTCACCCTGATTACCGTGAAGTTGTTTTTATCGATGTTTCGAACAACTTTAGCTTCAAAACACGCTCCACCATCATCACCAAAGAAACTGTGAAATGGGAAGATGGCAAAGAGTATCCGCTTGCCAAGGTTGAAACCTCTTCCGAATCGCATCCCTTCTACACGGGCACCCAGAAAATTATGGATACCGCTGGCCGAGTTGAGAAATTCCGTCAGAAA
>JAUYRJ010000081.1 GCA_030696845.1 Polynucleobacter sp.
GAGACTTTCCATAAGCACACAATTGGTTAAGCTCATCCGGATTTAAATAAGAGCGACGTATCTCTGTATCTAAAATTTCATCCCCAATTTCATTTTTATTACCTAAATAAGTTCTATTTAGATTCCTGTACTGAAATTTTATACACTGAACACCTGCTTTTTTGGCGGCATCGATTAGCTGGACAGCAATATCTCTTTGACCGTTGTGATTAATCCCAATTTCAGCAATTATCTTAACTGGGGGGATCGTTTTCAACTTACTCATCTCCATTCATTTCTCACTAATACAATATAAAACTAATCCGTAAGTATTGAATTCATGGCAACGCAAATAAAATTGATAGTCCAAATCCCATGATGCTAATAAATCCAATATATCCAAAGGATCCCCGGGTCGATGGTAAACAGAAACGCAGAGGTTAGGTCGGCATTTACGTATGAGATTCTTTGCGCCATGCAACACCTCCAACTCCGATCCCTCGATATCAAATTTAATCAAGTTTGGGTTAAAGTTAATGGCGATAGTATCTAGAGATGCGCACTGAATTAGCGTAGTACCACCAGCATCTAATCCGCTCGCTAATGAATTATCCGAATTAGCAGCGAAGCTTAACTGCATCTCGCTAGACCATAAACCCAATGGGAGCGGCATTAGATTAAAGTCATTAGTTTTTGCAAGTAGCTTCTTAAAATTAACTGGATCTGGCTCAAATGCCAGGGCAGCCTCTAATTGGTATCCGGCCTTAGCCAATCTAGTAAGAGTACTTCCATTGGATGCGCCGCAATCAATTAAGCGCAAAACCTCTGGATATCTGGGCACATCAGCGGGCACATACTCATCATATAGACTCGGTTCAGGACAGAGCTCTAAGACACCCCTACTCCAATAGCCCCAAGTATCTGAGAGGAGTCTTCTACTTAGATCATCAGCCAACAAGGGTAGGAGGCGCTCTAGCTGAGGGATGCGTGAATCATAAGAAAACGAACTCGAAAGCCAGTACTTATCTGGGAATGGCCATAGCTTAGAAAATTCAACCATATTAAGCACTTCACCAAACCCCACCGCCTTTAAGTCATTATTAATAGACTTGGGGTCAATATAGTGGTTATGAATAGCGTTGATGCAAGAAATCTCTTCCATATTGGAAGGGCGTAGCCATTCATCAATCCGCAAAACATCAACGCCACTGTAACTACTTATTTTTGGATTGCGATCAAAAATTGCGAGGACTGTCTGATTCTTTTGCAATAATAAATCCGCAGCCTGCCTACCAGTTTCACCAGCACTATATATCACATAGCTATTTATTTTTTTCATCTTGAAACTTTCTCAGTAGACGCTGGGCAATTAAAAGTAGACCAGTTATTTTTTGAATGCCTATCTTCCTTAATGCATTTATTAAAAATATACTCAGAAATTTTTGCCATCCTTAATTGCGACTTGATGTAATTATAGGGACCAAGAAAATAAGTCCCATTAGCTTCAATAAGAATTGGATCACCTGAGATTTTTGGACCATACCCTAGGTTAATATGAAAATTATTTTCATCCACAACGAAAGTCCCACCATTTTTTTTAATGACTGAAAGAATTTTATCAGCCTCCCTATCGCTAACTAATTGACTTCGTAAATCAATATAACCAAAATTATTTTTTTGGTTATATAAGAATAAAATATATTTATCAAAGTTAGAGACGATATATTTTTTCTGATCACTTAATGGAAACTCTGACAAGTGACTGGCTAAATCGCTCGATATATTAGAAATTATTTTTTTATTGTTTATGGTAGATTCGACTGAATCAAAGAAAATTTGATTATTTTGAGGGTATAGCACTGTTATAGGCGAGGAATTATTAATGGCGTTGAATTTTAAAAAATTAATGCTAATAGCAACAAATAAAGCTGCTAAAAACATTATTTTTATAAAATAAATTGAACCTTGATTCACCCTAGATATAATTTTTTCCCCAAACCAAGCAGATTTAATGAGATATAAGTAAAAGTAATTATAAGAAATAATAAATATGCACATATAAAATAGTATTACATATTCTAAATACTTATAATAGTGAACCCAATCTGGCGTCATCAAATAGTAAATTATTGATATATTTCCTAGGAAGGAAAAATATATATATTTATAATTTACCTTATTATTAATATATAGCAACGCTATTACACATAACATTAAAACATTGAATATTATGAATCTTTGGCTACTAGCTGTTAGCTGATTTGAAAATAAATTATTTACCAACATCGAAAATAGATAGTACGCATTACTACTATAAAAAAATAATATAACCACTAAAAAAGCAAAAAATGAAACGGCTATTAATACATTTTTTTTAGTAATTTGTATTGTATTTTTTGTAAAATTACTTAATAGGTATGATAGGGTTACAGCAGACCATCCAAAAAAACCACTCATTGGATCAAAAAGTAAAGTAAATATAGCAAAAAATAATAATTTAATGTTACAAAATTTAGATTTTTTATCGCCGAAAATATAATAATTTGAAACCATATAGATAATTAGAAAGTTTAACTCTCTAAACCAATGGGCTCCAGGCGCCAAGAAAATTATAAATTCCTTTAGATTAATAAAAAGAATTATCTTAATTAATAATGCTATTGTTACTATTAAAGGATATTTTTTGAATATCAGATAAAGTAAGGCAGAGTAAATCAGCGCTGATAGATAAAATAAAATCCAAGCTGTAGAAATATATTGAGATGGACCGTCACCAGGAAAGATTGAGCTGACTAACCGCGCAATCGTAGGTATAACGACCCCATACTGTGCCTTCATCACAGGCCCGAATATTGCGCCTTCATAGAGATGGGCCCAATGATGCAGCACCGACCTGCCTTCATTGCCCCAGAAGTACTCGGTAACGCCTAATTTTTCATTTTTTGATAACCGAGGACACCTTGAGTAATATTCCTTTGTTTTTTCCTCAAGAAGTTTCATAGAACTTCTTGAGACGTAGTTCTGCTCAATCAATTGATTGCGTACAAGTGAAGTATCATTTTTAATCCTTCGAACAGAATCTACAGTATTTGGATTAGATAAATATCCCGTAATCATGGACCCCTGAATGGAGCCTTGCAATTTTTGATTGTTTTGAGCTGCCTCAACGCTCACCTCATCTATGGCATAAAGCCTTCCCGCTTGCACCAGAAAGACATGGGAGGCATCGACTAAGTCCAGAAGTTCTTGGTCCACCTTATTAAGAGGAATACTAGGGCCTAGTATTTCAATCACCCCGCCACTATTGGTTGAGGTATTTCGAAATCTTTCAACTATAACGTGACATGCACCCGACTCTCCGGCGCCTTTTTCAAGAGAACGTATAAATGAGTCTTTGGCGCTATATTCCAAACTTTCAGCGGGCAGCTTTCCAACATCGCCGAAATGTCTTAAGTAAATAAAGGAAAGAAGTAGGAATACTACAAAAAAACCAAATGCTTGAACAAATAACTTAAAGCGCATATCAAAATTTGACGCCCAAGAATGTTTCGATTTGAGTCGCGGTGTATTCCAACATTTCCTTCGTTAATGCAGGCTGTACCCCAATCCAAAATGTATTATTCATCACATTGTCAGTATTTTTGAGTTCGCCACTAACACGGTACAGAGCATCTTTCATATAAGGCTGACGCACGAGATTACCTGCAAAGAGTAATCTAGTGCCGATCTTGTTTTGATCCAAATAGGTTGTTAGATCCACACGAGAAACGGGGCAACCCTCCTTTAAGGTAATTGGAAAACCAAACCAGGATGGATCAGAGCCTTCAATAGCCTCAGGTAACTGCAAGAACTCCTCGCAGGAGGCAAGACGCTCTTTTAAGAACTTAAAGTTATCTTTACGAGCCTGAATAAATGCAGGTGCTTTTTCTAGTTGCGCCAATGCACAGGCTGCCTGCATATCAGTAATCTTAAGGTTGTAACCCAAATGACTATAGGTGTACTTGTGATCGTAACCAAACGGTAGATCGCCTAACTTCCAAGCAAAGCGCTTGCCACAAGTATTGTCCTTCCCTGGAGGGCAATAGCAGTCGCGACCCCAATCTCTAAAGCTCTCCGCAATTTGCTTTAGCTCATAGTTATTGGTGAATACAGCGCCTCCCTCACCCATCGTAATGTGGTGCGCTGGATAAAAACTGAGTGTGCCAATATCGCCAAAAGTTCCAACCATTTGACCTTTATAAGTGCTACCTAAGGCATCGCAGCAATCTTCTACCAACCATAGGCTATGCTTTTTACAAATCGCAGTGACTACATCTAAGTTAAAAGGATTGCCCAAAGAGTGCGCCAACATAATGGCCTTAGTTTTTGGGCTAATCGCTGCTTCAATTTTCAAAGCATCAATATTGTGAGTGATTGGATCGACATCCACAAAAACGGGAACAGCCCCAAACTGGACAATCGGATTTACTGTTGTTGGGAAACCGGCTGCAACACCAATCACTTCATCACCCTTTTTAATGGCACGATCACCTAACTTAGATGAAGTTAATGCTGAAAATGCCACCAAGTTTGCAGAAGAACCCGAATTCACGGTAATGAGGTGTTTAACACCAATAAATTCAGCCAACTTCTTTTCAAAGAGATCATTAAATCGCCCAGTGGTGAGCCACCCATCTAAAGATGCCTCGACCATATTTTCCAACTCTTTAGAGTCAATTAACTTGCCCGAAGGAGGAACCACTGTTTGACCGGGAATAAATTTCTTCGGAGCAAACTCAAGCGCTGAATATTCTTGAACTAAGGCCAAAATTTGTTTACGAATTTTATCTTTGGCAAATTGATCGGTAGATATAGTGATTTCAGTCATTGTTAATTTTCAAAAAAAGGATTAAGAATTTTCGTATTTATTAATTTGCTGCAAGCTGAGCTTACGCATATCCATATTTTGACGATATGCGTTTTGCCATTCGGCAATCTGCTCGATTGCTTGCTCAAGACTCCACTGCGGAACCCAACCGAGATACTGACGGGCCTTTGAGCAATCGAGCTTCAAGGAATGCGCCTCATGCGGTTGCTCGCCTTGATCTTGCTTCCAACTGGCAGGTAATCCCCAGTTCTGAATGAGTAAGTTGATCACCTCTTGAACAGGTCTTGCATCCTCATCGCGTGGTCCAAAGTTCCAACCGCCATCAAATTGAGCGCCATCTTCATAAAGCGCCTGGGCTAGAACAAGGTAACCAGATAGGGGCTCCAAAACATGTTGCCAAGGACGCGTTGCCAAAGGGTTGCGAATCATCAAAACTTCTTGAGCTTCAAATGCTTTAATCGCATCTGGGATTAAGCGATCCTCAGACCAGTCTCCACCACCAATCACATTACCAGCACGAGCAGAGGCGATAGCCACTTGATGCTCAGAATATTTCTCGGGAGAAAAATAGGACTGTCGGTAGGCACTAGTTACTAGCTCGGCACAACCCTTGCTGTTGCTGTAAGGATCGTGACCGCCCATAGGTTCATTCTCACGATAACCCCAAACCCATTCTTTATTCTCATAGCATTTATCAGTCGTCACTATTATTACTGCACGAACCGATTTAAGCGCGCGAATACTCTCAAGAACGTGAACCGTCCCCATGACATTGGTAGCATAGGTTTCAACTGGATTTGCATAGGAGTAGCGTACCAAAGGTTGCGCTGCCATGTGAATCACAATTTCAGGCTTAGCATCTGCCATTGCCTTTTGAAGCTTATCCAGATCACGAATATCGGCAATATGTGATTGTTCAAGGCCATCCGCAACATTAGCTACTTCATAAAAGTTCGGGATTGTATTGGGCGCCAATGCATACCCGGTAACCTTCGCCCCCATGGAAGATAGCCATAAAGAGAGCCATCCACCCTTAAAGCCAGTATGCCCGGTCAAGAAAACACGCTTATCACTCCAGAAGGACGGGTTTACTGACCCAGTCTTAGCACGCCCAGCAGTAGACATACTTAAGCCCAAACCTTCCAGGGAGCTTTATCGCTTGCCCATAACTCTTCAAGATGCTGCTTATCGCGCAAGGTATCCATAGGCTGCCAAAAACCATTGTGCGTAAAGGCCTGCAACTGGTTAGCCGTAGCTAAAAACTCCAATGGTTTGCGCTCCCAAATTGTGCTGTCATCTTCAATTAGATCAATCACCTTTGGAGAAAGCACAAAAAAGCCACCGTTAATGTACATACCATCTCCATGGGGCTTTTCAACAAAGCTCTTCACGGCAGAGCCGTCCATATCTAAGGCCCCAAAACGACCAGGTGGCTGAACAGCGGTAACAGTAGCTTGCTTGCCATGCGCCTTATGAAAGGCAATCAACTTAGTCAGATCAACATCACCCACACCATCGCCATAAGTAAAGCAAAAATCTTCATCGCCCAAGTACTGACGAACACGCTTGAGACGTCCACCAGTTAAAGTATTTTCACCAGTATCAATTAAGGTAATTTTCCAAGGCTCGGCATACTGTTGGTGAATTTCCATGGCATTGTTATTAGCCATGTCAAAAGTAACATCGGACATATGCAAAAAGTAATTAGCAAAATACTCCTTGATCATGTAGCCCTTATAACCACAACAAATTACAAAATCATTGACCCCATGGGCTGAATACATCTTCATGATGTGCCACAAAATGGGCTTCCCACCCACCTCAACCATGGGTTTAGGACGAGAAGAGGTTTCCTCGGCGATTCTGGTGCCCAAACCACCAGCTAAGATGACAGCCTTCATTGCAACCTTTAATTACTAAAATCTTTGATTTTATGAGTAAAGGGGCTACTTAGCCCTGTTTAATGGCAATATTTGATGCGTCGCAACAATTATGCCTTTCTTATTTAGATTATAACTATTTAGAAGGATTAACCCACCCCAAAGCCACAAGGTGGCGGTATCAATATAACCAGGCACTCTAGAGGGCGGCTACAACTAAGTCAACCTTGCGAGTCCTGCGCCTCATTCACGGATGATCGATTGATGACACTTATTTTGCTCATCCCCACTTAATATTACCTACTGGTCTCTATAAGAAATGTGAGTCCAGCGCAAGATTCTAGGATAGCTAAGATAGCCCTGTTGAACCAAATTAAGGCGCGATGCTATGAAGGATTAATTATCGTCACAATTCAAATATTCTTGATAAGAATAATTCGTGCACAGCCTTAATGGTTTAAATGCAACTGAGATAACGGCCATAGCTATTTATTTGACATCTAATCAACAGAACCAAAATAGTACAATAGTGAGTACGCAAATAAATTTAACTAAACGCAGATAAACGGCGCTGATTAAAAAATTAGAATAAATAACTCTTAATTAATAAAATAACATTTCTTATTTCAGCATTTCAAAATGATGATTAGATCCGGCGATTTCTCTGATAATTGATGCAACAAAATACTCGGAAGAAAATGGTGCAACTAAGTCGCTATATAAAAAAAGTTTTATGTTGTTTTGCATTTCTGCGTATTGGCTAGGATCAATATTTAATAGGTGTTGATGCAATTCTTCAATTGACCCAAAATTCCTGGCATCTACAAAACAATTTAAAGGGATGTACTTCGTAACATTATTAGCCCCCAAATAGATGGGGACGCTACCAGACATCATTGCATCAAATATCTTTTCAGTAATATAGTTTGGAATATTTTTTGAATTTTCATAACAATATATAAACTTAGTTTTTCTAAAAATGCTGGCCTTATTCAGAACCTCCCCCCGATAGCTTGGAAAAGGTCGATATGCAAAAAATTTTGTACGCAACCTCTTAATTGCTCTTAATACTCTTTCCGGCAAATTAAATGCTGGCCCAGGCTTATCCCAGCCACGTCCAAAAAGCATAAAATTGCTTGGATCATTTTTTTCATACCAGCGTATTAAACGAAGTCTTTCTCGATACAAATCGTTTTCATCACTATGAAAAAAACGTTTATTAGCATTAATCAAACACGCAAAAATAGGGCGCTCATCAAAATGGGGAAATGAGTCAATCCGAATTTCATTTGGAACCATACTAAGAATGCCATTCGGAAGGGATGCAATAGCTGGATTCCAGCTAAATACTTTTTTAAACTGACTACAGTAAGCTGGATCAGAATTCAACAAATTAATGTTTGGATTTTCCATTGCCACTAAATATTTTGGCGCCGCTGTAGGTTGAATTACCTGGCCTTCAACATAAAGCTCAAATAACACATCCTTTCCATCATTAAGGTCGGGCGTATTCAACTCAATACCGACATCTAGAAATGCCTGTCTCAATAATCGTGATGTGTAGGTTGGCGCATAGGTATGGGTTGGATCATTTTCAGAAAACAAGGAATTTTTTTTATGGCCATCTGCATAGATAGAAGCAGTCCTCATCGTCATACTTTTTTATTCAGGCTCATAAATAATTTGATTAATGCCTTGTTGATTAGGGCTTGATAGAAACTGAGGCGACATAATCTTTGATAACGATGTACAAAAATAAATTTAGAAAGCAAACGATGTACTTTTCCATGCTCATTCGTCTTCAAACTGGGTAGTAATTTCTTGTATAAAAAAAAGCGGTAATCTTCCAATATTTCGGAGCTAAATCTATTGCTAGAACTTTTTAAGTACGCCAAAAAACGTAAGCGGTCATGACGGGATTCAAATCTACCATCGTTACTATCGTGCAAACGATATATCATCACTGGATTTGCAATCCAAATCATAAGCCCTCTTGCGGCCCAACTAGAGAGCCACTGAACATCAGAGTATTTGCCACCAGAAACATCAAAACGCAAGCTTTGCAGCGCTTCTTTCTTGTAGATATAAGAAGGCAAGGGCGCAATGCCTGATTGGTTATGGGAAAAATACCGACGCAATAAATTATCTGGAGTTATGGGGCCTATATAGGGTCGCATAGATTTAAAAGATAGGCCGGTAAATTTTCCATGGCGCTCTACTAGCGCATTGGCACCAAAAGCTACTGCCGCGGGAAACAAACTCTTCGCCTTCCAAAAATCAGCTACATAATTTGGTAGCATGAGGTCATCATCATGGAAAAATGTAAAATATTCTGTTCTGATTTCTGATAAACAAACATTACCATGATCAATACTTGATAATACTTTCGGACGCTTAATATATAACAAGTCTTCACAAGGACTAATGAGATCCAACAGCTCATTTGTACTCGAGTTATCTGAAACTACTAAGCGAAAACGGCGATCCGTTTGGGACATAATAGATTCAATTGCTTTGATTGCAGTTACCGGTCGATTATGAGTTGTTAGATAAATCGTTAGCAAGGTATCGAGCCTAATCAGGTCAGGGTTTGGATTGAGACAAAAAAGCTTGGTAAGTTAATCTCAAACCTTCATCTAAACTCACTTTAGCATTCCATCCCAGCCGATTTAAGCGATTAGAGTCCATCCATTTTCTTGGAGATCCATCAGGCTTTGATGGATCCAATGCAATCGCTCCTTGATACCCAGTTGCTTTTGCTACTGCCGTTGCCAGCTCAACAATAGCCACATCACTACCAAAGCCAACATTAATATGACTTTGCATCGGTTGAGTGTGCAGATCATAAATGTCTTTTGCAAGATGCATGACAAAAACTGAAGCGGCAGCCATATCATCCACATACAAAAACTCTCGCCTTGGCGTTCCAGTCCCCCAAATCAAGACTTCCGGGCTATTTGCGACCTTTGCTTCATGAAAGCGTCTTATTAGCGCCGGAATCACATGGCTATTTTCGGGATGGTAATTGTCTCCGGGACCATATAAATTCGTTAGCATGACGGATCGGTAATCTACTCCATGGGACTGACCATACTGTCGGTTATAGCTCTCGCATATTTTGATGCCCGCAATCTTGGCAATGGCGTAGGGTTCATTGGTCGGCTCCAGTTTTCCGGTGAGCAAGGCATCTTCACTCATGGGCTGAGGGGCAAGCTTGGGATAAATGCAACTGGATCCTAAAAAGAGTAGCTTCTTCACCCCAGCCAGAAACGCCTGATGAATGACATTGCTCTGTACCATCAAGTTATCGTAAATGAACTCGGCTGGAAAGGTGTTATTCGCATAAATGCCGCCTACCTTTGCTGCTGCTAAATAGACTTGATCGGGTTTTTCAGTTTCAAAGAAGTCTTTTACAGCAGCTTGATTGGTGAGATCGAGCTCCGCATGAGTTCGAGTAACCATGTTGGTAAATCCCTTTGCCTTGAGATTGCGTACGATCGCAGAGCCCACCATACCGCGGTGACCAGCAATATAAATCTTGGCATTTAAATCAGTGCTCATGTATTTTTTACTTTTATGTTTATTCTGATTTGCTTGGCCTAGTTCTCTTTACCCACTGCCACCGAGTACCCGTGTTTTTTCAGTAAAGCATGTTGCTTCGCCTGATCTAGGTCGTTATCAACCATCTCTTCAATCATTTGATCTAAGGTGATTTCCGGAACCCAGCCCAGCTTTTCTTTTGCCTTGGTAGGGTCACCCAAGAGGGTCTCGACTTCAGTGGGACGATAGTAACGGGGGTCGATTTGCACAATCACATCCCCCGCTTTTAAGGCTGGGGCTTTATCGCCATCAATCTTAGTGACAATGGCTTTTTCATTCTCAGCAGCACCTTCAAACTTCAGTGTAATTCCGAGTTGCTTCGCACTGCGGGTAATAAATTCACGGACAGTAAACTGCACACCGGTAGCAATGACAAAATCCTCCGGTTTATCTTGCTGCAGCATCATCCATTGCATGCGCACGTAGTCTTTTGCATGGCCCCAATCCCGCAGAGCATCGATATTACCCATGTAGAGACACTGCTCCAAACCTTGGGCAATATTGGCCAAGCCCCGCGTTACCTTACGGGTCACGAAGGTTTCCCCTCGGCGCTTGGATTCGTGATTAAAGAGGATGCCGTTGCAGGCATACATGCCATACGCCTCGCGGTAGTTCACGGTAATCCAGTAAGCATAAAGCTTAGCCACCGCATACGGGCTTCTGGGATAAAACGGGGTGGTTTCTTTTTGGGGGATTTCTTGAACTAAGCCATAGAGTTCGGAAGTGGAAGCTTGATAAAAACGGGTTTTCTTTTCCATTCCTAAAATCCGAATGGCTTCTAAGATCCGCAGGGCGCCCATGCCATCGACGTCGGCAGTGTATTCAGGGGACTCAAAGGAGACTGCCACGTGGCTTTGCGCGCCCAGGTTATAAATCTCATCGGGCTGGCACTCTTGAATGATTCGTACCAAATTAGAGGTATCCGACAGATCTCCGTAATGCAGAACTAAATCTCGATGATTTACATGCGGATCTTGATACAAATGGTCAATCCGATCGGTATTGAACGAAGAAGCGCGGCGCTTAATGCCGTGCACGACATAGCCTTTTTCCAGTAAGAACTCAGCTAAGTAAGAACCGTCTTGGCCAGTAATGCCAGTAATTAAGGCAACTTTTTGTTTTTCACTCATGAATTTTCTCTTTTGCAATCGGTAGCGCTATTACAACTTCTGATCTATTAATTATTGGGTTACCTAATATTAACTACGCCCATACGTATCTTCAAAACGCACAATATCATCCTCGCCCAAATAGCTTCCCGACTGCACCTCAATGATTTCAAGGGGAGTTTTACCGGGATTGGCTAAGCGATGGGTCTGGCCCTGCGGAATATAGGTACTTTGGTTTTCGGTGAGCAGAATAACTTGGTCGCCGTTAGTTATTTCTGCAGTACCTTTCACCACAATCCAGTGTTCGGCACGGTGGTGATGCATTTGCAGTGATAAGCTGGCGCCTGGCTTTACTTGAATGCGCTTCACCTTAAAACGCTCACCCTCGTCCACACTGTCATACCAGCCCCAAGGGCGGGCTACTTTGCGGTGCAGATTTTTCTCTTCGCGTTGCTGAACTTCTAGCTGATTGACGATGTGTTTGACATCTTGGCTCTGGCTGCGATCCGCTACTAACACCGCATCCGCGGTCTCAATCACAATCACATTATTTAAACCAACCGTACTTACTAAACGGCTACTAGCATGCACGAGTGAGTTTGTTGATTTACTGAGCAACACATCGCCGCTCGTCACATTACCCTCGGTATCTTTATTGCCTACTTGCCAAACCGCATCCCAGGCGCCCAAATCATTCCAGCCTGCATTGAGTTCGACCATCTTGACGTGATATTGGCTGCCAGGGCATTTTTCTATCACGGCATAGTCAATCGATTCACTAGGAATGCCGCTAAACAATGCTTTATTGGGCCTAACAAAGCGGGTGCCGTCTGCTTGATCTTCGGTCTTTTGATCCCAGGCCGTTTGGGTTGCATCCAAAATGTCAGCGCGAAACTCTTTCAACGCAGCAAGCCAGGTACTGGCGCGCAGCACAAACATACCGCTATTCCAAAAGTAGTTACCGCTGTCTAAATACGCCTTAGCCTTCTCGAGATTGGGTTTCTCAGCAAACTGCTCAACGGCATATTCGTCAAAACCGCCTTTACTGGTGGACCGCCTTATATAACCATAGCCCGTCTCTGGCGCGGTGGGTGTGATGCCTAAAATGGCAATGGTTTTGTTACTGGAATCATCCGCAACAAGGTCACTACAATGTTGCAATGCAGTAGTAAACGCATCTGCATTTTGAATGGTTTGATCGGCTGGGGTAATCACTAAAATCGGATCACTGTCTGCACTAACACTCGCTTCTTTTGCATAGAGCGCAGCTAAGGTCAATGCTGGGGCAGTATTACGACCTGCAGGCTCGAGCAATAAGGTCGCATTAATCTCCTCCATTTCACGAAGCTGATCAAGCACCAAGAAACGATGGTCTTCGTTGGTCACAATCAGAGTATTGCAGAGCGATGCCGATGAAGAGCCTAATTGATTTAGCCGCCCTACTGCCTCCTGAAAAAGACTGGTCTTTTGATCATTACCCGATAGCGCCAAAAACTGTTTTGGAAAGCCCGCCCTAGACAAAGGCCAGAGCCGAGTGCCGGAGCCACCACAGAGAATTACAGGGAAAACTTTTGTCATTAAATAATTGGGGGGATAAAGCATTTATGCTTTTTATAAAGGAACTTGTATTTTATATGTCCAAACACCTAGAGCCCTAAAAGAATCCACTCAAGTAGCGATTATTGTTAGTAAATGCTAACTTCTAAATAATTATGGCAATTCAATCACCACAAAATAAGAGAGTGATCATTTAGGGGGGGGGAGAATGGTGGGGGGGGTTAAAGGGGTTTGGCTGGCCCCAAACTGGGCGCTTTCGTAGGCGCGCCCAGGCCAACAAAAATAACCATGCCATCGCCGCCGGGGTTAGAGACTAAGTCCTGCAAGCCTCTGGGTTTCCAGTTATTCGCTACCCACAGATTACCGGCCATATCGGCATTGACTGAGGTAAGGCGCATCAAGGGTAAATAGGCGGGTATTGGATTGGTCGTGCCATAGAGTGGCTCCCCAGAATTCAATAAAACTTGGCTACCTGCTGACGGCAGGGTGTAACCCGAACTGGGGCTAATGGCAGTGCCCATCGCTACTCCGCTAGGGCAGTTGGCAGGAATAGCTCCGCAAAGCTGCACGATGCTGTAGCGTGAACTGGGCTCCTCCGTACCGAAGTTGGCCACCCAAATGTTTTGCTTGGCATCGACCGACAAACCCCAAGGGCCATTGATACCTTGGCCGCTGTAACTACCTACTAGCGTACCGCCCGAGTTAATGGCGTACACAAATGAGTTTGCACCGGCCGCAATCCAAGCATTGCCTTGCGAGTCGACTGCAATCCCCTTGGGATTACTACCGGCAGGCAAGCTCACCGTAAATAGTTTGGTAATTTGGCCGCCCACAATCCGCAGTTTCGAGACCACATCGGTATTGGTGTAGGTAACCCAAGCATCTCCTTGACTATCGACTGCCATGCCAAAAGGAGCCAGATTACCATCGAAGTAAGTGAGTGGATTATTGCTATTGCCCTTGGGGTAAACCACCACCGTATTGTTGCCATGGCTGGCCATCCAAATGGTGTTGGATTGATCAACTGCAACACCCTGAACCCGATCCAGGTTTGTAGTAAAACCCGTGGACGGCGATAGAGGCATGCCCAGCGCAGATAATTTCGTTACGCTCCCATCGGCCGGAACAACCGTGCCCCAACCGAAGTTACCCGACCAAATGTTGCCGAGTAAATCAATGGCCACTCCGAAACCCGATCCCAGAATACCGCCACCCGTAATGGGTGAGCTTGGTGTGTTACCAAGTCCATTAGCCGGCTTGCCATTGGGCTGTAACACCATGAGGCAGTTCGACGAATTCGGGGTGCCCTGCACGACATTATTGTTGATCCAGGCATAGCCATTGGCATCAAAAGCCACATTGGCAGGGCCGCCAAAAGGGCAACTGGCACTACCGCTATCGTTCACCTTAACCGCTAGCGTCCAGGCATCGAGCTTTTGCAGCACGTTGTTTGATGCGGGACCCTGATCCGCCGTGAGCGCAGGCCTAAAGCTCGTTACCACACTGCCTAAGTTAAAAATAGCGCTGACATTCCTGGCGGGATTACGCGCGATGTTCACAATCGCTTGCAAGTTCGTCGTGGGTAAGTTGCCACTGGAATCGGGCGTTTGCGTAAATAAGTTTGTGCAGGCATTACCAATCCCCTGGGTACACGCTGCCAAAATATTACCTAAAGTACCAATCGCACTCCAAGTATTGGTTTCATAGGCATTGGGTGAGCTTTGAATTATTACGGAGGCAGTTCCTGTCTGCGCTGCAACCAGGTTTTCAGCCATACCAGCAGCAATGCTCAGCGGCAATGCCGGGCCGGCAATCGAGTAGTCGCTTTGAAAGAATTGCGCAAAAGCATAGCCAGCGGCAACAGTCGTTAATTCATTAATCTTGACACTATTAAAAGGACCACTACCTAAGCTCGCCATCAGATCAATGCCAGGCGACTTGGTCGCGCGGGCATAATACAGATTCGGAGCAGTGCCGTCATTACTCAGGGGCACTTTGGCCGTAAAGTTACCTGCACTATCGGTCGTTGTCTGCACCAGCAAAACTGGCGCGCCTAGCTTGGCTTTATAAATCGAAACCGTAGACCCGCCAATTGCAATGGCTGGGTTAGAGCCGCCCGAACTCACCGAACCATAAATCACGACGTGATTTGGCGATGAGCTGCCCGAGCAAGCGGTGATGATAATCGCGGAACAGACGATAAAAAGGAGATGAAATAATCTTTTGATCTTACTCATTCATAGCATCTTGAATTAGGTAATAACATCAAGTGAATCAAGACTTTTTTAATACCACCTGAACCGCTTGCACCACCGCATTGACTGAAGGGATTGTTTTCATATCCCCCACATTGGCAATCGCCCTACTCCAATACCCTTCGGTCTTCCACCGCGGCGAATCGCAATAAATCTCCACGGTAGGCTTACCCAATACCGCCGATAAATGGGTTAGGCCCGTATCCACGCCGACCGTGAGCGCAGCATGCGCCACTAAAGAATAAGCTTCCTCAATCGAAAACGCCCGGGGCACGATTGCCCCCGGAATTTGACTCGCTATCAAGGCGCTGACTTTCATCTCCGATTCGTTGCCCCAAGGCAGAATGACTTGATAGCCTTGGCGGGCCAATTCTTTTCCTAGCTCTACCCAATGATCATTGGGCCAACGCTTCGCTGCCCGTGCCGTCGAATGAAAGCACACCACATAGGGCACTGGAGTGCCCTGTTCAGTCTTTTTAAGACCCTCAAATAGCAGTGGGGGCAATTGCTGTACAAAATCTTGCGGGTAAAAGCGTGGCGGCTCATCATTGCGATTGAGTAATGGCCAATCAAACGCGGAGCACATCACCCAGCGGGAGCGATCAATTGCATGGCACTTTACTGGAACATGAACGGATTCGGTATAAAACATTCTGGCCATAGGCTCATAACCCGAATGTTCGGTTGCATTACCTAGGCCAGCAACCGCTGCAGTATCGGTTTTTTTAGCCAGCGCGCAAACTAAAGCGGATTTGAGTAAGCCTTGCGTTTCTAGAACAACATCATAAGTAGTTGTTTGTAATGCTTTGCGCATGGCAAAAAACTCACGCCAAGTGCGAAGACTAAATACGCTTTTGCGCCAACGCCGAAAGGCAACTGGGATAATGCGATCAATACCTCTAAAGGAATCTGTTGTTTTCAAGGGTTCTAGTAAATGCACATAGGCCTCTTCCACAATCCAATCGATCTGCGCATTGGGTAAGCACTTGCGTAAATCCCAGATAATCGGGAGGTTATGCAATACATCACCCAAAGAGGACAGCTTCACCAATAGTATTTTTGGCGGCTGACTTGCTTGCGCTGTTTGCATTATTGCCGAAGCGCGGGTTTGGTGCGGACTGGTCATGCCCACATTATCGTATTGTTTGCTACCCAACTCAGCGGTCCATTCACCACCATGGGGAAACTAAAAATTCGGCGCCTGATCCCAGGACAAGCCAGCTGCGTCTTTAGCATTGAGCAAAGCCTGCTTACCCAGCGGAATGGGCCAATCAATCTTGACTGTGGGATCGCACCAGGACAAACAGGCTTCGCTTTGCGGGTCGTAGTAATCGGTCGTTTTGTATAAAAACTCGGCCGATTCCGATAACACTAAAAAACCGTGGGCAAAACCGGGCGGCACCCAGAGCTGTTTGTGGTTTTCACTACTGAGCTCATCTCCCGCCCATTGACCAAAGGTAGCGGAGTCTTTTCTGAGATCAACTACTACATCAAATACCGAACCTGCTGTCACTCGAACTAATTTGCCTTGAGTATGCTTAAGCTGATAATGCATACCCCTTAGTGTCCATTGCCGTGAAAAGGAATGGTTGTCTTGTACAAACTCCACATTAAGGCCGGTTGCCTTGGCAAAATCCTGAGCATTAAACGATTCAGTAAACCAACCCCGGTTATCGCCAAAGACCTTGGGTTCCACAATCAGAACCTCAGGAATTGCGGTCGGCGTGATTTTTAATTTAGGATTTAAATCGGCTGTCATTGATTGACCTTTTCTTATCTTTTGCTTGACAGGCTAATGGGCTGCGCGCTGGTATTAAGCTCATTCAGTATTTTTGTTAAATACTGACCATAACTGTTTTTACTCAATTGGCTTGCTACTTTTTCAACTGCCTCTGCACTAATCCAGCCTTGACGGTAAGCAATTTCTTCGGGGCAAGCCACCATCAATCCTTGGCGCTTTTGCAGCGTAGCGATAAAGCCTGCGGCATCGAGTAAGGAATCGTGGGTGCCCGTATCCAGCCAGGCAAAGCCACGACCCATGATTTCCACGCTGAGTTCGTTCTTGTTTAGGTAGGCGCGATTCACATCCGTTATTTCGAACTCGCCCCGAGCGCTCGGCTTAATTGAAGCTGCAATATCGCACACCTGATTGTCATAAAAATAGAGGCCCGTTACCGCATAGTTACTGCGGGGCTTAAGGGGCTTTTCTTCGATGGATAGGGCTTTGTAATCTTTGTCGAATTCCACCACGCCGTAACGCTCGGGATCGGTAACATGATAGGCAAATACAGTGGCGCCACTAACTCGATCATTAGCGCTGTTTAATTGTTCTACTAGTTCATGGCCATAAAAAATATTATCGCCTAGTACCAAGGCGCTGGGGTGATTGCCTACAAAGGATTTACCCAAAGTAAAGGCTTGTGCCAAACCATCGGGTGATGGCTGCACGCAATACTCGATATTTAAACCCCACTGCGAACCATCGCCCAGCAATTCAGAGAAGCGCGGCATATCGTGCGGCGTGGAAATCAACAAAATATCCCGAATACCTGCCAACATTAATGTACTTAATGGGTAATAAACCATGGGCTTGTCGTACACCGGCATCAACTGCTTAGAAACCGCTTGCGTCACGGGATACAAACGGGTACCCGAGCCCCCGGCCAAGATAATACCTTTGCGCTTCATCGAGTTCGTTTGATTTGCTGCCATGGATATGCCCTTGAGTGCCTTTAAATACTGATCAATGCGTTTAAATGATTTTTCGGTGCGCCAAGTCTTGCACGTAGGCCGCAACTTGCGACTCCCAAGACTCCTGTAATAGCTGTGATTTTGTCACATTGCCTGAGCCACCTAGCGAATCAATAAGGGCTGCCTCTAAGACACCTCTTGCCATACGGGAGTTCATGGGCCTAGGGGCTGGTAAGGGATAATCTGTTGCAGGGATTGCCTCAATTACTTCTGGGCGCAGCTTTAGCACTGCCCCTGCATCGATTGCCGTCTGAACTGCGAAGCACGCCAAGGCATGCCAAGTGGTATCCCCTAGTGGCACTGCATGGTAAATGCCGGACGGAAAAGGCTTTAACTGATTGCGCTCATCCAAGACTAAAGCCAAACTGACTTTAGCTAGCCAAGTAGCACTCGTTGGCACTCCATATTGATCCGCAATCACTTTAAGCGTGTCGCACTCTTTAGCTAAACGCAAAATCGTGCGAATGAAATTTCCCCCATCGCCATACACCCAACTGGTGCGAAGGATAGCATATTGCCTTTTTAAGACAGGATTATTTGTACCATTTAATTGGGTAGCACTCTCTTGATTGCTATTAAAGACCTTCTCAATCGCTTCTTCCCCGGCTGCTTTACTTTTGCCGTAAACACCCAATGGGTTGCGCGTATCGCTCTCTACATAGGGGGTTTTCTTACTGCCATCAAACACGTAGTCGGTGGAGTAATGCAAGAAAGTAGCGCCATGGTGTTTCGCATAGATGGCCGTTACCTCTGGGGCTTTGGCATTAATGGCATAAGCTAAAGCGACTTCGGTTTCTGCTTTATCTACTGCCGTGTATGCAGCGGCATTAATAATCAAGTTTGGCTTTAACTCATCCAAAAGGGCTGTAATTGCATTGGCATTACTGAGATCGCATTCTGCACGGCCAACATAGGTGATGCGGTGCAATTCATCCAGCTTACTCACATCAAAGACAGCTTTAAAAGCCTTGCCCAGCTGGCCGTCTTTACCAAAAATGAGAATGTTCATCCGGGCAGTCTATGTGGCTGTGAGATTAGCTGTATTGCTTCTGTAACCACTCACGATACGACCCACTGACCACACCCTCAACCCATGCTGGGTTTTCTAAATACCATTGCACTGTTTTTTTAATGCCGGTATCAAAGGTTTCCGCAGGACGCCAGCCGAGCTCCCGCTCTACTTTACTAGCATCAATCGCGTAACGGCGATCGTGTCCGGGACGATCTTTTACAAAGGTAATTTGCTCAGCATACGATTTACCATCTGCTCTGGGTTTGAGTTCATCCAAGATCTGGCAAATGGTTTTGACCACCTCGATATTGGCTTTTTCATTCCAACCACCAATGTTGTAGGTCTCACCCAACTTGCCATTAGCCAGCACTTCGCGTATCGCGGAGCAGTGGTCACCCACGTAGAGCCAATCGCGTACTTGCTGCCCATCACCATAGATGGGAAGTGCTTTGTTGTTTAAGGCATTCAAAATAACTAAGG
The DNA here is from genome assembly GCA_030696845.1 of Polynucleobacter sp. Lineage (GTDB taxonomy): Bacteria > Pseudomonadota > Gammaproteobacteria > Burkholderiales > Burkholderiaceae > Polynucleobacter. The sequence goes on from JAUYRJ010000081.1 coordinate 19,491, forward strand.
GAATGAGCTTTTCTGGAAAGTGATACGGCCCGTAGTTATTCGAGCAATTGGTAGTCACCACCGGAAAGCCATAGGTATGAAACCAGGCCCGCACTAAGTGATCTGATGCAGCCTTGGAAGCGGAATAGGGACTGTTCGGCTCATAAGGATGAGTCTCGGTAAATGCAGGCGCAGTACTAGAGAGCGAGCCATAGACCTCATCGGTAGAAACATGATGAAAGCGAAATGCCTTCTTTTTCGCCTCTTCGAGCCCATTCCAATACTCACGAGCACACTCGAGTAAATTAAATGCCCCAACAATATTGGTTTGCACAAACTCGGCCGGGCCATGAATCGAGCGATCGACATGGCTCTCGGCAGCAAAGTTCACAATCGCTCTGGGTTGATACTCTTTTAATAATTTAGTAACCAGTTCTTTATCGCCAATATCGCCATGAACAAAAACATGGCGAGGGTCTTTTTTAAGGGATTCAAGGGTGGCTAAATTACCGGCATAAGTTAATTTATCTAAATTGATAATGCCTTCGGTATTTGGGTCTTTAAGCCAATCGAGGACAAAATTACCGCCAATAAAGCCTGCGCCGCCTGTTACCAGAATCATTTTTTACCTTATTTTGAAGAATCTAATGTTCTCTTCATTAAATGTAATATGACTTATGTACTATTCTTATCATGACAGGTTTCATCATGTTTCATAAAAATCAGTAATTTTACTTACAAGTAACTTTGCAAATAACGCCCAAAGCGCTTGATGCGCTTGAGCAATACCGATAATGCACCTTTATCACTGGCGCCCAAACTCATCTCGGATTCCCAATTGGATTGGTAAATGACGCCCATGTAATTTTGCTTGAGCTTTTCGGTTGTTTCGCCCAGACGCTTGTATAAGTAATATTGCCAGTCGTAATGGTAAATCCGAAAGAGGGGTTCAATTGCCCTGACTGGTATCGCTTGGTACTTTAATAGTGCCTCACCATACAGTAATGTCTCAGGATGCTCTGGGGTGACCGCATCCCACAGGGTGATGCCCTTGGGCATTAAGTAGCCTTGATCAAACGACTGCCATACCTTGCTAGACCAAATGAAGGGCGCAGGCGCGCAATAATACCTAGGGCCAATACGGCCAAACAAGGCTTGAACCCGCTCTGCCTCGGCGCGTAAATCACGCTCTACCTTCAGATGACCTCGATTGCTTGCCATCTGAAATAAATCTTTGTTTTGATGGAGTACGGTATAAGGATCGCCATCGGGCGCTAAAAAATCATCCTTAGCGAAGTCACGAATAAAAATACTATCGGAATCAATACACAGATAATTTGCTGCTATACCAAGACGCCAAAACTCCGACTTGATAATGGCCTGGGCAAGGCCTCCCGGAACACCGTGAGTAGCCGCCAACGATACTCTCGGATTAGCCGCAACAATCGATTCATCGGACACCCAGTGATAGCCCGCACTACCCACTACCTGAATCAGTAACTCCTGGTCGGCCTGGGGTGTCGAGACGTAAAACGGAATCGCATCTTGATTAAATTGCTGTATCGAAGCCAGCAAACGCTTGAGGCGCAAGAAGTCCTTACGGTAGGATTTGCAATAGAGGACGATGTCGTTCAAATGAGTGTCTTTACATTAATCTGAGGTAGTTTTAGGCTTTAGTGCCTTAATGTACCAAATTGAGTATTTGCCGTGCAGCCTGATCCACCCCAATCGGCTTCCAAAGAAGTGGTTTGAGCTTCTTCTGTTGCCAGTCTAGCCAAATCTGCTCTAAGGTCTGATCGATGGCCGCATCATCGCCCGCGGTACTAATGTAGGCATTGCGCTCTGCAAGCAGCCCATTCATCTGGGGATTGCGGTGGGTGATGGCCCAAATGGGTCTGCCCATCCAAAAGTACTCGTACATCTTGGATGGAATGTACTCAGCGCACCACTCGTCATTGCCATGCAGTAATAAGAGCACATCGGCAGCCTGCATGCGCTCGGCAATGCGCTCGCGCCCCGATTTACCCGTAATGGGATCTTTTTCAATGCGTCCGTGCTCGATCACCAGATCCGCAAAGCCGAGTTTGGCAATGGCATTCTCTGTTAAGGCATCGATCTTCGCACCATAGACATGGACTTGAATCGCATGTCTGGCCTCAGGGTATTGTTTAAAGAGGCTTGGCAAGCGATTCAGAATCGTAGAAATCGAGCGGTCTTTCGCTAAAGAGCCAAAATGGCTGATCACCAAATGCGATCCATACGCATGGGAGTGCGTTTCTTCTGGTCTTAGTTTTTGCTCTGTTTTTTGCTCTGTTTTTTGCTCTGCTGGCTGGACTGCTGGGTTTATTTCTCCTTTAGCGCCCGGCGGCTCCGCCCCCGGAATGATCATGACGCCTTTGGCATTGCCGGGCGTATTGAGATTGGGATTGCGAATTGTGGCGTAATGCACCGCGCCATCGGTAAACCACCAGGCTAAGTCGGCATGCTTGCAGATTTGCTTTTCTAGCCACTGCTTGATGCGCGCATCGCGGTTCTTGGGTTTTGCAAAGCCTTGATCTTCTGGGCTACTACGGATCACCATCGGGTCATGAATCTCAACCATCCAATAGATGCCCGTCGTCTTTTTCAGCCACAGCCCTGCCAGCATCGCCGACCACGCGCCCGCAGTGGAATACACCAAATCCACTTGTTTATTCTGAATCAGCTTTCTGCCATGCAAATAGGCAGGCATAGACCACGACCACTGACTGGAGTACCCGAGCAGTAGCTTTTCTAAAGCGATGAAGGGTGCTAGCAAAATCGATACGGCTCTCGTTACTACTTTGTAGAGCAAACCTCTTCCGTATTGATTGGCGATCCAATGCCGAAAGTCAAACCGAAAGGCTGCTGGTCCCCACGCTAAAAATTGCCGGTGCGTAAAGCGCGTGTCTTTGATTCCGGTAATCGAGCTAAAAACAGTAAGCTCAATACCTGCATCTAAAAAATAGGGAATCTTATCGGTGATGGTTTGGCTCGCCGCCCTGCCATCCATATTAAAACCATGCGACAAAATCAACCAGCGCGACTTGCTGGTGATCTGAGGTAGTGGGGCTGTCACAGTTTTAATCGTTTATTGATTTATTGTTGATGCGTTCAGTTTTAATTGCCCGCCACAATCGACATGACTGCCATACGCACCGCGATACCAAAGGTCACTTGTTTCAGAATGACCGATTGCGCGCCATCAGCTACTTTGGAGTCAATCTCGACACCGCGGTTCATGGGGCCGGGGTGCATCACAATCGCATCGGGCTTGGCTAAGGCTAAGCGCTCTGGTGTTAAGCCAAACTGCCGAAAGAAGGCATCTCCTTCTGGTACCTTACCGGCTTCCATGCGCTCCTTCTGAATACGCAACGTCATCACGACGTCGACGCCGCGCAAGCCCTCTTCCATGCTGTGAAAGACCTTCACGCCCAGCATATCCAAATCATTGGGTAATAAGCTCTCTGGGCCAATCGCGCGGATATCGGTACAGCCTAGCGCCGTGAGCGCATGAATATTCGACTTAGCTACGCGGCTATGCACAATGTCGCCGACGATGGCTACTTTGAGCTTGCTAAAGTCCTGCTTAAAGTGGCGCATGGTGAACATATCCAGTAAACCCTGCGTGGGGTGCTGATGACTGCCATCGCCCGCATTAATCACGTGCACATAGGACGGTACGTGGTTGGCAATCTCAATCGGGGCACGGGAAACGCTGTGGCGCACTACAAAAATATCAGCCTGCATTGCAATCAGGTTATCGATCGTATCGATCAGGCTCTCCCCTTTATTGGTCGACGAGGTGGAGATATCCAAATTAATCACATCCGCCGATAAACGCTTGGCGGCAATCTCAAAGGTGGTACGTGTGCGGGTAGAGTTTTCAAAAAAGAGATTGAAGACACTTTTGCCCCGCAGGAGTGGCACTTTTTTTACTTCACGCGCTGGATCCGTCACGCTCACAAACTGCTGGGCGGTATCCAGAATATGCAAAATTTGCTCTTTGGGCATACCCTCTAGGGTCAGTAAATGCGTGAGCTCGCCCGCCTCATTGAACTGATTGGTTTGATTGGCTTGCTTGGTCTGATTCGTTTCGATGCTCATGCTCGCTCCTCCAGAACAAAGCGGAATGTGTATTGCGCAATATCGGCATTGGCGTTGGCTTCGGCTTTGGAATCAGCATCTGCACTGATTTTTTCCAGCGCCAGTATTTGATCTTCTGGCACGCTGACGTGCTCACCGACAAAATCAGCAGCAATAGGTAACTCCCGCTTACCGCGATCGGCGAGCACCATGAGCTCTACCGATGCCGGCCGGCCAAAATCAAACAATTCATTTAAGGCGGCGCGTACGGTTCTGCCCGTCAGCAAGACGTCATCGATCAATACCATGTGCGCGCCTGCCACCTCAAATGGCAAATGGGTTGCCATGCTGTCTGCCGAGCGCATCGCAGCTAGCCCTTTTTCCGCATAATCATCCCGATGAAAAGCCACATTAATCACGCCATAGTGCGGCAGACCTAAATCGCGCGCTAAGCGCTCGGCAATCCAAGCGCCGCCAATCGCTAAACCGGCAAGTAGCAGTGGCGAATTGGCTTTGGCCATTCGGGTTTGCAGATGGGCTAACAGCTTTTTGTACAGTAACTCGGCGTCCATCTTGGTGTCCTGAAAGGGTTTATCTCGTGTGCTTAAGCGCTGGTTTGCAACTTCTTGCCGATTTTTATATCGCTCTGCTGCATTTCAGCGTCAGCACATCTGTGCATTGATTCGTATTTTATTGTGCTGGGCGTATTGGAGGCTGTTTTTTGTATGCGCGACACTAAAAGCACCGTAATAGCGGCTAAGCAAAAGGGTGTTCTGGCTTTGGTATGGATAGGGTTGGTATTGTGCGATTGCGTCATCAACCCACTGAGAGCCTGAATACCGTTTTATTCGGCAATAAATGTGATTTATATATAACTTTTATTGCATTTATATGATAATATGTTATGTATGACTAACAATATTTTTAATCTTCGTGAGTTAGGGCAGACCATTCGCTCAGAGCGGAAAGCACTGGGCATCACTCAAGCTGAACTAGCTAAAAAAGCTGGCCTACGGCGTGAGACCATCATTCAGTTAGAGGCAGGTGAAAATATCAGCGCCCATACCCTCCTTCAAGCCTGCACTTCCCTGGGGAAGTGTTTGCGTATTGACGATGTACGCCTAGATTACGACCGCTTAAGGGAGACCTTCGATGAAGTCTGATCGCGTACGGCGTCTTCACATCAGCACCCCGCAAGGCCATTCAGGTGAACTGACCAAGGAAGCGCGCTTTACATTTAACTACCAAACCACCGAGCGCAAAGCAGAAGCCTCTCTCGTATTGCCCATTCGGGCTGAGAGCTACTCTAGCGGCGGGCTATTCTCCATATTTCAGATGAATAAGCCCGAGGGCTATTTATTGGACTACCTAAAAACACGATTCTCCAAGTCACTTTACCTTGATGACATGATGCTCCTCAAGCTAACGGGAGCGAACCAAATTGGGCGCTTGCAATACCGCGATCCAAATGAGCTCGAAATCCCTTCCAGCAAAGCCATCGTCTCCAAAGAAGAAATCCTGTCCTCCAAGGCATCCGAAGAATTGTTTGCGTTTTTAGTAGATCGCTATTTTGACTCTGGCATTTCCGGGTTTCAGCCGAAAGTGATCGCCCCTATAAGTGATCGAACAGCCGTATCGACTTCGCAATACATTATCAAAGCGGCGGGTGACGACTATCCCCATCTCGCTCAAAATGAGTTTATGTGCATGGAAGTGGCTCGCCGAGCCGGTATTCGCGTGCCTGAATTTGAACTATCGGAGAATGGCGAACTATTCATCATGAAGCGCTTTGATATTAGCGCTGGCGGTGAACGTCTTGGGCTGGAAGACATGGCCGTTCTCATGGGCAAGACAACCGATGAAAAGTACCAAGGCAGTTATGAAGGAATTACAAAAGCAATCGATACCTTTTGCAAATCAAATGCTACTGAAAGCAAAGCCCGGTTATTTGAATACATTGCTTTATCGGTATTGCTACGCAATGGGGACGCCCATCTAAAAAACTTCTCGCTACTTTATGAGACTCCTGAGGACGCGATTACACTCTCGCCACTGTACGATGTTGTGACAACCTCGATCTACGAAATACAAAACCCACGAACAGGGGCAACCAAAGTCGACAATACGATGGCTTTAAATATGTTCAAAACAAAGCGCTACCCCAGTATTGCTCAGTTAATTGAATTTGGAAAAACAATCTGTATGCTCACGCATCCGCAGGATGTGATTGAGCGTATTGAAGAAATGAAATTAGAGACTCTAAAAATGTATTCTGAGCGCATGGATAGTAAGCTGATTAGCAAGCTTACAAATGCATGGAACATTGCAGGTGGCACAGGATATAGCTAAGCAATAGTAAGTTGCAGGTCTACAAACAGCATGATTGAACCTAGCATTTGGCCCACTAATACAAAGGGCTAACTACTTCCACAGTTGGCCGTTTTTCTTTAAACGTCGTTGTTTACATCGAGCAGATCGAAAATGCATCTTCTCTTTTCGCAGGAAGAAGGTTCCGAGAAATATCCTTTCTCATTGTGGACACCGGGAGCCTACAAATTTCGTTTATTTCTCAATCAAGTCGACGGTAGGCTCGGTCGGGAGGTTGCCTGCCTAGGTCCTATGTAAATCACAGATGCCATACTTTCCGCGGATATTTGTCTGGCAGGTATTTCAGCTCTATCCAAACTCACCATGGTGAATGCGAATCAAGAGACTTGCTATGCTCTGTCTCCAGCGCAGTGGCGAGCAAATCAATCAAACATCACGGTCTTGCCTGAAAAAGAACCTGGAGCGACGTGTTACCAAATTTGGGCATATGAGCCACGAATGCAGCGGAGCGTAAATGCAATCTTATCTAGTGCGCCGTGTGTAGATCCCCCTTTCTTTATGGCTCAGCTTTGGGGATAACAGTGCTGCCCGAATTGAGCTCGCACTCAGCGATTTAGAAAAGGGATTTAGATGGTGAGGGGATTGGATATTTTTTGTAGCGACCTGAATCTAGTTAAGTTCAACAGCATAAATCTCGCTTTTTTTAATACTCATCACCTATTAATGGGTACTATAAGATTATATATTTATATAATAAATTGCAGCGGGGTCAAATACATGTTATATTTATGTATAACTAACTGGAGTCAGCAATGCAAACCAATTTAAGAAAAGTAGGCGGATCCGTAATGATGGCCTTGCCTCCTGCATTTTTAAAGGAGCTGAAGATTGCCCCTGGATCAACGGTCGATGTTGCGCTCTTAGAGGGCCAACTCGTGGTTAAGCCCATCACCAAGCCTAAATATAAATTAGCCGATTTATTAGCAAAATGCGACCCAAAAGCAAAAATGCCCAAAGAGGATAAGGAGTGGCTCGACCTCAACCCAGTAGGCAATGAGATTTTGTAATGGATCGAGGCGATATTTATTTGGTTTCCTTAGACCCCACTTCTGGCCATGAACAACAAGGAGTTCGCCCTGTGCTTTTGGTGTCGCCAGAACCTTTTAATAAATTAACGAAGACACCTGTTGTATTACCCATTACAACGGGTGGAAATTTTGCTAGGGTAGCTGGATTTACTGTCGATTTAATCGGCACCAAGACCGTAGGTGTTGTTCGCTGTGATCAGCCAAGAGTGCTTGACTTAGTGGCACGAAAAGCAAAAAAAATCGAGCGTGTTCCTGCTGGTGTGATGGATGATGTATTAGCTAAATTAGCTACTTTGATTTTATAGAAAACTCGTTCGAAATTGTATTGCGCCGGCGGCTGGCTACGCCTCACCCCTACCCAAACGCTCCAAAAAATACTGCTCCAATATCAACCTAGCCGATTCGGAATCGAGCACTCCATCTTGACTGCTGGCTTTCTTGCCGGCTTGGCTTTTCTTAAAACTGGTGTCATTTTCAAGCACGGCCGAGGTATAGCGCTCATCGACCCAAGCGACGGGCAAACCAAAGCGTCCATGAAGCTGATTACCAAAGCGCCGCGCTTTTGCCGTCATCGCATGCTCTGCGCCATCGGGGTGGCAAGGCAAACCCACCACCAATTGATCCGGCGCCCATTCCTGAATGCAAGCAGCAATCTGGGCAAAACGGGTATCCACGGGTTCTGCGCTAATCGCTTTTAAAGCTTGGCTTGAGCCCGTAATGGAATTACCCACCGCCACACCAATACGGCGAGTACCAAAATCAAATGCGAGGGCGGTAATGGCTTTGATGATGAGTTCAGACTAAGGAATTAATTCGCTGCTTGGCTTGCTGGGCCTCTAGAACCGGTAGCGATGCATCACGCATGCCCCACTTGCCCCGATAGATCGGCAGGATCAAAACCCAAGGCATGCATGGCGCGCTGATAGCGCTGCTCGGAAGGGGTCTCAAAAATGATTTGCGCCATTTGCTCGCGACTTAGTTCCGCATTAATCCAGCCATTAAGCGCGATTTCTTCTTCTAACTGGCCAGCGCCCCAACCCGAATAGCCCAAGGTCATGATGAAGCGTTTTGGCCCACTGCCTTTGGCAACCGCTTCTAGTACATCTTTGGAAGTCGTCATGGTGAGACCGCCGGGTACCGTCAACGATGAACTGTACTCAGGCGTACCCGCTTCATGCAAGACAAAACCGCGCTCCACTTGCACGGGGCCACCGAAATACACCGCTTGATCGGCAAACGGTGTGATTTCCAGTTTGAGATCAATTTTGTCGAGCAGGGCCGATAAATTGACTTCGGTGGGGCGGTTCACCACAAGGCCCATTGCCCCCTTGGCATTGTGCTCAAAAAGGTAAATGAGCGAACCTGCAAAGTTGTCGTCCAGCATACCTGGCATGGCGAGTAAAAACTGATTGGTTAGCTCGCTGCTTGGCTGACTGCTAGTCTGGCCGCCCGACTGACTGGCATCGCCGGCATCGGCTTTGGCCTGATCGGGATAAGCCGATGCTGATCCAGGACCTTCGCTATTAGCAAGGTCTTTGGAATTGACAGGTTTTTTAGAGGCGCTCATTACGACTCATTCTACCGAAAATGCCCCTTTACCGGTAAGCCAGTAGCTTGCGATTCCTACTGCCTCGTGAAAGATCCAATTCCACTGCTTGCCGCCCTCGACCAAATCAAAGCGGTGCCACGAGTAATAGTGTCCGGTTTGGTAATCGACTGCTAACGGCACGACTGCCACGCCCTGTTTTTTCGCTACCTGCAGTGCGCGCAGCATATGCCGCGCTGAAGTGATCAAGAGCCAGGGCTTGGCTGGCGCCCCTTCTGTTTCAGCCAATCCATCCATGATTTTTTTGGAAAACACCATATTTTCATAGGTATTGCGCGATTGGTTTTCATAAAAGCCAGGATGGTCGCCCAGACCCTGCTCTTGCAGTAACTGCTTAAAGGCATCGGCTTCAGAAAGGCCTTGCGGCATCAAGCGCCCCGAATACCCACTAAAGATAAATGGCAGCTCAGGATGCTGGCGTAGTAACTCAAAGGCTTTGGTTACCCGTTCGGCTGATGAGTAAATCGATACCTCACCCCGATCGCGATTAATCGGGCCGCCTTCAATCGCGCCACCCAAAATCAGAACGCCGCCCACTTGACCGAGTAAGTCTGGCGTCAATCGTGTCTGCGGCACTGCATCCTCTAAGATGCGCATCGCAAATTGTGAGCTTGGCATATAGCCAATGAATAATCCCAAACCCAGTGCAATGCATAAGGTACGCCAGACAAGGCGATCCTTGCGCAGCAATAGAAACAGCAACGCAAACACAATGAAGATCAAAACCCAATTGAGGGGCTCAATCAAAATGTGAACGACTTTGGATAAAACGAAAAAAATGCTATCCATTTATTTTTTTAATTTTTTCATTGTAGAAATACCGCAGCCTCATGTTAAATGAGTTGGCACTTTCATTATTCAAAAAACGGTTATGTTTTTCTAAAAAACGCTTATTCCAACCTGTTACCCCATTTTCCATATAAAGACAGGGTGGGCATTGTTTTCTGACTTTTGGTGATCTCAAGGGTCTTGTATGTATTGCATGGAGTCAAATATGCTTATACAGCACAAAGAATAAATAAAGGGAGCGCGGTGCGAGTCATTCATTTTTCCGATGCTATAAATCAACTTAACCAAGTAATAGATCAGGTCGTATCCGATAGTGATGTGGCGATCATTTCTCGTAGGGATGCGGAAGATACCGTTGTGACGTCCTTAAATACCTATAACAGCATGATGGAAACATTTTATTTATTTAAATCTCCAACGAACGTCAACCACTTGGAGAAGTCCTTAATGCAATACCGTAAGGGGCAAGTCAAATCCAAGGCGCTCTTGGATAGGAAATAAGTGGGGCTCAGTAAACTGGTATGGGTCAATGCAGATTAAAAAGTAGTCTTGATAACGACGTAGTCTTAAAAGAGGCTTTATCGAGTCTTTGGTCTTGACGCATTGATGAGGTCAACTGCTTGGTTTATACAACCGACCACAATCAGCTTGTCATCATCGCCTGTCGCCATCACTACGCCTAAATTACCCTTCTGTCCTACAAACTAATTTTTGACTTCTTATTGAGCTAATTTAAAAAATTGGCATCAAAGTAAGTAATTCCGACTGCCATCAAAATCAATCACTGTAAACAATGCGAAACCATGGATGGCATATAACAAGCAGCCTGACGCCGACCTAGTAAGTAGCGCCGCAATCAAAAATATCCATGTTTTTTAAGATACATCGGTGCGTACCCTATTCGTAATGCGTCCACATTCTTAAAACGCGTACCGTCTTTTCTTTACGGAAAACCTCATATACCAAACGGTGTTGAATATTAATCCTGCGAGAATAAGTGCCCCTCATATCACCAACTAACTTTTCATATGGGGGCGGATTTTGAAACGGATCTATTTCTAGGATATCTAACAAGGCCTGCGCCTTATCTCGTAATCCAGCTGCTGAGAGTTTTTTAGCATCCTTGAGAGCAAACTTGGAATAGGTCGTATTCCAATTCACCACTTCAGTGTCCTTTTGCTTTTAGCTAATGGCTCAGCCATCGACTCTTTAATTGACTCCCTCATCCCTGGAATTGCTAATAGATATAGCGTTTCCTGAATCGCGCTCCAATCTTCTTCAGAAACCAAAACGGCATTTGCCCGCTTACCGGATATCAGTACAGGTTTGTGTGTTTCTGCTGTTTGATCAATAAGACGATAGAGCCCTGCCCTAGCTTCGCTTGCGGTAATTGTTGTCATAAAATTACTCCCTTTTGAACATAGTACGATAAAGCGTACGTTTTGTAAAGGGCTCGTTGTCGTACTAGCGACGGATATTCAAAAGTGACAGCACGAAATTAATGCCCTTCGGATTGACATTCAATGCATTCATACTCAACTGAGCGTCATTGAACACACATTGGTTTACAAGCTGGGTGGCATTTTGATTTCAGGGGTGGCCATTTTGGGGATCTTGGATCGCTACTTTGCTTGAGTTTCACCTGAATTCAAATTAAGCCCTAAGATAGCGCCTATGGCCCTATCGAATACCCCTTCCGCTCCCGTTTCAGCTACCCATTCTCATTCAGCGAGCCTGGTTTGGCTGCGGCGTGACCTGCGGCTCTATGACCATGCCGCCCTGAGCCATGCGCTTGCATCGAGCAAATCGGTTTGGCTGGCATTTGTGTTCGATACCACCATCTTGGATCCCTTAAAAGAGGGCAAAGGTGATGCCCTGACTGCTGATCGGCGCGTGGATTTTATTTGGCAAGGTATTACCCAAATGGATGCCGCCCTTCGCAAACAGGGTGGCGGCCTAATCGTGCGTTACGGCAACCCGACGGAATGCATCCCTAAGTTAGCTAAAGAGCTGGGTGTGGCATGCGTTATGGTCAATCACGACTACGAACCCAGTGCGATGGAGCGCGACGCAGCCATTGCAGCCTCCCTTGAAAAGCAAGGTATTGCATTTGAGTCCTTTAAAGACCAAGTGATCTTTGAACGGCAAGAGGTGCTGACTAATTCCAGTACGATATTTTCGGTATTTACGCCCTATAAAAATGCGTGGCTCAAGCGCCTTGAAGAACGTGATCTCGCGCCCTATCCCTGTAAAGCAAAGCCGGGTCAATTTGCGGCCATTCCCAAAAAGCTGGATTTAGGCATTCCCTCACTGGAGTCAATGGGCTTTTGCGCAACCGGTATTGAAACCTACCTGCCCCCCGGTTCGGATGGCGGCCAATCCTTTTTAGAAGACTTCTTAACGCGCATCGATCAATATCAAATCGGAAGGGATTTTCCGGCAGTGAAGGGCGTCAGTTATTTATCCACCCACCTGCGCTTTGGCATGCTTTCGATTCGGGGTTTGGTGCGGGAAGCCCACCGGCGAATGCTCTCTGGCAGTATGGGCGCCACCATCTGGCTCAGTGAATTAATTTGGCGTGATTTTTATTTCATGATTTTGGCCAATCACCCTCGCTTAGCAAAAGGCGTTTCCTTCAAACCCGATTACGATGCCATCGTTTGGGAAGGCGGCGCCATTGCGAAGAAACGCTTTGCGGCTTGGTGTGATGGCAAGACGGGTTACCCCTTGGTGGATGCCGCCATGCACCAGCTCAATCAAAGTGGTTATATGCACAACCGCCTGCGCATGATTGTGGCGAGCTTCTTAACGAAAGACTTGGGTATCGATTGGCGCTGGGGTGAGGCCTATTTTGCCAAGCACCTCAATGATTTTGAGTTCTCCTCCAACAACGGAGGCTGGCAATGGGCCTCCTCCTCGGGCTGTGATGCCCAGCCTTATTTCCGTATCTTTAATCCCACCACCCAATCGCAGCGCTTTGATCCGCAAGGCAAGTTCATTCGGCGCTACATTCCCGTTTTAGAAAAGCTCTCGGATAAATCGATTCATGCGCCGTGGGAAGCCGGCCATATTGAATTAGAAGCCGCCGGCATTTTGCTTGGCCGCGATTACCCCCTGCCCATCGTGAACCATGACGAAGCCCGTAAAGAAACCTTGCTGCGGTATGGCGTAGTAAAGAAAACTCCTGCTGCCTAAGCGCAACATGCATTACGGTCTAATCCACCTGTAATGGCGACTTTGATGCAATGTTCATGCTTTTAGACGGATGTGATCATTTTTCGTCAATCCACTACACTTTGCCCATGTCATCCGTTTACGCTATCGGCGATGTGCAGGGCTGCTTAGAGCAGCTTGATGCACTGATTGCCAAATTGCCCAAGAAATCAAAACTCATTTGCCTGGGCGACCTCGTCAACCGGGGTCCGGATTCGTTGGGAACGCTGCGGCGCTTAAAGTCACTCCAAGAGCAAGGCATTGCCGAATGCATCCTTGGTAACCATGACCTCAATCTCTTGGCGCGCGATGCGGGCCTGCGGGGAGCGCGTCCACTGGATACTCTGGATGGCATTCTCAAAGCCAAAGACCGAGCAGAGCTGATCGATTGGCTGCGCCATCGCCCGATGGCACTCTGTAATGGTCACGCCTTGCTGGTGCATGCGGGCGTACTGCCCAATTGGGATGTAAGCCAAACACTGGAATGCGCCCACGAAGTGGAAAAGGCACTGCGCAAATCGACTTACAAGCGGTTTTTGGCGGAGATGTATGGCAACACCCCGACCAAATGGAGTAACTCGCTAAAAGGAAACGATCGCCTACGCGTGATCACCAACGCCCTGACCCGCCTGCGTTTTTGCACGCCTAAAGGCCAAATGGAATTTGACAGCAAAGAGGGTTTAGAGGCTGGCCCTAAAGGCTATCTCCCTTGGTTTGAAGTGAAGCGGCGCAAGACCGCAAACACCCATGTGTTTTTTGGGCACTGGTCGACATTAGGTTTGATTGATCGCAGTAATGTCACCGGCCTAGATACTGGCTGCGTTTGGGGCGGCAAGCTCACCGCCATTGAGGTGCCCGACTCTGCAGCGAGTAGCCGAACTCATAAGCTACGTATCGTGCAGGTCACGGGCTACGACCACCCCCTGCGGATGTAAGGGGTTAAGTAAACCATCCGTATTCCTGATAATTATCGTGTTGCTCACTCAACATACTAATGGCTAAAGCGCCGCCCTTAAAAATCCAACTCTTTTAACTCCGCAGCAGTCATGCTGCGTACCCGCTGGGTTCTTTCGCGCAAGTGCTGACTAATTAAGGTGGGTGCAATTGCATCGATATATCGCAGAACTTGCCCCATTGCTACTCCAGGATCTCCATGTTCAAGGCGATAGGCTGTATTTCTGGATATGCCTGCGCGTAGAGCTGCCTCAAATTGCTTCATACGTCGGGCTGTGCGCAAACGCGCAATGTGTTCGCCTAGCTGTTGTGCTTGAGCCAAAAGAGGAGGACTTAGCGCCGCGGTTTGATTGACTTTCAAGTATCTTTAATCAATCTTTAAGCTATTTTGGTTTGATTTAACGAGCAATTAATCAATAGAAACTCCCCTCTAAACCAAAGAGTTATTTCAAACGCACAAATGCTTTTTTAGATGCGGTAATAATTTCATCGAGTACGGCATTGTCATGCGCGATCGACGTAAAACCCGCCTCATAGGCTGATGGCGCCAAGTAGACGCCTTCATCCAGCATCGCATGAAAGAACACCTTAAATGCATCGATATTGCTTTTGGTTACCGCATCAAATGAGGTGGGGACTTGATCGGTAAAGTAAAAACCAAACATACCGCCTACACTGTCAGTGGAAAATGGAATGCCCGCTTCATTGGCCGCTTGCTGCAGGCCTGCCATCAGCTTCGTGGTTTGACCACTAAGGCAGTCAAAGAAACCATCACGGGAAATAATCTCCAAGGTTTTCATGCCGGCTGCAACTGCTACTGGGTTACCCGAGAGCGTACCCGCCTGATAGACGTTGCCCAAGGGCGCTAACTTTTGCATGATCTCTTTTTTGCCACCAAAGGCTGCCATGGGCATACCGCCGCCCATCACCTTACCGAGGCAAGTTAGGTCTGGGGTGATGCCTTGCAGGCTTTGCGCGCCGCCCAGCGCCACCCGAAAGCCTGTCATCACTTCGTCGTAAATCAAAACGCTGCCGTGGTGCTGGGTTAACTTCCGGATTGCCGCCAAAAAATCGGGCTTGGCTTTAATGAGGTTCATGTTTCCAGCAATCGGCTCAATGATCACCGCTGCAATCTGATCACCATGCAATTTAAAGGTTTCTTCAATGGCCGTTGTATCGTTGTAAGGCAACACTAAGGTGTGTTTAACTAAATCTTGCGGAACGCCACCCGATGAGGGCGCATTTTGGGTTGAATCGGCAAAGGTGAGCAAACCCGAGCCCGCTTTGACTAAGAGGCTATCGGCATGGCCGTGATAGCAGCCTTCAAACTTAATAATCAAATCGCGTCCGGTATAGCCACGGGCTAAACGCAGAGCGCTCATGGTTGCCTCGGTCCCACTCGATACCATCCGAATTTGTTCAACACTGGGCATAATGGCGCAAATGCGCTCGGCCAACTCGATTTCACCGACGGTAGGCGCGCCATAGCTAAAACTGAGCTCAGCCGCTTTCTGCACAGCCTCAACCACTTCTGGATTGGCGTGGCCCGCAATCATCGGACCCCACGACATGATTAAGTCAACGTAACGTTTATCTTCAATATCCCAAAAGTGCGGGCCTAGTGCCTTCTTAATAAAACGCGGAGCGCCGCCCACCTGACGAAAAGCCCGAACGGGGGAGTTCACTCCGCCTGGAATGGTTTGTTGCGCGCGCTCGAATACGGTTTCGTTTAGGCCCATGTGCTGTTCATCCGCTCTGTTTAGTTTTTTACGTTAGCAATTAAATTGCCATCATCTCAAAATCGTCTTTACGCGCGCCACACTCCGGACAAGTCCAGTTAATGGGCACATCTTTCCACAGTGTTCCTGGCGCAATCCCTTCATCTGGAAGACCGGCGGCTTCATCGTATACCCAGCCACAAATGAGGCACATATAGGTTTTAAATTCCATTGCGTTTTATCTTTCTTTGCTCAGCTCTATTTTTACGATTTCTAATTTTAATGCTGAATATCAACTCAATTCCGCTGGTGACGACATCCATTTTTTTCTATCGATATGGGTTCGCTGACTCAAGGCAAGCTCAATTGAGGTTAATATCAACTTCTGCATTTACCACGTCCTCACATCATCGCACCACAGCCCATGGCGTTCAAACTGTGTGCTTTGCTCTTTAATCCAATGCTTGTAATCCGACTCAAATTGCTGAGTGGAAAAAATGATGGTATCGCTGCGAGCATCTTTTTTAATCCACATGGGTTCTATTTTGGCACCTGCACCAATGCCCCCAAGTAGCTTAAGCTTACCCATCTTAGTCATTTTAATGAAAGCACTTAGCCCCTGTCCTAGCTAAGCTGGCTTGCCAGAAGAATCCAAACGCTCCGCTTTGGAGCGCATTTCAAAGCGGAACAAGCGGCATTCGAGTGGGCCATTAAAGAGTGGAGTCCGGCGTGACTCTTTGATGCGCAATTGACCTGGTAAGGCCATATCGGCCGTCAAGATAAACACATGCCAGCCGCCAAACGCGTCTTTAAGATGCTGCCCAAACTGCTTCATAAACTCTAAAAACGCGGGATCCATTTCTTCTTCGGCTTGCAGGCGTTTTAAAGACTCGCGGCTCGAGCGCTTGGCGCTTTGGCGTCCGGTTTCAATGGTGTGGCTGTATGGATCCGCATCCTCACCGTAGCCCTCATCATCATAAGAGTCCTGAGCGCGATCGCGATCATCGCCCCGGCCGCCTTTAATGCCTAGGCGCTGTCCGTAGGGGGGGTTAAGCAGGGCCAATCCGGGCAAGCCCGCTCCCGATGCATCACTCGCAATTACCGGCGGCTTGGCCGCTAAGGCATCGACCTGACGCACCACAGGCAAACCGGGTAGCTGCGCGCGCTGCCAGTTGGATTTAGTCATTGAGACGAGTTTTTCATTAATGTCGCTACCGCTGATGCGCAAGGACTGGGCATCTGGATATGCCTGGCGGCGTTCCATCATTTCTGCCACAACAGCATCCTTTAAGGCTTGCCATTTCTTCTGTTCCGCTCCAGCTATGTATGGCTTTAAACGCAAAAATCCAAAGCCATGCACCGAGGTCACCAACGGACGGTAAGCTAAACGGCTGGGCGTCGCTTCCTTTCCTGACTCGTCATATAAACCCGCCCGAATCGCTCCCGGCGGAATACCCATGGCGATCTGCGCTGCTTCAATTAGAAACGTGCCGCTACCGCACATCGGATCAAATAAGGGCTGCTTCGGCTGCCAGCCTGTGAGCGCCAAAATACCGGCAGCGAGGTTTTCTTTTAAAGGGGCGTCGCCTTTTTCATCACGCCAGCCGCGCTTAAACAAGGCCTCACCCGAGGTATCTAAATAAATCGATACATGGGTGGCGGTTAAATGGGCCTGTACCCGCACATCCGGAAAGGCCGTATCGATCGAAGGGCGATCCCCCGAGACCTCACGCAGGCGATCCACAATCGCATCTTTGATTTTTAAGGTCGCAAAGTTCAAACTCTTAAGTGGCGAGCGATGCGCCGTGACATCCACTCGCAAGGTTTGTTTGTGACTAAACCACTCTTCCCAGGCTAGGCCATGGGCTAAGCGATATAAATCATCTTCCTGACGGTAAGTCGACTCGGCCATTTGCAAGAGCACACGACTAGCAATGCGCGAATGGAGATTGAGCGCCATCGCCGCCGACAGCGGACCCGCCAAACCCACGCCACCCGTAGGGCTGGTTGGCGTTGGATCCATCACCCAAACGCCCTGGGCTTTTACCTCGGGGCGCTCGGCAATCTGTTTTAACTCATGGGCTAAAACCGTTTCCAATCCGCCAGGGCACACCACAAAAAATCGCATGAAAAAAGCCTAAAAAAATAAAAAGGGAAATCAATACCAACTTGCTTAAGGCTTAATCACAACCAAGGCGGTAATAATCACCAGCAGCACGACGGGCACTTCATTGAACCACCGAAACCAAATATGGCTGCGTTTGTTTTTACCTGCCCGGAATTTTTTGAGCAAGGTATAGCAGGAATGGTGGTAACCCAAAATGATCAGCACAAAAAGCAGTTTGGGATGCATCCAACCCGCGCCGCGGCCAATGCCAAAGTGGAGCCACAACACGACACCCAACACCACTGCCGGCACCATCAGAATCGTCATGAACCGAAAGAGTCGATCGGCCATACCCAGTAAGCGGGCATTGACTTCCGGATTGGTCTCTTGCGCCATATTGACAAAAATGCGCGGCAAGTAAAAAAGCCCGGCAAACCACGAAGCCACTAAAACAATGTGAAATGTTTTCGTCCAAAGATACGCATCACCCATTTTTTACCCTTTGCTTGTTTGCATTCCGGCACGATTGCCTGAATGCGCTTCATTTACTTCATCTGTTTGACTGACTAGGTCCGTATTTCTCCATGCCCCATCACAATGTATTTGAGTGAGGTTAAACCATCCAAACCGACGGGGCCACGCGCATGCAGCTTGTCATTCGAGATACCAATTTCCGCACCGAGACCGTATTCAAAACCATCCGCAAAGCGGGTGCTGGTATTGACCATCACGCTGGCACTATCGACTTCGCGCAAGAAACGGTCCGCTGTCGCCGCATTGGTCGTAATGATGGCATCGGTATGTTTACTACCATAGCGCTCAATGTGATCCATGGCTTCGTCAAGCGAGCCCACGGTCTTAATCGACAAAATCGGGGCAAGGTATTCGGTTTTCCAATCGTCTTCTGTTGCATCCACCAGATTCTGAAAACCGGCTAACTCAAGAGTGGCGCGGGTTTTTGTATCCACCCGCAGCTCAACCCCCTTGTCTTGGTAGATCTTGCACAAGCGCGGCAAGACCGCGGCAGCAATCGCTTCATGCACCAGCAAGGTCTCCATCGCATTGCACGGCGCATAGCGCTGCGTCTTGGCGTTATCGCAGACTGTAATGGCGAGATCCATATCCGCATCCTGATCTATAAAGGTGTGGCAAATGCCATCGAGGTGCTTAATCATCGGCACCCTCGCATCGGCCATCAGGCGCGCGATTAAACTTTTTCCACCCCGCGGTACGATCACATCGATGTACTCCGTCATGGTGATCATTTCACCGACGGCAGCGCGATCGGTTGTTGTAACGACCTGCACCGCATTAGCGGGCAGCTGCGCCGCAGCCAAACCCTGCTGAATTAAACCCGCTAAAAGCGTATTGGAATCAATCGCTTCGGAGCCGCCGCGCAAAATCACCGCATTACCTGATTTCAGGCACAAGGCCGCCGCATCGATGGTCACATTGGGGCGGGATTCATAAATGATGCCAATCACACCCAAAGGAACCCGCATTTGCCCCAGCTCAATACCAGATGCTTGGCGCTTTAAGGGGCTGATTTTGCCAATCGGATCTTCCAAGCGAGCGATTTGCTCTAAACCCAAGGCCATCGACTCCACGGTTTTCGCGGTCATGGTCAGGCGATCAATAAAGGCCGCATCATGGCCGCTTTTTTTAGCGCGCTCCACATCGATCTGATTGGTTTGCAATATCGGGTCTGCTTGCTCGCGCACCAAACGCGCGATATGCAAGAGTGCCTGATTCTTCTGTTCGGTAGTCGCGCGCGCCATCGCCCGCGAGGCTACTCTGGCCGCTTTGCCAATCGACTGCATCATCTCGGTTATTGCTGTACTCATATTTGCTCTATCACTCTGTTTTTCTATCTCAACAAGCTGCCCACCAAACGCAGACCATCCCACGGATCGGCTGGTAATTCAGCAGCCGATAAACCCTTGGCTTGCCGATCTAAGCCTGCCGCGACTTGCATCGCGCGGCGCAATTTGGCAGGGTTAATCCGGCGTAGCGCATTCGGATACAACTTCTCTTTATTGCCCCAAATGCGATTGGCGCGCATCAGCTGCTGCACTGACTCGCCGCGGTCGCTCGCATCCTTGATCTTCGATAGTATCCGAAGCTCCTCGGTTACGCTCCAGAGCACTAAAGGCAATGGCTCTCCCTCACCCTTAAGGCCATCAAGCATGCGGTTTAAACGGGCTAAATCGCCTGTCAGCATGGATTCGGTTAACTGGAATACATCGTAGCGCGCTACCTTCAAAATCGATTCCCGAATGTGCGCCTCACTCAGAACGCCCTGGGGATACAGTAAGCCCAGTTTCTGGATTTCTTGATGGGCAGCAATCAAATTACCCTCGACTTGATTCGCAAAAAATTCAAGTGCTTCTTGACCTGCCGATCCAGACTCTACGGATTGCCCTTGTTGTTTCAGACGCTGCAAAATCCAGTGCGGCAAATGACTGCGATCAATCGAGTCAATCTGCACCGCTATCGATGCGTCTTCTAAGGCGCTAAACCAGGCCGAGGCTTTGGTTTTGCCATCGAGTTTGGGCAGCACAATGCACACGATCGTATCGGGGCCATCTTGACCGGGGGATTGCGCTTCGATTTGAGCGGCAAATTGCTTTAAGGCTTCAGCACCATCGCGGCCCGGCTTGCCCGTCGGAATGCGCAACTCCAACCAGCGCTTATCGCCAAACAAGGACATGGTTTGCCCAGCCGAGAGCAATTCGGACCAATCAAAATAGCGTTCATGCACCAAGACTTCGCGCTCGGTATAGCCCAGTTTCTTGGCCGCCGCGCGCAATTGATCCATCAGCTCCATCATCAGTAAGGGCTCATCCCCGCAAAACACATACACGGGAGATAGCGCTAGGCTAGACTGAAGGCTGCTGATGTGCGCTTGTAGCGCATCACTGGTCATCATGGAATCAAGCGCGAAACCAATTACGGTTTACCCATTGGCATGGTATTGCCGCCAGAAGCAGGGGCTCTGGGTTTGGCCGCAGCAGACACGCGGCGCAGAATTTGCAAGGACAAATCAGTCCGCATCGCATTGGTAAATTGCGCTTGCTGCACATCGGTAGCTAGAACGGTCGAGACGGAGAAGTCCATATCGCGCGTCACGTAAATCTCCGACTCGGGAACAATATCGACGCCATTTTGATCGGATGCTCTAAATGCCACCCGAGAGTTCAAACGGTAAGCAGAGATCTGACCATTGGCGTTATAAGCCAAAATCTCACGGCTATTTTGTTCGCTGATGATCTCTAAAATCAAATCCGCATCTTTGGGATTGTTGGCTACCTTCGAATCGCTGCCCGTCAAAATAA
This sequence comes from Polynucleobacter sp., assembly GCA_030696845.1. Taxonomy (GTDB): domain Bacteria; phylum Pseudomonadota; class Gammaproteobacteria; order Burkholderiales; family Burkholderiaceae; genus Polynucleobacter. The sequence continues at coordinate 40,712 of JAUYRJ010000081.1, forward strand.
TCATCTCTAAGTCAGAGCGCAGCGGCGGCGATGGATTACCCGTAATCGCAATGACCTTGTACGGAATGGATACCGAGCCACGCAACTTAAAACCACAGGCCGACAAAAGCACTGGCAAGGCAACAAGAGCGCCTAAGCAGGTTCTGCGCCCTGCACTAGGCAGGTGCTGATTAAAGCTAGAGCTCAGTTTCATGGCAGGCTCGCTTATCTTGGGGTTGATGAAGGCATCTTGAATCCACTAAGCCACTATATTCACTAAACGACCTGGAACTACGATTACCTTCTTGGGCGTCCCGCCGCCCAACGCCTTGATCGCCACCTCGCTTTGCAAAGCGGCGGCTTCAATCGCCTCTTTACTCGCATCGGCCGCAACCGTAATCGAGCCCCGCAACTTACCATTGATCTGCAATACCAACGCAATCTCGGTTTGCACCAAAGCCGCCTCGTCTACCGCTGGCCAGGGCGCATCCAAAATAACGTTGGCGCCATCGGCGTAGCCCATCTCAATCCATAAACGATGCGTAAGGTGCGGCACTACCGGATAGAGCATGCGCAGCAAAATGCCGATGCATTCCCGTAACACTGCTGGCCGAACCGCATTCTCACTGCCCTGCGCCACATGCAGTTTGATCGGCTCTAGGCTATTGAGCATCTTCATCGCCGCGGAGACCACCGTGTTGTATTGGCGACGCTGGTAATCGAAATTGGCTTGCTTCAAAATCGTATGCACTTCGCGGCGCAAGGCTTTTTCCTGCTCATTTAAATCAGGCGGTAGCGCGCCATCCGTTTGCGCAGTAAGGATGGCGGCTGCCTGGCTCATGCAATACGACCAAACGCGCCGCAAAAAGCGTGAGGCTCCTTCAACGCCGGCGCCAGACCACTCGAGCTGCTGTTCCGGCGGCGCGGCGAACATCGTAAAGAGCCTAGCGGTATCAGCGCCATACTGATCAATCAAGGCTTGTGGATCAACGCCATTGTTTTTACTCTTGGACATCTTTTCGACGCCGCCAATCACAATGGGATTACCACCCAGATCAATACTAGCACCCGCTTTGAGCTGAGCGCCAGTAGGCCTGCCTTTATCATCTAGGCTTAATTCCACATCCAGCGGATTAAGCCAGGTTTTTTTACCAGTGGCGTCTTCACTGTAATAGGTTTCATTGAGCACCATGCCTTGCGTCAACAAATTCGCAAAGGGCTCATCAAAAGCGATTAAATCCAAATCGCGCATCACCTTAGTCCAGAAGCGCGCGTAGAGTAAATGCAAAATCGCATGCTCAATACCGCCAATGTACTGATCCATCGGCATCCAGTAGGCGTTCCGCTGGTCCACCATGGTTTTCGCATCCGCACCGGTATACCGCATGAAATACCATGACGAATCCACAAAGGTATCCATGGTGTCGGTCTCGCGGCGTGCCGGCTTACCGCACTTCGGGCAAGCGACATTTAAAAAGTCAGCGCGTTTATTCAGGGGGTTGCCACTGCCATCCGGAACGCAATCTTCCGGTAACACGACTGGCAAATCTTTTTCCGGGACCGGAACCGCGCCGCAGCCGGGATTCGCCTCATCACCGCAATGAATAATCGGAATCGGCGTACCCCAATAGCGTTGCCGCGAAATACCCCAATCGCGCAGCCGATACGTGGTTTTGATTTCACCAACGCCTATCGCTGCCAAATCAGCAGCTACGGCAGTGACCGCATCGGCAACCGAGAGGCCGTCGTACTTACCGCTATTAATGCACTGCGCATTCTCTTTTTGGGCATACCACGCATCCCACTGCGTTGGATTAAACATCGGCGACTCGCTGCTTAAGGCAATCACCTGTTTAATGGGCAAATGGTATTTCAGGGCAAACGCAAAGTCGCGCTCATCGTGGGCGGGCACACCCATCACGGCGCCATCGCCATAACTCATCAGAACGTAGTTACCAACCCAGAGCGGCACAGGTTCTTTGCTTACGGGGTGGGTCACGTACAAGCCCGTGAACATGCCTTCTTTTTCTTGGGTGGCGAGATCGGCTTCGATCACGCTACCGGTTTTGCATTGTTCAATGAAAGCGGCCAACTGGGGATTGGTGCGCGCCGCCTCGGTGGCAAGCGGATGCTCTGCCGCGACAGCGCAAAAGGTCACGCCCATAATCGTATCGGCCCGCGTCGTAAAGACATACAGCTTGCCATCCTGAATCAATTCACCGGCGCTATTTTTGATCGCGTGATCAAAGGCAAAACGCACGCCGCGGCTTTTGCCAATCCAGTTTTGCTGCATGGTTTTCACGCGCTCGGGCCAGCCCAGGCCATCCAGACCGCTGAGAAGCTGCTCAGCGTAGCCCGTGATGTTCAAGTAGTAGCCAGGTATTTCGCGCTTTTCCACTAAAGCGCCCGAGCGCCAACCGCGCCCCTCGATCACCTGCTCATTGGCAAGAACCGTTTGATCGATCGGATCCCAATTGACGACTTGGGTTTTGCGGTAGGCAATCCCTTTTTCCAGCATCTTTAAAAAGAGCCACTGGTTCCAGCGGTAGTAATCTGGCTTGCAGGTCGCGATTTCACGCGACCAGTCAATCGCCAAACCCATCGCCGCCATTTGCTTTTTCATGTAAGCAATGTTTTGGTAAGTCCACTCGGCGGGTGGTACTTTGTTTTGTATCGCCGCGTTTTCAGCGGGCATGCCGAAGGCATCCCAACCCATTGGCATGAGTACGTTATAACCCTGCATGCGCAGTTGTCGCGCCATCACATCATTGATGGTGTAGTTGCGCACATGGCCCATGTGCAATTTACCCGATGGGTAAGGCAGCATGGAGCAGGCGTAGTACTTCGGCTTGGGTTTACCGTGCGCATTAACCGCGTCTTCGGTGACGCGGTACACGTCTTTGCTATTCCAATCCGCTTGGGCTGCCGCTTCAATGCTGCGGTAGTCGTATTCCGTACTCATCGTGTAAGGCTCTTTTCGCTGTAATGGCTTTGTGTTGTCTTTTTATGTCTTGGCGTTTTTTTAAATGCTTACGAGCGCAGACCCAGAACATCTTGCATATCAAAAAGGCCGGTGGTTTTGTTCTCTAAAAAACGCGCGGCCCGAATCGAACCCTGCGCGTAAGACTGACGGCTAGACGATTTATGGCTAATCTCAATGCGCTCGCCTTCGCCTGCGAAAAGCACGGTGTGATCACCCACGATATCGCCGCCCCGAATCGTGGCAAAACCAATCGAGCCGGCCTTGCGCTCGCCGGTATGGCCTTCACGCGCGTAAACCGCGACATCCTGCAGCGACTGACCCAAGGCGCCTGCAATGACCTCTCCCATTTTCAGAGCGGTACCCGAGGGTGCATCGACTTTGTGACGGTGGTGCGCTTCAACGATTTCAATGTCGTAACCGGTATCCAGCATCTTGGCTGCGACCTCTAATAATTTTAGGGTCACATTGACGCCCACACTCATATTGGGCGCAAACACGATCGCCATTTTTGAGGATGCTGTTTTCAGCTCCGCAATCTGCTCTGCGCTTAAGCCGGTGGTGCCAATAATCATCTTGACGCCCTGCTTTGCGCACGCGGCCAAATGCACCATCGTACCTTCTGGTCTTGTGAAGTCTATTAAATAATCGGCATCGCGCAGACCATGCGCCAAATCGGCAGTGATAAGAACGCCGGTCTTTTTACCCAAAAAGGCGCCGGCATCCTCGCCTAATACAGGACAAGTTGCGTGATCAAGCGCGCCGACTAAGCTAGCGTCAGGCAATTGCAATACGGCCTCGATCAGCATTTTGCCCATTCGGCCACTCGCTCCTGCGATTGCGATTTTCATAATCTCACTCTTTACTTGATAGCGGTTTACTTACGTTCAACACGTGGAATGCGGTTACGCATACACCCTTATTACTTGACGGGCGTGACGATTGGCCCACCTGGCTTGCTCGGTATCAATACTTCAGGCTGTTGCAGGGGCGGCGTTACAGGCGGTTTATTTTGACCGGTAATAATGTCCCAAAACGAGCGCTTGTTCTTAGCGTAGTTATCGATCTCCGCCACCAGCTCTACCTCGGTTGGCAAGGCATCGCCATTGAACTTCGTGACTTTATCGCCCTCAAAAAATACCGTCACGCGGCGCTCTTTGCTGATTTTTTCATTAAGGCGTTTGAACTCAAACACGTAGTCCCAGCGATTGGCGTGAAAGTAACTGGCGAGTAAAGGGGTACCTAAAATTTGGCGGACTTGTTCACGGCTCATACCGACTTGCAACTTAGCGTATTGCTCACTGGAAATAAAATTCCCCTGAACGATGTCAGGGACATACGGCCGGAAGATGCTATTCATCATCGTGCGCTGCGTATCGTCCACCGTAGTGGAACAACCGGTCACCGCAACCGCGCCCGCACAGGTCAAGGCAATAGCAAAGGGCTTGTAAAACCGCGCGAAAGCGATCAAGCAGTCCTGTAAAACGCGTTCAATCCGTAAAAGACAATTTTGCATAGCTGGCCGTATCATTAAGGTCTTGATTTTAGCCCTCAAAGCATACCCATGATCCAAAACCCATCGCCAGCCGACTTACGGGATATTGGCCTCAAAGCCACCGCCCCCCGCTTAAAAATCCTCGATTTTTTTCATCAGCATCCTGGGGCCCACTTTAGCGCCGAAGAAATCTTCATGGCCATGGCAAAAGAAGACAAAGACATCGGTTTAGCCACGGTTTACCGCGTTCTCACGCAATTTGAGCAGGCCGGCCTCTTGCTGCGCAGCCATTTTGAGTCCAGCAAGGGTGATAGCCGGGCGATTTACGAGCTGAATGAGGGGACGCACCATGACCACCTGGTTTGCCTCGATTGCGGCCATGTCGAGGAGTTTGTTGACCCTGCGATCGAGCGGCGCCAAAAAGAAATCGCCAAATCCCTGGGTTTTGCCCTCGAAGAGCATGCGTTAGCGATGTACGGGCACTGCCAGAAGAAAAACTGCGCTCACAAACGCAAGTAGGCTAAATCGGTAAAAAGAGCAAAAACAGCTAAAAACGACCGGTTTAGGTGCAAAAAAGGGGCTTTTTAGCCCCTTTTTATCGTTTTATGGCATACGGCCTTAAATCGATCAAACCGCCATCAAGGCCTCGGCCGCGTTCAGCATCTGCACTGAATAACCCCACTCGTTGTCGTACCAAGAAAGCACCTTAACCAATTTGCCATCCGCAGAAACGCGCGTTTGGCTGGAATCGTAAATACTCGGGCGGGGATCGTGGTTGAAGTCGATGGAAACCAGTGGCAGGGTATTAAAGCCCAAAATACCCTTGAGCTCGCCTTCGCTGGCTGTTTTGAGGATGCTATTGACCTCATCCACGCTGGTGACCCGTTTAGCCACAAAGGTTAAATCGACCACCGATACATTAATCACCGGAACGCGCATCGCAAAGCCATCAAAACGACCTGCAAGTTCCGGCAAGACCAAACCCACTGCCTTGGCAGCGCCGGTTTTGGTGGGAATCATGCTGCTCACCGCGGAACGCGCGCGGCGCATGTCCTTGTGATACACATCGGTTAAGACCTGATCGTTGGTAAAGGCGTGAATCGTAGTCATGAGGCCGGATTCGATGCCGATGGCGTCTAACAAGGGTTTGACTAAGGGCGCCAAACAGTTGGTAGTGCAACTGGCATTCGAGACCACCACATCGGTGGATTTAAGGACCTTCTCGTTCACACCGTAGACGATCGTCGCATCCACGTCTTTTTCACCAGGGGCTGAGATCAGTACTTTTTTCGCGCCCTGCTGAATGTGCACTAAGGCTTTTTCTTTGGAGGTAAATTTACCCGAGCACTCGAGCACTAAATCAACTTGATGCTCGCCCCAAGGGGTTTCGAGCGGATTGCGTGTCGAATACATTTTGATGCGATCGCCGTTCACCACCATATGATCGCCATCGACCGTAACCGTACCCGGAAAGCGGCCATGCGCTGAATCGTATTGGGTGAGGTGCGCGTTGATATCAATGTCGCCCATGGCATTAATCGCCACAATTTTGATATCGCGTTTTTTAGCGAGGCCCGGCTGATCTTCATACAAGGCGCGTAGCACCATGCGGCCAATTCGGCCATAGCCATTAATTGCAACCCGAATCGTCATTTTCTTTCCTTGCTCTGTTTTCGATTAATCGCTGATTACCGCATTCTCGTTATTTCGCTTGCGCAATGCATTGCTTGATCGTCACACTAATCTGGTCGACCGTCAAACCAAAGTGCGCATACAACTGATTGGCTGGCGCTGATTCACCAAACGTATCTACTCCATGCACCGCGGCGCAGCCGTACTTCCACCAGTAATCCGTCACACCCGCCTCAATCGCGACGCGCGGTAAGCCTGCCGGTAATACGCTGGCTTTGTATTGGATGTCCTGTTGATCAAAGTAAGTCGTTGATGGCATCGACACCACACGGATACCAATGCCTTCTTTGGCTAAATGCGCTGCAGTTTGCATGGCTAAACCCACTTCAGAGCCGGTTGCAATGATGACCGCTTTAGCCGCTTTGCTGGGTTCGTGCACCACATAGCCACCGCGCGCGATGCTCTCGATTTGCTTTTGTGTGCGCGCGATAAATGGGCAATTTTGACGACTAAAAATCAAAGCGCTTGGTCCGTGCTTACGCTCCAATGCCGCGCCCCACGCCACCGCGCTCTCGGTGGTATCGCAAGGACGCCATACGGCGAGATTGGGTATCAAACGCAAACTCGATACCTGCTCCACCGACTGGTGGGTTGGACCATCTTCGCCCAAACCAATCGAGTCATGGGTAAAGACAAAAATACTGCGAAGCTTCATCAGCGCAGCCATGCGGAGCGCATTGCGGCTGTAATCCGAGAAGGTCAAGAAGGTGCCGCCGAACGGAATGTAACCGCCGTGCAGAGCCATGCCATTCATGATGGCGCTCATCCCGAATTCACGCACACCGTAATTAATGTGATTACCCCACTGCTTGGCGCGCACGGGTTTACATGCGCTCCAATTGGTCAAGTTCGAGCCGGTTAAATCAGCCGAGCCGCCCATCATTTCTGGTACAGCGGATGCTAAGGCTTCAATGGCATTCTGGCTCGACTTGCGTGTTGCAATCGTCTCTGCTTTCGCTTGGCACTGCGCTACAAGTGCATGCACCTTTTCTGTAAAGTCCGCTGGTAAATCACCACGCATGCGGCGAATTAACTCCGCAGCCGAGCGGGGATGCGCTTTTTGATATGCGGCAAAGCGTTCATTCCATGCGTTCTGCAGGGTTTGGCCACGCCCCCGAAAATCCCATGCCAAGTACAAATCGTCTGGAATTTCAAATGGGGGATGCGTCCAGTTCAAGGCTTTTCGGGTCGCCGCGATTTCCTCGGCGCCTAGCGGAGAGCCATGCACCTTATCACTGCCCGCCATATTGGGTGAGCCCTGCCCAATGGCAGTCTTACAACAAATCAAAGTAGGCTTATCGCTTTGCTTTGCTCTTGCAATTGCATTCGCAACAGCACCAGCATTGTGACCATCAACTCCGCGAATCACATTCCAACCATAGGCTTCAAAGCGCTTAGGGGTGTCTTCGTTAAACCAAGAAACCACTTTGCCATCGATGGAGATGCCGTTGTCATCCCACAGCGCGATGAGTTTATTGAGCTTAAGGGTGCCCGCCAAGGAACACACCTCATGGCTGATGCCCTCCATCAAACAGCCATCGCCCAAAAAAGCGTAGGTGTAATGATTTACGACATCATGGCCAGGGCGATTGAATTCTTCAGCGAGTAACTGCTCTGCTAAGGCCATGCCAACCGCATTGGAGATGCCTTGACCCAGCGGACCTGTGGTGGTCTCTACGCCCGGCGTAATGCCGTACTCGGGATGACCTGGCGTTTTGCTGTGCAGCTGCCGGAAATTCTTCAGCTCACTCATCGGTAAGTCGTATCCCGTCAAATGCAAGAGCGCATAGAGCAGCATCGAGCCATGGCCATTGGAGAGCACGAAACGATCGCGATTAATCCAATGCGGGTCGGCGGGATTGTGATGCAAATGCTGATCCCAGAGGGCTACTGCAATATCGGCCATTCCCATGGGCATACCGGGGTGCCCGGAATTCGCTTGCTGAACCGCGTCCATCGAAAGTGCGCGAATGGCATTGGCCATGCGGTTTTGTAAATTTGACATCGTAAAAGTGGTCTCGAAGGGATTAAATTGGCTATATTTCGGTAATGCCTCAATTTTATCTTCCTCCCCCATGGGAGACCCAAAAACCCCACCCGCTGACTCCGGAATTACTCCACCACCTGCGGGTTCGCCGCATTGCCGAAGGGCAGTCCATTCCCATTTTCGATGGCGCTGGGCAAACAGCTACGGCTACCCTAGTTCGCCTCGGCAGCAAAGCCGGTGAACTCACGATTGCGCAAATCCAGACGGATACTGCGCGCGAGCCGTCCTACGGCATCACCTTAGCCCAAGGCCTAGCGGGTGGCGACAAAATGGACTGGGTGATTGAAAAAGCGGTTGAGACCGGGGCTAAAGCGATTGCACCCCTGCAATGCGAGCGCTCCGTGATCAAACTGACTCGCGCTAGCGATGCCGATCGCGCTGAAAAACGCCGAGTGCACTGGCAGGCCATTACTCAAGCAGCCTGTGAACAGTGCGAGCGTACGGTGCTACCCGTCATTGAGCCGGTTCAGACCATAACAGACTACCTCAGCACTACCGCAGCAAGCCCCGCCCTCAAGTTCATATTGTGTCCAGGCAAGCACCCCACCCTCGTCAGCACCATTCGTTCCGTCGCTGCGCAAAACACCCACATTCTGATTGGCCCTGAAGGCGGCTTCACACCGGAAGAGGTAAATCTGGCGATGGCCGCCGGATTCAAGCCTGTTTCGCTGGGCAGCCGCATTTTGCGTACGGAAACCGCCGGCATTGTGGCGATCAGCAGCATCCATGCCATTTGGGATTGTTAAGCAGAAATACCCCCTTTAGTGTTAGGTAATGCACTTGCATTGACTTGGTAATGCAAGTGCATTACTATTGATGCAATCCACCATCTGAGGCGCATGCCATGCCAATCACACTTGAAGTTGAATCCACCCTCACCGATCGTTACCAGACCACGGTTCCCGAGACAGTGCGTCGCGCTTTACATCTTGGCAAGCGCGATAAGATTCACTACACCGTTCGCCCCGATGGGGTGGTTGAGCTAACTAGGGCTCAAGCCTCCCTAGAGGATGACCCCGTTCTCGATGCTTTTTTAGTCTTTTTAGCCAAGGACATGGCAAATCATCCCGAACGCATTCAGGCGATGGATGCGCAATGGGTATCGCGCTTACAGTCCTTGGTTGGCGAGATCAAAGTGGACCTCAATACCGCATTATCGGCAGACGATGAATGAGCAACAATCCGTCGCTACCACTAGCCATTCATGGCTGGACGATTTTTGCCCACCCTCTTTTTTTAGATCAACTCGAGCGACTTGCCGAGCAAGTCACCCTCTTGAAGAAAAAAAATGCCACCGACTACATCAGGAAAAATGCCACTAAACGCCTTGCGGCCATCCTGCAGCTAGCCTTTGATACGATCCCACAAGACCCGACTCGATCAGAATATCGGCAAGGCGGCGCATTGGGTGCAAAGCATGCGCATTGGTTTCGTGCCTGCTTTTTTCAGCAATACCGTCTTTTCTTTCGCTATCACCAATCTAGCAAAGTGATTATCTTGGGTTGGGTGAACGATGACCATATTAAGCGTGCCTATGAAAGTAGCAAGGACGCTTACCGCGTTTTCCAGAACCTGTTGGCCAGGGGACACCCTCCGACCGATTGGGATGCATTGCTCTTGGAGGCGAAATCAGGGCAGAGGCGCCTGCGCGATATGGCGGCACTCATCAATCCATAAAAACAAATCCATAAAACAAGTCCATAAAAATAAAGGCCCTCTAAGGGCCTTTATTGTCTGCAATAGAACTCGGTTTACGCGAAAGAATAAAACACGCGATACGGTACGCGGCGCTCCGACCAGAAGTCCACTGCGTCGCGGAAGACATCCAACAAAGTCTCACGCGCTTCTTTGTCAAACTTCTGGGTGCATGGCAAGCCCTCCAGAACCACCACGAAACCCGGCTGAGGACCGGCTTTATCAACGAGTGTGGTTAAGGTATCCAACAGGGGGTCGTAGTTTTTAGCCTGCTGCTTGGTAAACATATAGGCATGGGCAATCGACTCCAGCACCTCACCCTTAGTGACTGCATTAGCGCAATTGGCGTAAATGAAGTGCTGACCGAGTTCGCCAGCCGCTTCCATTAAATCATTGATCCGAAACGCCCGAATCGACTGCACAATATTGGGTCGAACACTGCGGAGCATGGCGGGAGGACCTGCATCGCGAACGGCTAAGGCCGCGCGCCACGAGGCAGGCACTTTTTTGCTCGATGCATGATTGGCAGCAAGTGTTTGCAAACGCGATAAGCCACCCTGAGCGTAGACATTGGTCGCAGATGGCTCGCCATCGGCTTGATCATTTCTGTCCCAGCTTTCTGCGCGACTGTGATCGTCCCAGCTTGCTGATGTAGTGTTTTCAGGATTATTCATGATGGGTAGAAGATTACCCGTATACCGCCATCAAATCAAGCCCAATTCCGGGTGATTTTTTATAAACTACTGTTTTGTATAGGTAAATATATATGTGAGCGTTTGCTCACATATATAAATTATCCCTAATTTCCCTTCGTACGCGCCTTACTTGCCGCTTCGACCACCGCTAAAGCAGTGATATTCACGATCCGCCGAACCGTTGCAGCAGGGGTCAAAATGTGTACCGGCTTAGCCACACCCAAGAGCAATGGGCCAATGGCAATGCCATTGCCGGCCGCGGTCTTGAGTAAGTTGTACGAGATATTCGCCGCATCAATATTAGGCAGCACCAGTAAATTGGCCGCGCCCTCAAGCGGGGATGCAGTCACTGCGCCCGCCCGCACTTCTGGATCGAGCGCGCAATCGCCATGCATCTCGCCATCGACCTCCAGATCCGGAGCGGCTTTCTTCAGAATCGCCAGTACCTGACGCATCTTGACTGCAGAAGGCGCATCGCTTGAACCAAAATTTGAATGCGACAGTAAGGCCACCTTAGGCGTCATGCCTAATTTGCGCATTTCACTGGCGGCCATCAAGGTGATTTCCGCTAACTGCTCCGCCGTTGGATCCATATTAACGTGGGTATCCACTAAAAATACTTGGCGCCCCGGCAAAATCAAACCGCTCATCGCACCATAGACATTCGCGCCCGGCTCAAGACCGATGACTTCATCAATGTATTTGAGGTGAGCGGACACTTTACTGATCGTGCCGCAAATCATGCCATCGGCCATGCCCTTGGAAAGTAGGGTCGAACCAATTAAGGTATTGCGACGGCGCATTTCCAGTTTCGCAAACGACTCGGTGACGCCTTTGCGTTCCATCACCGCCAAATAGGATTTCCAAAAATCGCCAAAGCGCGCGTCGTCTTCGGGATTCACGATATCAATATCGGTGCCTGGCGCCATGCGTAAACCGAACTTCTCAATGCGGTGCTCAATCACACCAGGGCGACCAATCAAGATCGGCTTGGCAAGGCCTTCATCCAAAATAATTTGCACGGCGCGCAAGACGCGCTCATCTTCACCCTCGCAAAAGACAATGCGCTTTTGATCGCCGGGCACGCCTTTGGCAATCGTAAAGAGCGGCTTCATGAGGGTGCCAGAGTGATACACAAACTGCTGCAACTGATTGCGGTACGCATCAAAATCTTTGATCGGGCGCAGGGCCACGCCATCATCCATGGCCGCTTTCGCTACCGCTGGCGCAATGACCGTAATCAAGCGCGGATCAAATGGTTTTGGAATTAAATACTCTGGACCAAAGGATAAGTTCTCGGTGCTATACACCGCGGCGACCACTTCGCTTTGCTCTGCTTGGGCCAACTCCGCTACCGCTTTCACCGCAGCCACTTCCATGCCGCGCGTAATGGTGGTTGCGCCCACGTCTAAAGCACCGCGGAAGATAAAGGGGAAGCACAGGACGTTATTAACTTGATTCGGGTAATCGGTACGACCGGTCGCCATGACGGCATCAGGCCGTACGATCTTCACTTCTTCTGGCAGGATCTCGGGCGTCGGATTAGCCAGTGCGAACACCAATGGCTTATCCGCCATCTTCTTGACCATCTCGGATTTCAGAACGCCGCCAGCAGACAAGCCCAAGAAAATATCCGCGCCTTCAATCACGTCACCCAAGGTACGTAAATCGGTTTCTTGCGCGAATGGCTCTTTCTCGGGATCCATCAACTCTTTGCGACCCTTGTACACGACACCCGCGATATCGGTAACCCAAATGTTTTTTCTGGGCACACCTAAATCCACCATCAAGTCGATGCAGGCGAGCGCCGCGGCGCCAGCGCCAGAGGTCACAAGCTTCACATTACTGACGTCTTTACCAACCACTTTTAAGCCATTCAGAATCGCTGCCGCCACCACAATCGCTGTACCGTGCTGATCATCATGAAAGACTGGAATCTTCATGCGGGCTTGCAACTTACGCTCGACTACAAAACAATCGGGCGCCTTAATGTCTTCTAAATTAATACCGCCAAAAGTTGGCTCAAGCGCAGCGATGATCTCAACCAATTTATCGGGATCGTTTTCATTGACTTCGATATCAAAGACATCAATGCCAGCGAACTTCTTAAATAAAACCGATTTGCCTTCCATGACAGGCTTACTTGCCAATGGGCCAATATTGCCAAGACCCAGCACCGCAGTACCGTTGGTAATCACGCCCACTAAATTGCCACGCGCGGTATAACGAAACGCGTTAGCAGGATCTTTGGCGATTTCTTCGCAAGCAGCGGCAACACCCGGGGTATAGGCCAGAGCTAAATCACGCTGATTAGTTAATTGTTTGGTCGGCGCAATCTCGATCTTGCCCGGCACCGGAAACTCATGGTAGTGGAGGGCGGCGGCACGTAAGGCCTTGATTTGCTGTTCTTTAATGCTATCGGATTGGCTCATTGCTTCACTCACAGATAAGACGATTTGAAGAATGACATTCTATTCCTCTCCGAAGAAACTGGCCAAGGAACATAAAATGGGGATATGGAATCAACATTAGGGGAATTTGATCTGATCTGGCGCTATTTCAAGGCCGGCTCTGAATCCATGGCCCAAACCCCCAATAGCCCCGTATTACTCGGGATTGGGGATGATTGCGCCTTAATCGCGCCCGATCCCACGCAAAGCCTGGCCGTTACGAGCGACATGCTGGTGGAAGGTCGGCATTTTTTCGCGGGTGCCAACCCCGAGTGGCTGGGCCACAAAGCCTTGGCCGTTAACCTTTCGGATCTTGCCGCCATGGGTGCTAAGCCTGTGGGCTTTACCTTGGCCCTTGCCCTCCCCGAGAGCAATGCGACGTGGTTGGAGCAATTTAGCCACGGCCTGTTTCGCTTGGCGCAAGCGTGGCAATGCCCCCTGATCGGTGGCGACACCACCCAGGGCCCACTCACCATTTGCATTACCGCGATCGGTAGTGTGCCCGCAGGCGCCGCCATTCAGCGCTCTGGCGCCCAGGTCGGTGACGATATTTGGGTCTCTGGCACCTTGGGCGATGCGCGGCTAGCACTTGGAGCCCTGCGCCACGAATGGCCACTAGATCACGTCCAGTTAGAAGCCGTAGTGCCCCGCATGCATCAGCCCGAACCGCGCATAGCTTTGGGCGTGGCACTGCGCGGCATTGCCAGTGCAGCGCTCGATGTGTCGGACGGGTTGCTCGGGGATTTACGGCACATCCTAACGGCATCGCAGGTCAGCGCTGAAGTGGATATCGATGCACTACCGATTTCCAAAACCCTAGCCCAGCAAACCGAAGCGATTCGCTGGCAGTGCGCTGCCCGTGGCGGCGATGACTATGAGCTATGCTTTACCGCGCCCGCCAGCAAACGCGGCCTGCTGGAAGGTCTGAGCAAACCGCTCCTGCCCCTCACCCGCATCGGGCATATTACGGCCGGCGATAAGCCGACTATTGCTTTACGCGATGCGCAAGGGGTTTTGCTGAGCCCAGAGCAAAGCGCGCACCTGATGCAATCGTTTGATCATTTCAAATCAAACCCAGCATGACCGAGACCACCAACCCCGGCCCAGTGAAAGCCAGCTGGCGCTGGATGTTTCAGACTGCGGGCCGAACCCTGGCGCTGGGCTTTGGAAGCGGCCTTAGTCCCATCGCGCCCGGCACAGTCGGAACGCTGTGGGCGTGGGCACTCTTTTTGGTAGGGCAATTCTTTTTCACTAGCGACGATTGGATCTGGATCATCGGCGGCGGCTTGGTAGCGGCCTGCTGGATTTGTGGTCACGCCAGCGATGAACTTGGTAGTCCGGATTTTGGTGGCATTGTGCTCGATGAGATCTTGGCTTTTTGGCTGATCTTGCTCTTCATCATGCCAGCATCCTTAGCAGTACAAGCGCTCGCATTTGTACTCTTTCGTTTCTTTGATGCCGTCAAACCCGGGCCGATTGGCGCGATTGATCGCCACTTTAAATATTCCACATGGCTTGATGCATCCACGCCGCAAACCATCGTGAAAATACTCTGGCGTGGTTTTGGTATTGTGGTTGATGATCTGGCGGCTGCCTTTGCCACACTGCTGATTCTGGCGCTACTGAGTACCAGCGGTCTTCTGGCGCTCTATTCATCTCTATTTGATTAAATGGATTGCATGGCATTTCATCCTTCCCCTCCATCTGCCTCGGCGCATGATTTAGCAAAACAGCTTGCCGCTCTGTTTGTAGAGCGCGGCTGGAGCTTGGCAGTAGCAGAGTCCTGTACGGGGGGACTGCTTGCCGCCAGCCTAACGGACTTAGCTGGGTCTAGTCAGTGGTTTGAGCGGGGCTATGTCACTTACAGCAATGCGGCAAAGAGTGCGTGCCTGCAGGTTTCACCGCTACTGATTGAGGCGCAAGGCGCCGTCAGTGAAGCGGTTGCCAGTGAAATGGCCTTGGGAGCGCAATTGAGTGCCGGCGTTACTGCGGCGATTGCGATTACGGGTATCGCCGGTCCAGGCGGCGGCACACTCGATAAACCGGTTGGCACCGTTTGCTTTGGCTGGGCAGTGCAAAGTGAACATGAAAGCAATCGCGTGATTGCGACAACGGCGCACTTCGCTGGAGATCGGCAAGCGGTGCGGCAACACGCAGTGGCGTATGCCTTGCACGGCTTACTGCAGTGGATTGAAACACCAAATTAACGCGTTCTGAGCCAACCTTTATGGCGGAAGTAGCTCAGCGGGATCATCGCTGAAATCACCATCGAGATAATCGCAACCGGATAACCCCAAGTCTCAGCAAGCTCGGGCATGTATTTAAAGTTCATACCCCAAACGCTAGCGAGTAAGGTGGGTGGCATTAAGGCCACAGACACCACCGAGAAGATCTTGATGATCTTACTTTGGTTCAAATTAATAAAACCCACGGTCGCATCCATCAAGAAGTTAATCTTGTCGAACAAAAAGGCGGTGTGGTTTTCTAAAGAATCGATATCGCGCAAAATCTGCCGCGCTTCTTCTTGTTGTTCATCCGAGAGTAATTTGCTGCGCATTAAAAAAGATAGAGCACGGCGCGTATCCATCACATTGCGACGAATGCGGCCATTGGTATCTTCTTCTTTTGCAATGGTTTCTAACACCTCAGCCGCATCCTTGTCGCTGATTTCATCGGAAAGCACACGCTTACCGGCTTGCTCCAAGTTCTCATAGACTTCTTCCAGCGCATCGGCAGAATATTCAGCGTCGGTGGAATACAGATCAAGCAAAACGTCTTTCGCATTGCTGACCGAGCCCGGTCGCAAGCGCGCGCGCAAACGCACCAAACGGAACACCGGCAAATCTTCATCGTGAATCGAAAAGAGCACTTGCTTGGTCATCACAAACGCCACTCGCACGTTGCGCGAGGTTTCTTCTTCGTCCAATAAAAAATCAGTCCGAATGTGAAGCTGACCATCGTCCGCCTCAAAATAGCGCGCAGACGCCTCCAAATCACCTAAATCGTCTAGTTCTGGCAAAAGTACGCCAAAAGCTTCTTTAATCCAGACTAATTCTTCTTCTTCGGGGTCGATCACGTCAATCCAGATGGGATTAACGTGTTTCAGAAGCTCATTGCGATCTTCGACTTGCTCTTGGGAGAGACGGCCATTTTGCAGGACGAACAAGTTGATCATGGTGAACTCCTTTGGAATGTGCGCTAGTTTATCCTATAGAGAATGACCGTTTCATGAAAATACAGCCAACGCCAATGAACTCTAGCCCAAATACCTTTACCCAGCAACTCCAGTCCGCATGGGCTTTGCAAGGCAGCATGCTGTGCGTTGGGCTTGACCCCGACACGGCACGCATTCCCGCATCCCCGCAAGGCAAACCCCTGGGGATTTTCGAGTTTTGTCGCGACATCGCCGACGCCACCGCCGATGTGGTGTGCGCCTTTAAACCCCAATTCGCCTACTTTGCCTCGCAAGGCGCTGAAGACCAGCTCGAAAAACTGATTCGCCACCTCAAAGACCGCCACCCGCAAATCCCCGTGATTCTGGACTCCAAACGGGGGGACATTGGCAGCACAGCAGAGCACTATGCGCTCGAGGCCTTTGAGCGCTATGGCGCCGATGCCATCACCGTGAACCCTTATATGGGTAGTGATTCAATCGCACCCTACCTTAAGCACCATGGCAAAGGCGTGATTGTGCTGTGCCGTACCTCAAACCCTGGCGGCTCCGACTTGCAATTTTTGAACATCGCCAGCGACGGTAAGCCCCTCTATTTGCATGTCGCTGAACTGGCCGCAAAAAAGTGGAATGCCTCCGGTCAAATCAGCCTGGTGGTGGGCGCTACCTTCCCCGAGGAAATCGCTAAGGTCCGCGCCGTGGTGGGTGAGATGCCTTTGCTCATACCGGGCATTGGCGCGCAAGGCGGCGACCTAAACGCCACCGTACAAGCGGGCCGAATTTCTAACAAGCCAGGCACTGGCATGATGATTAATTCATCGCGAGCGATTTTGTACGCCGGTCAGGGGCCTGATTTTGCGGAGCGCGCGCGAGCGGTGGCGATTGAAACGCGCGATGCCCTACGCGCCGCTGCCCAATAAAAAAATTTACTTTGGTAAAGCGATCCGATCCATGTTGGCCAGAATAAATTCTTGGCGAGCGCCATAATCAATCCGCCCTTTGCGGCAATACTGCACCTTATCAAAACACTTGGGCGCCGGGAGTGCGGAGGCTAAGCTCGCTGCCTGTTCTCGACTGAGCGCATTGGGCGTACTCGCAAAATAATGTTTCGCAGCCGCGCCAATGCCAAAGATGCCTTCGCCCCACTCAACCGAATTGAGGTAGATTTCAAATACACGCTCTTTACTGAGAATCAATTCCAATAAGCCAGTAATGATCAGTTCTTGGCCTTTACGCAGGTAGTTTTGTTCGGACGATAAAAAGAGGTTTTTACCGAGTTGCTGGGTGATGGTGGAGCCCCCTCGCAGTACTGGCGCTTTTTTGTTCTTAGCCAAGCGCTGATTTTTTTCCCAGGCCTTTTGCATATCGCTAACCCGCACGCCCGCATGCTGAAAGAAAATATCATCCTCGCTCACCAGCACAGCGCGCTTCACACTAGCCGCGATGCGTTCGTAAGGCACCCAACGCGACTCAATCGGGCAAGACCAATGCCAAGTGCATAAGCGCCAACGCTCGGCCCGCTGAAAGGCCGTGGTACTGGGATCGATAAACGACCACGCCATAATTTGCAGCGCAAAATAGACTTGCATCGCCAAGACGCCCACGAGTAGGCATTTGACCGAATACGCAATCCAGCGCATTGACTAGGCGGTCAGTTCGCGGCGCAAATCGGCCAGAACAGCTCTGGCATCGAGCGCTTTGCCAAGCTCAGCGCCGCGCCAGACTAAAAACGCATCAGCCGCTTGCTCAACCAACATACCCAATCCATCACTGACTCGGCAACCGTGATGGATCGCTTGCTGCATCATGCCGGTAATTTTTCCGTAAACCATATCGTAGGCAAACGCGCTTGGCTTAAATAGGCGTTTAGCGACAGCATCGCTGACTGGGGAGTCTGCACCCAAACCCGCCGCCGTCGCATTAATAATCAGATCAATGGGAGCATCATCGCTACCAAGCGCATCAATGGGGCATACGCTAAGCTGAACTCCGCATTCCTTGGCTAAGGATTCAAACAGCGCTTGCAATGCCTGCGCTTTATCGATGGAGCGATTGGCAATCACGATCGATCGGGGCTTTTCGTGCAACAAGGGACCCAGTACGCCACGCGCCGCGCCGCCAGCACCCAAGAGGCAAATTGACTGACCGGCTAGCGTAATGCCTTGTGCATGCAAGTCGCGCACCAAACCCGCGCCATCGGTATTGTCGCCATAGATACGGCCATCGGCATGCCATAAAGTGTTCACTGCGCCCGCGAGCTGCGCGCGAGGCGTTACGACATCCGCCAATGCCTTGGCATCCAATTTAAATGGCACGGTGACATTCATGCCCTTGCCGCCCGCCGCAAAAAATGCTCTCGCAGTTTGCGCAAAACCATCGAGCGCCGGCTGCAGGCGACCGTAATGCATGGCTTGCGAAGTTTGCTGAGCAAAACGCTCATGAATAACAGGCGACTTGCTGTGCGCAATCGGATTGCCCGCGACCGCATAGACGTCCAAACCCGGAAAATCACTGGGATTGGTTTCAAGTAGCGATGAAGGTAAATGGTTTGACATAGCTGGAGTGTATCGAATAAGAGTCAATGGGTGCGCGCTAATTGCTTTGCCTTAGCGACGCGGCTCGACCAGCTCCAAGCGATTGCCCTGGCCGCCATCGCGCCGGAAGTCAAAGGTCGACACCCAGTCGAGTACATCGATTTGCTTACGCATCTCTGGTGGAAAGGAGCCATATGGGGCGGCGGCCCGCACAATCGCGACGGCCTGGCGATCCAATTCCGCGATACCGGAGGAGCGACGCACTTCGATTCCTTCCTTGCCATTCGCTTGAAATGCGATTTTGCCTTGCGCATCCACGCTCACCACCAGCACCACGCTACCGTACAGGGGCCGGCCATTGGCCCTGGGGAAAAAAGCGCTGCCATAGGCTTCAATTTTCTGACGCATGGCATCGTAGTAACTCGCAAACACGACTGCCTTCGTGCTGCTCGCCGTCAACATCGCTCGGCGCGGCGCTTTACCATCGGCTTGCAAGCGCTTAGCTAATTCTGCCTCTAGGGCATTGAGTTGTGAAACCAGGCGTTGCTCCTCACCGCTACGCTTACCCGCTGCCGCATTTTTTTCCGCTTGCAAGCGAGAGAGCATCTGCTGTTGGTTTTTCTCGAGAGCCTCAAGGCGCGCCTCCGCGCCGAGACGCGCGCGGTGCATCGCACTGGCCTCTTGATCTAAGGTAAGGCCACCACCCTGCAAATCGGCTTGCGCTAGCTTGATGGCTTTCTTGGGCGGAGTTTGGCTGCTGGAGTTGACCAGCACCACGCTTAATGGGGTATTGAATCTGCGTTGCTGAACCTCGGTATAACCCCAGCGAAAAGACAGAAAGATTGCGTGCAAGAGAAGTGAGGCGCCTAGCGCAAACCAAATTGGATGCCGTCGCCACAACAGTTGAATACGATCGATTAAACGCACGCGCGCACCATGCACTATTCGGAAGGAGTGTCGCCTGCCGGCTGCGAACCCTCTGACGCAGCCGAGTCCGCCTCAAGCGCAAGCGCATCAGCGGCATCAGTGACATCCACGGCTTCAGCAGATACCGCGCTGCGTTCAATTTGATGCACGCGCACGCTGGCACTGAGCTGCAATAAATCCGTTTCCAGAATCGCGATTTCAGCGCGCGTCATGCGCGGATGGGATGCGAGCTCCGGAATCGGCAAATGCAGTGGAATGGCCTCTAAGCGACTCATGCCTTCTTTGAGGTGGCGCGCGAATACACTGCGTGGCAAAGGCTCTTGAGCCAACCAGCGCAGGCACCAGTATTTTTCTAAGCGATCTTGGTATTCCGCATAGGACTGATAACAGGCTTCAAAATCGGCCGCGATCCCCATAAGACTGGCATCACGCGGCTGAAACGGTGCCACCATTTTTGCAGTGACGCCATGGCGAGCTAGCGCAATCAATTGCCACTGATTCACTAAGTCCGAATAGCGCCGTAGGGGCGAGGTGCACCAAGCGTAATATTCCAAGCCCAGACCCTCATGCGGCGCAGGCGTGGTTTGCATGCGCGTGCGCTGTGGTCCCCACCCCTTTTGGGTTCTGAATAAAGCCGGCAGGCCATGATCAGCCAATGTTTTGCCCCAGGTGCTGTTGCAGTAGATCATCCACTCGGCCACAATCGTATCGAGCACCGACCCACGCGACCGCGCCTGAATCTCCACCCGCTCCACACCATCAAACTCGGTAATCTGAAACTGAAAATCACGCTGCAGGGCGTTGGGGTCAACGACGCCCAATTGCTCGACACGCAAGCCGTTTTTAGCGCGCTGCGCTTGACGCTGGGCGTGCAATTTTTGCGCGGCGCGCCACAAGACGAATAACTCGCTCTCAAACGCGCATGCGGCGCTACTGCCGGGCTCAAAGAGGGGATCCGTAAAGCGACTGACGTGCTCCTCTATGTGCTCTAAACGCAAATTGGCGCTGATGGGCACTAGCTCAATGCGCGTTTGCGCCGGCTGATCGACGACATTACCGTCCGCATCAATCTCAACATAAATCGATACGGCCGGCCGCGCAGCGCCTTCGTCTAAAGAGAAGCGCTCTATCACCGCATCGGGCAGCATCGTGATCTTGTCGCCCGGCATATAGACCGTGGACATGCGGGCTCGCGCGACTTGATCCAGCGAATCCTCTTTCGTGATCACGAGGCCCGGAGCGGCGATGTGCACGCCCACACGGTAGCCACCCTCAGGCAAAACACTCACCGATAAAGCGTCATCGATTTCCGTAGTGGCTGTGTCATCAATAGAAAACGCGTTGACATCCGCTGTGGGCAGCATCGCAATCGCCGCATCGTAGACCGCATCGGCAATCGTCGCGTCGGCATGGTGCCCAGCGCCATTCGGAAAGTTGCTCCTTAAAAACTGACCCTGGTGGTATGCCAGCGGCGACTCTAATGCGCCGCAGCGCATCATGAGTTGCGGCGGCGACTCTCCGGTCGCATTGCAAGCCGCCAAAAATGCTTTATAAGCTAAGGTATTTTTATCGGGATGGAAGAGCAGCGCTTTGGCCTGCGATCGTAATTCTTCCGGAAAGCGACCCGCAATCAACTCGGCTTGCCATTTTTCCTGCTGTTCGTGTTCACGCTGTTTGCGCTCCAGCGCCGCAAGCCCCGCATCGAGCTGTTCCTTCGGTGCGCGCATAAAGCGGCCGCGCTGTTTGCGCCGAAAGAACACTGGCGCGCCTTGCAAGGCGATCGCTAAAGCCGCTTGTTGCGCGGGGCTGACTTGACCCCCAAAATACTCCGACGCAATCTCGCTAAATGCGAACTCGCCCTCCGGAGCGCAATCCCATAGCAATTGCAAATCGATTTCCGCAGCCAAGGCATTGGCCTCATCCATGAGCTGCTGTGCATCGGGCTGATCAAAGCGCAGCCACACTTCCTTGGCTTTGAGTTTGAGTTTCTTACCCGATAGGCTGGTTGCCTGCCAAGACTGGGCATCGCCTTCGCCAGTGGATGACTGTACCGTAGCAGCCTTAATATCGCCGCTTTCTTCATAGAGCAGGTACATGATTAGAGTGAGATCCCGCCGCTGGCTTCTATGGTGGCGCCGTTGATGTAACTGGCTTCATCGCTCGCTAAAAATAAATACACATTGGCCATTTCTTCGGGGGTACCAAGGCGCCCCATCCACGTACGCTTGGCAATGTCGTCCAAAATCGGCGCTGGCATCGCCATCACCATCTCCGTGCCAATAAAACCGGGGCAAATGGCATTAACCCGAATGCCCTTCGGACCGAGTTCACGCGCCCACGTTTTCGTAAAGCCAATCACACCAAATTTGGTTGCCGAGTAATTGGTCTGACCAAAGTTGCCATACAAACCCACCACGCTGGATGCATTCACAATCGCACCGCGCTTGGCTTCCAGCATGTGCGGCACAACCAATTGTGTACAGTTAAAAACGCCTTTGAGATTGACATCAATGACCGCATCAAATTGCATTTCAGTCATTTTCACAAGGCGCGCGTCTTGGGTAATGCCGGCGTTATTGATCAAGATATCGATGCGGCCATGCTGCTGCATGATGCGATCCACTGCGCTCGCAATCGTAGCGCGATCGGTGACATTCACCACATGGGTCTGCGCATTCGGTATTTGCGCGGCGGCTTTTTCCAGTTCAAGGGGATTGATGTCCATGAGCATGACCTGAGCGCCCTCATGAGCAAAGCGAATGGCGGTCGCTAAACCAATGCCTTTGGCAGCGCCTGTAATGATGGCTACCTTATCCTGTAATCGTGCTTGCATGAACCGTCTTTCTATTTCTTAGTATTTCTCAACAATGCCCTGCACGAGTTTTTGATGTACGCCACCAAAACCGCCATTACTCATCACCAATATATGATCGCCTGGCTTGGCTTCAGCCACCACTGCGCTCACCAGTTTTTCCACGTCATCAAAGGCCTGCGCGCGCTGCGCCGCTTGCTGCGCTTCTTTCTGCATTTCTTTCTGCGTTTCTTGCTGCACCCCTTTCTGATTCAAGGGAGCCAATACCTCCGCCAAATCCCAGCCCAATGCTGCCTTACCACTTGCCGCGCCATAGGCATAAATGCGATCGGCCGCTTCTAAACTGACTGGCAACTGCGCTTTCATGACACCGAGCTTCATGGTGTTCGACCGAGGCTCGAGTACCGCCAAAATTCGCCCACTGCCAACCCGCCTGCGTAAGCCATCCAGCGTAGTGGTAATCGCGGTGGGGTGATGCGCAAAATCGTCGTAAATGGTGATGCCATTATGCTGCCCCACAGTCTCTAAGCGACGCTTTACGTTTTTAAATTGCGCCAAGGCAAGCGCAGCATCCGCTGGACTGATACCAATGTGCGCCGCCGCCGCGATTGCCGCCAAGGCATTGAGTTGATTGTGGCGCCCCATCACTCCGGAATTCGGCGCCCAGCACACGGTAGCTACTTCCTTACCTTCCCGCAAGACGGTAAAGTCATCATTGGGGTGTGGCCGCATCGACCACGTATTTTTAGCATCCAAACCAAAACGCGCTACGGGTGACCAGGTGCCGCGCTCCAAGACCCGCTCTAAGGATGCCTCAGCGCCATTGACAACCAACAATCCTTCGCTGGGAACCGTGCGCACCAGGTGGTGAAACTGTGTTTCAATCGCGGCTAAGTCAGCAAAAATATCGGCGTGATCAAACTCGAGGTTGTTGAGTAAAGCCGTGCGCGGCCGGTAGTGTACAAACTTGCTGCGCTTATCAAAAAAGGCAGTGTCGTACTCATCGGCTTCGATCACAAAGTAGTTGCTATTACCGAGGCGCGCCGATACCGTGAAATTGAGCGGTACCCCACCAATTAAATACCCCGGCTCTTTACCATTGAATTCCAGAATCCAAGCCAGCATGGCGGAGGTAGTCGTTTTGCCGTGGGTACCGGCTACCGCAAGGACATGCCGCCCATAGAGCACTTGCTCACCAAGCCACTGCGGGCCGGATACGTATGGCAAGCCTTGATTGAGAATGGCCTCCATCAGCGGATTACCCCGAGAAACCACATTGCCAATCACGAATAAGTCGGGCTGACTGCCCAGTTGCGATAATTGCTCGGTGGAGTATCCTTCGATGAGTTCAATCCCTTGGGCTTCCAGCTGGGTACTCATGGGGGGATACACATTAGCGTCGCACCCCGTAACACGATGACCGGCTTGCCGAGCGATGGCGGCAATACCGCCCATAAAGGTGCCGCAAATGCCCAAGATATGTATATGCATGACTGAATTTTAGCGAAGGAGTGGCTGTGAACCGTAGACAAATGCTAATCATTACCGGAATGAGCCTGGTTGGCCTAGCTGCCGGCCTCATTACGTCGAGCTGGATTTACCGCGACGGCACCGCCACCCCAGAATCCGTAACGGCCTTATTTGCGAATTCTTGGAGCAAACCCGACAACACCCCAATCGATACAGCCGAGTGGCAAAACCGCGTACTCGTTGTGAACTTTTGGGCCTCGTGGTGCCCTCCCTGCGTTGAAGAGATGCCCGCCTTGAGTAATTTGCAAGATGAGTTTGCCGCACAAAAGGTCTTATTTGTCGGTATCGGTATCGATACACCCTCTAATATTCGTCAATTTCTGGAAACAACCCTCGTTTCCTATCCAATTGTGATGGGCGGCTTGCAAGGCAGTCAAATTGGCAAGGCCTTGGGCAATACGCAAGGGGCGCTCCCCTATACCGTGGTGATTAATGCCAAGGGCCAGGTGACCAACACCAAGCTGGGCAAGATAAACGAAGATGAGCTCAGAAAGCAGATAAAAGCTGCTCTTTAATGATTTTTATTGCTTTTAAAACCTGAATTGATCTCCGCTTTTATATTAAATCTATTACCTTAAAAGTGTTTATTTGTATCTAATCGGCATAAATTTCTTATTTTTAAGCCTTCTCTAGCACCATTTCAAAAGTCTAAGCAGGTATACTTCGCTAGACGCTTTTCGAACTGATACCTCTAGCACCGACTTGGTTTTATTGTCTTTAGTTAGAGCTTCAATCATTGGATTGCTTGACATCATCTGTTCTTAACTGTTCCTAAAATTAGTGATTTATGTCAAAAAACCCTTTAGTTTTAGTTATCCAGGGCCCCAACCTGAACCTACTTGGTAGCCGCGAACCGCAGGTTTATGGTCACACCACCCTGGCTGACATTCATCAGCGCCTCGCGGATCACGCTAAAACCGCTGCAATTGAGCTGGACACCTTCCAAAGTAACCACGAAGGAGAGTTGATTGACCGGATTCAGAAAGCCAAATCCGATGGGGTGGATTTCATCATCATCAATCCAGGTGGTTTTACCCACACCAGCGTAGCCTTGCGCGATGCCTTGGCTGGCGTTGCGATTCCGTTTATCGAAGTCCATTTATCGAATATTCACCAGCGGGAAGAGTTCCGTAAACATTCCTATTTGTCGGATGTGGCAAAAGGGGTGATCTGCGGTCTGGGTCCGATTGGCTATGAGCTTGCCTTGCAAGCGGCCGTTCAGCACATCAACGCGCCCAAAGCATCTTCCTAATCTTCCTAATCTTCCTTATTTTTTGTATTTGAACCTATATCCCCATCATTTTTGTAAGAAGGACGTCACTCCATGGATCTGAGAAAACTAAAAACACTGATTGATTTGGTTTCTGAATCAGGCATTTCTGAGCTTGAAGTCAATGAAGGTGAAGATCGTGTTCGGATTGTGAATGCAAAGTTAGCGGAGGCGCAACACCATGCGGCGCCTGTTACGTACGCAACCCCTGCTCCTGCGCCAGTAAGCGCTCCAGCTCCAGTAGTTGCAGCGCCTAGTGCTGAGCAAACCGCTGCTGCTGAAACTGCCAGCGCAGCCGCGGCTGGTTTTGTAGCCAAATCCCCGATGGTTGGTACCTTTTACCGTGCGCCCAATCCAGAATCGCCTAACTTCGTTAACGTCGGCGATACCGTGACGGTTGGTCAAACCCTCTGCATCATTGAAGCCATGAAGCTCCTGAATGAAATCGAATCGGAAAAAGCGGGTGTGGTTAAACAGATTTTGTGTGAAAACGGACAAGGCGTTGAGTACGATCAGCCTTTGTTTGTGATTGCCTAATTTTTCTCACAGCACCTCACTACCTAAAAGTTAAGCCGACATGTTCGATAAGATTCTGATTGCCAACCGAGGAGAAATTGCTCTTCGCATCCAGCGCGCCTGTCGCGAGCTGGGCATTAAAACGGTTGTGGTGTACTCCGTTGCCGATAAAGAGGCGAAATACGTCAAGCTCGCTGATGAAGCGGTGTGCATTGGTCCGGCGCCATCACCGCTCAGTTACCTCAATATGCCAGCCATTATTTCTGCGGCGGAAGTAACCGATGCGGAAGCAATCCATCCGGGTTATGGTTTTTTATCTGAGAATGCCGACTTTGCAGAGCGCGTAGAAAAATCGGGCTTTGCCTTTATCGGTCCACGCCCTGAATCGATTCGCCTGATGGGCGACAAAGTTTCCGCCAAGCGCGCGATGATTAAAGCGGGCGTACCGTGCGTACCGGGATCGGAAGGCGCCCTGCCCGATAACCCCAAAGAAATTATCGCCATCGCGAAAAAAGTGGGTTACCCCGTGATCATTAAAGCTGCCGGCGGTGGTGGTGGTCGCGGTATGCGCGTCGTGCATACCGAAGCGGCGCTGGTCAATGCGGTCAATATGACCCGCGAAGAAGCAGGCCGCGCCTTCGGCAATCCCGAAGTGTATATGGAGAAGTTTTTAGAAAAGCCGCGCCATGTGGAAATTCAGATTCTGGCAGATACCCATGGCAATGCCATTTGGCTGGGCGAGCGCGATTGCTCGATGCAGCGACGTCACCAAAAAATTATTGAAGAAGCGCCAGCGCCCGGCATTGATCGCCGCTTGATCGCCAAAATTGGTGAGCGCTGCGCGGAAGCCTGCCGGAAAATTGGTTACCGCGGTGCCGGCACCTTTGAGTTTCTGTACGAAGACGGTGAATTTTTCTTTATCGAGATGAACACCCGTGTTCAGGTAGAGCATCCCGTTACCGAAATGATTACGGGTGTCGATATTGTTCAAGAGCAAATTCGGATTGCGGCTGGACTCAAACTCGCATACCGCCAAAAAGATATCGTCTTTCAGGGGCACTCCATCGAATGTCGCATTAACGCGGAAGACCCATTTAAATTTACGCCCAGTCCCGGTCGCATTCAGTCATGGCATATGCCTGGGGGGCCTGGCATTCGGGTCGATTCGCACGCGTATAGCGGCTATATGGTGCCACCCAACTACGATTCGATGATTGGTAAATTGATTTCCTACGGCAAAACCCGTGAGCAGGCGATTCGCCGCATGCGCATCGCCCTTTCGGAAATCGTCATCGATGGCATCACCACGAACATTCCGCTGCACCGCGAACTGATGCTGGATCCCAACTTCGAAGAAGGGGGCACCAGCATTCATTACCTCGAGCATCGCCTCGAAGAGCAAGCCGCTAGTCGGGTGAAGGGTTAATTTTTCTTGAAAGTACTGTGCCATGCCGTATCGTGAGCTGGTTTTTACGGTTCACGCCGAAATTGCTGAACCCTTAGGTGATGCGCTCATGGAATTGGGCGCACTCTCGATTACCGTGGAAGATGCCGCCGCCGGTGGCTATGATGAAAACCCCCTCTACGGCGAACCGGGCCTCTCGCCCGAAGTGCAGGCATGGGATCGCTCTACCGTTACCGCTCTCTTTAATCCCGATATCGACCGCTCGGATGAGGCGAACTTCATTCCTGATTTACTGGACTCGCTGAGCGATGCTGGATTTACGCTAGCGCGGCCGGAAGAGAAGATCGTTGCTGAACAAGACTGGGTACGCTTAACGCAAAGCCAATTCGCGCCCATCCCCATTGGTGAGCGCATTTGGGTGGTGCCCTCGTGGCATGAACACCCCACCGACCCGAATGCGATTTGCCTAGCCGTTGACCCTGGTCTCGCCTTTGGTACGGGTAGTCACCCCACTACTCACCTGTGTTTACTTTGGCTTGAGCAGCAAGCCGATTTACAGAACAAAAGTCTTCTGGACTACGGTTGCGGCTCGGGTATTTTAGCCATTGCCGCCAAAAAACTGGGTTGCGATCCGGTAGTCGGTACCGATATTGATCCGCAAGCGATGGTAGCGGCGCGCAGCAATGCCGAAATCAATCACGTCGATATCACCTTTGCCTTACCAGACGATGCGGTACCCATGCTGGACGCTGAGGCACGCTATGACATCGTCATGGCGAATATTTTGGCTAACCCATTGCAAGTCTTGGCGCCAGCATTAGTGCAGCGCATGCGTCCTGGCGGTCAGATTGTTCTCTCCGGCGTACTCAGTCGCCAAGCGGATGAGGTCATCGCCACCTACAGCCAATGGCTCACCCTTTCGGTCTGGAAAGAAAGTGATGGCTGGGTCTGTCTGTCCGGCCGGCTAGGCGATTGCGCCTCATCTTCACCGGATACACTAAAAAAAAAGTCCCTTGATGTAAGCCATGCTCCCGCTGCTTCAGCAAGAACATCGGCTTTCGTCAAACTCCTTTTACTGGTCGCGTTGGTTTCAGTACTGGCATTATTCGCCGAGCATTTCGCGCGCGATCGCATCCTGCCGGCAATCGCTCCGCGCATCGATGCCGATCCGAGCGCTTTGCATTTGCATGCATTTGCTGAGGTACTGCGGATTGATCAAACCCTATGTGAGTCATTCGGCTGCGCAGAAGGCGCTATACGCGATTTTTCTGCATGGAAGATCACCTTGAGTGCATTAGGCATGCAAACAGCGCAGCAAGCCTCACAAGCCGCTACAAATCCATCTTTACTAGAGGTGGAGATTCAGAATCGACTCCTGATGCCGATTGCACTTCCACACTTGGAACTCACACTGACTGATTTAGATGAGTCTCCACTGCAATCCATCACGCTAAGCCCACCAGAATGGCTACCTGCCGCATGGCAAGAAAACCATTTGCGATTTGCGCTCACGGGCGCACCCGCAGGGGAAATCATTCGTACGGCAATTCCATTGCAATTACCCAGTACTGCGGCTGGCTATCGCGTCCGCGTCTTTTATCCTTAATTAATCTTTTTTAATCTTTACGAAAGCACTCCATGGCTAGCCTGATTTGCGGTTCCATCGCATACGACACCATCATGACCTTTGAAGGTCGCTTTCAGGACCAGATCCTGCCAGACCAAATTCATATTCTGAATGTGGCTTTTTTAGTCCCCAGCATGCGCCGTGAGTTTGGCGGCTGCGCCGGCAACATTGCCTACAACTTACGCCTGCTCGGTGGCGATCCCATCATCATGGCGACTGTTGGCGGCGACGCTGCGCCCTATTTTGATCGCTTAACGCAGTTGCAAATCGATACGACGCACATTCGTAGGTTAGATACGGCATTTACGGCCCAAGCCATGATCACCACCGATTTAGGCAATAACCAAATCACCGCCTTTCATCCTGGGGCAATGAATGAGTCCCACCTGAATCAGGTTGCGCACGTGATTGCAGAGCGTGCCAGCTCTAAAAAAGCATCCGCAAAATATGGCATCGTCGCGCCCGATGGCCGTGCTGGTATGTGGGAACACTGCCACCAATTAGCAGATGCAAACATCCCATTTATTTTTGATCCGGGTCAGGGTTTACCCATGTTTGATGGCGCCGAACTCCTGGAATTAACTGAGCTCGCAAGCTACCTTGCGGTAAATGATTACGAAGGTGAGATGCTTTCCAAGCGCACCGGTCTATCGCTGGCGCAATTGAGCGAACGCGTTAAGGCACTCATCGTGACCAAAGGGGCGGAAGGGGCGCAGATTTATACGGATGGCAAGACCATTGCGATTCCACCCGTAAAAGCCCAGCAGTTAATCGATCCAACCGGTTGTGGTGACGCATTTCGGGGGGGATTACTATTCGGCTTAGAAAATGGCATGGACTGGGAAACCACCGGTCGTCTAGCAAGCCTCATGGGATCGATCAAAATCGCCCATCAGGGCCCGCAAAACCATCAATTGAGCCTGGATCAAATTAAAGATCAGTTCAAAACCGCCTTTGGCTTTGCATTTTAAGGTGAATTGAGCCCGCTGCCATTCAAGGATGAGTGGCGACGTTGTTGTGCCATAAAAAATGGGGTCCCGAGGGACCCCATTGCATTACTACCTTGCCTGTCAGCTTGCGCTTATGGGCGTGTGCCTGTTGGGAAAGGCCAAGCAGCAGCTGGATTCAACGCAGTTTGCGCAGAAGTAGCGGCTTTCTTAGCCACGGGCTTTTTTGCAGCAGAGCCCGCTTTCTTCTTGGCAACAGGCTTACTTACTTTTTTTTTGCAGCAGGCTTGCGCTTTGCAGCCTTCTTAGCAGCAGGCTTCTTAGCAGCAGCTTTTTTAGCTACTTTCTTAGCAGCAGGCTTCTTAGCAGCGGCTTTTTTAGCGGCTGGCTTTTTAGCAGCAGCTTTCTTAGCAGCAGGCTTCTTCTTTGCTACTTTCTTAGCAGCAGCTTTTTTAGCGGCTGGCTTCTTAGCAGCTACTTTCTTAGCAGCAGGCTTCTTAGCAGCTACTTTTTTCTTTGCAGCAGGTTTCTTTGCAGCTGGTTTTTTCTTGGCGATTGCCATAGTGATACTCCTTCACGTGAGGATTAGTACAAACTACCGATTAAGAAGACCCGACCATTCAGAACCGCCTTGCCTTGCGGCTTGGTGGCACAAACGAGCGAGCCATTCATCGGCGCGCGGCTTGATGCTAAGTGCTGCACGCTAATGAATCCTGGAAAAAAAGCCGTGACCCAAGCGGGTGACGGCTTCTTAAATACGCTGGAAAAAAAGGAGAGTAAAGAGCAAACGCCCTGTTTGAGGGGTTTTTTAAACTGTGTTTGCTTTAGATTACTAAAACTATCCAACCGTCTACTCTCCTGTGAACCAGTGAGGCACTTATTAGGTAACTGCGTTTACTCCCAATTCAGTGCACCACCAGTTTGATACTCAATAACGCGTGTCTCAAAAAAGTTTCGTTCTTTCTTCAGATCGATCATTTCTGACATCCATGGAAATGGATTCTCTTCATTTGGGAACATCGCGTCAAGTCCTATTTGCATACAGCGACGATTACAGATGTATCGGAGGTAGCCTTTGAACATCGGCGCATTCAATCCGAGCACCCCGCGAGGCATCGTATCTTCCGCATATCGGTACTCTAATTCGACCGCTTCCTCGAAGATGCTGCGGATCTCTTCTTTGAACGCGGAAGTCCATAACTGCGGGTTCTCCAGCTTGATTTGGTTAATCAAGTCGATACCAAAATTACAGTGCATCGACTCGTCACGCAGGATGTATTGATACTGCTCGGCAGCACCCGTCATTTTGTTTTGGCGACCCATTGCAAGGATTTGCGTAAAACCAACATAAAAGAACAAACCTTCCATCACGCAGGCAAAAACAATCAGGGAACGCAATAATTTTTGGTCGTTTTCTAATGTGCCCGTCTTAAAGTTGGGATCGGTAAGTACATCGATGAACGGAATCAAGAACTCATCCTTGTCGCGAATCGACTTGACTTCGTGGTACGCGTTGAAGATTTCGCTTTGATCCAGACCCAAAGATTCGACGATGTACTGGTAGGCGTGCGTATGAATCGCCTCTTCAAACGCCTGGCGCAGCAAGTACTGGCGGCACTCTGGGGCGGTAATCTGGCGATAGGTACCAAGCACGATATTATTTGCCGCCAAGGAATCGGCGGTCGTGAAGAAACCTAAATTGCGCATAATGATGCGGCGCTCGTCGTCGGTCAGACCATTCGGATCCTTCCAGAGCGCGATATCGCGGTTCATATTGATTTCTTGTGGCATCCAGTGATTTGCGCAGCCTGCCAAATACTTTTCCCATGCCCATTTGTACTTAAATGGCACCAATTGATTTACGTCGGTCGTGCCATTAATCACACGCTTGTCGGCCACATTCACGCGGCGCGCCTCGGCGTTACCCTCCGCAGCAGCGCTTGCTACTGGCGCTACTGCCTGCGGCGCAATCGCGACCTGATCCGGCTGTGGTCGTTGCTGTGGCTGCACGGCTGGCTGAGGCGCTAAACCCACTTTGGCCAGCGCTGGCGCTACTTCTTCTTCCCAATTCAACATACCAATCTCCTTAATTCTGTTTGTTCATTACCAGTAAACCCATGGCTTACTGGCACGCTTCGCATTCTTCAAATCCCGCATCGCCAGGGCGCATCGTGCAAACCGGGCCATCTGCTGCCGCCGCTGCCGCCGCATCCGTACCATTCACACCGCCGCCACTGGAAACCGAGTTGAGCTGACCACTGGCTACTGTGGATTTCTCAACATGGGTTGCCGCCATGGTGCGCAAATAGTACGTAGTTTTTAAGCCACGCAACCATGCCAACTTGTAGGTGTCATCGAGTTTCTTGCCCGAAGCGCCCGCCATGTAAATATTCAAGGACTGCGCTTGATCGATCCACTTTTGACGACGCGACGCTGCTTCGACTAACCAGCTTGGCTCCACTTCGAAGGCGGTCGCGTACAAATCACGTAAATCTTGCGGTACACGATCAATTTTCGACAAAGTGCCGTCAAAGTACTTCAAATCGGCAATCATCACTTCGTCCCATAGGCCACGGTCTTTGAGATCGCGTACTAGGTATTCATTCACCACGGTGAACTCGCCCGATAAATTGGATTTCACGAAGAGGTTCTGGAAAGTAGGCTCAATGCACGCCGACACACCAATAATATTGGAAATCGTCGCGGTTGGTGCGATGGCCACGCAGTTGGAATTGCGCATCCCGAACTGCTTAATGCGCGCACGCAGGCTATTCCAATCGAGGGTGGAAGACATATCCACTTCCAAATAACCGCCACGCTCTTCTGCAAGCAAGCGAACGGAGTCTTGTGGAAGAATGCCGCGATCCCACAGCGATCCTTTGTAGGTACTATAGGTGCCGCGCTCTTCCGCAAGCGCGCTGGATGCTTGGTATGCGTAGTAGCACACCGCCTCCATCGACGCATCGGCGAACTTTACCGCCTCATCACTGGCGTACGGAATGCGTTGCATGTGCAAGCAGTCCTGGAAACCCATAATGCCAAGGCCTACTGGGCGGTGCTTGAGGTTCGAGTTCCGAGCCTTAGCTACCGCATAGTAATTAATGTCAATCACGTTATCGAGCATGCGCATCGCGGTGCGAATGGTCTTTTGGAGCTTCTCGTGATCCAGCACCAAGCGACCTGAAGCATCGGTTGTCATATGGGCGGTGAGGTTCACCGAGCCCAAATTACAGACCGCGATCTCATCCTCGTTGGTATTGAGGGTAATCTCGGTACAGAGGTTGGATGAGTGGACTACGCCAATGTGTTGCTGTGGGCTACGAATATTGCATGGGTCCTTAAATGTGATCCAAGGGTGGCCAGTTTCAAAGAGCATACCGAGCATCTTGCGCCACAACTGCAATGCTGGAATGGTGCGGGATGGCTTTAAAGCGCCACTTTCAGCTTGCTTTTCGTAAGCAACATAAGCCTCTTCAAACGCTTTACCAAATTTATCGTGCAAATCAGGGGTGTTGGAGGGCGAGAACAGGGTCCAATTGCCATTTTCCATTACGCGCTTCATAAAGAGGTCTGGAATCCAGTTGGACGTATTCATGTCGTGCGTACGGCGACGGTCATCGCCGGTATTTTTACGCAATTCCAGGAACTCTTCGATATCCAGGTGCCATGTTTCCAAATAAGCGCATACAGCGCCTTTGCGTTTACCACCTTGGTTTACCGCCACCGCGGTATCGTTTACCACCTTCAAGAATGGCACTACACCCTGCGACTTGCCATTCGTACCCTTGATATGGCTTCCGAGCGCGCGAACATTGGTCCAGTCATTGCCAAGACCGCCTGCAAACTTGGATAGCAGCGCATTTTCCTTCAAGGCCTCGTAAATCCCGTCGAGATCATCTTCAACCGTAGTCAAGTAGCAGCTAGAAAGCTGTGGACGGGTCGTTGCCGAATTAAAGAGGGTTGGCGTGCTCGACATAAAGTCAAACGTGGAAAGCACTTCATAAAACTCGATTGCACGGGCCTCGCGGTCCAATTCATTCAAAGCCAAGCCCATCGCCACCCGCATAAAAAAGGCCTGCGGCATTTCAATACGGCGATCTTCGATGTGCAAGAAGTAACGGTCATACAAGGTTTGCAAACCCAAATAATTGAATTGCAGATCACGATCGGCCTTCAGTGCCCCTGCTAAGCGCGCTAAGTCGTATTCGCGCATGCGGGGATCCAAGAGCTCTGCCCCAATGCCTTCGTTGATGTATTTCGCAAAGTAGGTGCCATATTCGGCCTGCATATCGCCCTGCAATACTTCGCGACCTAGAATTTCTTTGCGAATCACGTGCATCAGAATGCGCGCCGTGACTTGGCTATACGCTGGATCTTTTTCAATCAGAGTACGCGAAGCCAAGATGGCGGAGTCATAGACTTGCGCCATGGGTACGCCGTCATACAGATTCTTGATCGTTTCGGTGATGATGGGCGTGGCATCAATCGCATTGCCCAGGCCTTCGCAAGCCGCCTGAATGATCGTACGCAAAGCGACCATATCCAAGGGCTTGCTCACGCCATTGTCGGTCACCATCATGCCGGGTTCCGTGGCCTGATTGGCTGTTTGCACCTCTTGGGCTGCGGTTTGCTGGCTGGCACGCTCTTGATTGCGCTTTTCGCGATACAAGACATAAGCGCGAGCGACGTTGTGCTCACCACTGCGCATCAGCGCTAACTCAACCTGATCCTGAATATCCTCAATGTGAAAAGTGCCGCCATTTGGACGGCTGCGCAACAGTGCGCGCACTACCGCATGGGTTAATTGCTCCACTTGTTCACGTACGCGTGCCGAGGCCGCACCTTGACCACCATTCACAGCCAAGAAGGCTTTTGTCACCGCAATGGCAATTTTGGATGGCTCAAATGCGACAACTGAGCCGTTACGTCTGATGATTTTGTAGTCCGATAATTGGGTTGCTTGTGTGCCGCCGACACCACCCGCAACAAACCCAGCGGAGGGGTTTTGGGTCATGTTGCCGGCAGGGTTGGCGCCGGCTTGGAGTCCAGATTGGGAATCCGCTGTTGCTTGATTGGTGTATGTCATAGAGCTCCTGCTTTTTTAATAAGGTACGTAGATAGAATGTCTTTTGAAAACAATGATTTAACATTGTTTTACATTGTTTGTTTTTGACAAAAATACACTACATCTAGTGTTTTTTCTGTTCCTCGGCACTAAGTATAGGGAAATATTGCCGACTTGGTAAGCTTTTTATTACAAAATTTACTAAGGATTTGCCCCTATTTGCAGGGAGTTTTTAGGATCAGATTTGGTGCAAAAAAAGAGCCCCTTCGGGGGCTCTGCCAGACAATGTAAGCAAGTACTTACATTCATTAAAATATCGCTCAATTTACTAACGGGACGACAGTCCGAAGGGGAGTTTTTCCAAGGGTAAGGCGTTGTCTTTTTGAAACCGCGCCCAATCAAAATGCATGCCGGGATCGGTTTTTCGGTTGGGGGCAATATCGCTATGACCCGCAAAGCGCAAATCGGGGTTTTGGCTTTGCAACTGCAGGATCAGGTTTTGGAGGGTTTGGTACTGCGCCTCCTCAAACGGCGTATCGCCATCACCCTCCAATTCAATGCCAATCGAAAAATCATTGCAGCGCTCGCGC
Source organism: Polynucleobacter sp. (assembly GCA_030696845.1). GTDB lineage: Bacteria > Pseudomonadota > Gammaproteobacteria > Burkholderiales > Burkholderiaceae > Polynucleobacter. The sequence goes on from JAUYRJ010000081.1 coordinate 76,140, forward strand.
CCTTCAAATTGCGATGCCCCCGCATGCCAAGCGCGATCCACTGTCGACACAAACTGAACTAAATAGCCCTGCCTTGCAATCAAAAAATGACTCGAGACGCGGTGATCGGCGATTTCCGCAAAATACGGATGCGCATCAGGGTCAAGTCGGTTTTGGAAAAAATCGATGATGTATTGAGTGCTATTTCGGGTTTTAAATTCCCCTGGTGGCAAGCTGATGTGATGAATCACCACTAAATCCACCCCCAAACCGCCAGAGCGCGCATCGCAATTGGGCGAGGGTCGCCAAAGCGCGGAACCAATCCAACCCCGAGAATCCAGCTGATCCCGGTGGGCAGCCGAACAATAAAAGCGCTCTTCTTGCATCAGGCCTTCCGATTGTGGCAGATGCACTCCGCAAAAGCCGCAAGGCAGTATGACTTCGGGTTTAGCGGGGACTGCCGCAGGGGGCGCAGCAGTGGATTGATCGGGCGAAGCTACGCGGTGCTTACTTTTAATCCAAAAGTAGATGGCTGCAAGACCACCTAGCAAGAGCACCCATTTCAGCAAAATCAGGCTCGCTGCAAAATAACTTCAAGCACGAAGCGACTGCCCACGTAAGCCAATATCAGCGCCACATAAGCGCCCAACACCCAGCGCACGGCGACCAAGCCTCGCAAACCAACCCGCCAGCGCGCGACGATCAGACCCGCAAACAAGAACCACGAGATCAGCGCGAAGATGGTCTTATGATCAAATACCAGCGGCCGACCAAACAGCGCTTGGGAGAAAAAGAGCCCGGAAAATACCGTCATGCTCAGCAGCGCAAAGCCCACGTATATAAAGTTAAACAATAAGCTTTCCATTGCCATGAGGGGCGGCAGGGCCTCCAACCAATGACCAATACGGCTTTCCGGCGCATACGTAAATTGGCGACGCAGTGCCCGATCTTGAATGCTCATCAAAATCGCATGCATCACCGCTAAACTCAATAGGCCCACCGCGCTTGTCGCGACAATAAAGTGCCCCTTAAACCATGCATCGGATACCGTTCTGGCCGACAGCAAAGTGCCTGGAAAAATATCCGGCAAAATGGCGCACACCATCGCCAAGGCCAAAGCCATCAGGCGCATACTGGAAATCGGCAAAAGCCAACTCTGGAACCAATAGAAGGCCAGACCCACCCATGCAATCAAGGAAAGGTCTTGGGCAAACCCAAAGACAAAGCCTTCTGGTGTGAAGATGGAGTCATGCAGTACGGCGCCATGCACCAGCAAGATCAACAAGATCAAGGCCTGCACTAGAAAAATAAAGGGTTTTGTCTCCGGCCGATTGCGCGGCCGAAGGCTTAATGTCAGCAGTAAAAGCAGATAAAGTGCTGAAGGAAGCCAGCCGTAACTCGAGTAACCTAAAATAGTCATCTGGAAAGTCTAATCGATAAATGCTAGAGAATCTCACAGACCGCCTTTCTCGTGTTGTTAAAACAATGCGGGGTGAGGCTCGCCTCACCGAACGCAACACAGCCGATATGTTGCGGGAGATTCGTTTGGCCTTATTGGAGGCTGACGTTGCCCTGCCCGTCGTTAAGTCCCTTTTAGAGCAGATTAAATTTAAAGCCCTTGGTGAAGAGGTGGTTGGCAGTCTCAGCCCTGGGCAAGCCTTAGTAGGGGTAGTGCAGCGCGAACTAACCAGCGTCATGGCGGGCGATGGCGGACAAAGCAGCGAACTCAATCTCGCCACCCAGCCCCCTGCCGTGATTTTGATGGCCGGTCTTCAAGGGGCAGGTAAAACCACCACGGTTGGTAAGCTCGCCAAATGGTTGCGGGAAACCAAAAAGAAAAAGGTATTAACTGTCTCCTGCGACGTATATCGCCCTGCCGCGATCGAGCAATTAGAAACCGTCAGTCAATTGGTTGGCGTCGAATGCTTTCCCAGCAATACCACCCAAAAGCCAGTGGATATCGCCACCAGCGCATTAGATTGGGCGCGCCGCCACTATTTTGATGTACTCATTGTCGATACAGCAGGTCGCTTAGGTATCGATGAAGCGCTCATGCACGAAATCGCGCAACTGCACAGTGCGGTCAAGCCCATCGAAACCCTTTTCGTTGTCGACGCGATGCTAGGTCAAGACGCCGTCAATACGGCTAAAGCCTTCCATGACGCTCTTCCTTTAAGTGGTGTAGTCCTGACCAAACTCGATGGAGACTCGCGCGGGGGTGCGGCACTATCCGTGCGCCACGTCACGGGCGTACCGCTGAAGTTCATCGGCGTAGCCGAAAAAATGGATGGCCTGGAACCCTTTGATGCCGAGCGCATGGCCAACCGCATTTTGGGTATGGGCGATATTCTGGCCCTGGTTGAACAAGCTCAGCAAAACATCGATGTTGCCAAAGCCGAGAAGCTGGCCGTCAAGATGCAAAAAGGCGGTTTTGATTTAAGCGACTTTCGCGATCAAATCGCGCAAATGCAGCAAATGGGCGGCATGGCCAATATGCTCGATAAATTACCGAGCCACATGACGCAAAACGCCGGCAAGGTGAACATGAGTCAGGCGGATCTGCAAATTAAACGCATGCGCGGCATCATCGACAGCATGACCCCGCAAGAGCGCATCAAACCCGAGTTACTCAAAGCCAGTCGCAAGCGCCGCATTGCGGCGGGTGCCGGAGTGCAAGTGCAGGAAGTCAACCGCATGCTGGCGCAGTTTGATCAAATGCAAACCATGATGAAGCAATTTAAAGGCGGCAAGATGGCGCGCATGATGGGCTCGATGGCAGCGCGCGGCGCAGCCAAGGGGCTCGGTGGCTTATTTAAAAAATAAGCCCCCCTTGAATCAAAACTACCTCACACTGCTATCCACCCTTTTAGTGGATCTGTTTAAGCAACCCGCTTCTTCGCCGCCGTAACCGTAGCCAATACATGGTCTTTGATGCTGGCCAGCGGAATGTTCTGCGCCGCCGTTTCGGTACGACCCTGAAACTCCACCTGACCGTCTTTGAGTCCACGCTCGCCAATCACCACACGGTAGGGCACGCCAATTAATTCCCAATCGGCAAACATCGCGCCGGGACGCTCACCGCGGTTATCGAGAACTACATCGATACCCGCGAGCACCAGCGCATCATGTAAGGCGTCAGCCTCTGCCTTCACAGACTCCGACTTATCGTAGCCCACCGGGCAAATGACCACCTCAAATGGCGCCATCGACATTGGCCAGATAATGCCGCGATCATCG
>JAUYRJ010000009.1 GCA_030696845.1 Polynucleobacter sp.
TCACAGTGCCTTGCGAGGCGGGATTCAAACCCAGATCAGAATCTCGAATCGCCTTTTCAATCACCGCCACCATGGTTTTTTCAAATGGCTGCACATTGATGGTGCGCGCATCTGCCAAGCCGAGGTTGGCAACCTGACTCAAGGGGGTTGGATTACCGTAATAATCCACCTGAATATGCTCCAAGATTCCCGGGTTTGCGCGGCCAGAACGAATTTTTGCCAAGCTCGCCTTCAGCGACTCAAGCGATTTTTGCATCTTTTGATCGGTATTATTTTTAATTTCTGCTGCAGACATCATGTCCTCCTATTAAACGTGTACCAAGGTGCCTTCTGGCTCGCCCTGCACTACACGCAGCAATGCGCCGGGCTTCAAAATAGAAAACACCTTGATGGGTAATTTGCGATCACGGCATAAAGCAAACGCGGTCGCATCCATCACCTGTAAATTCTGGATAATGGCTTCATCGAATGTGATTGATTCATAACGCGTTGCGCCAGCGTCTTTCTTGGGATCGCTGCTGTAAATGCCGTCTACCTTGGTTGCCTTAAGCATAATGTCGACACCCATTTCCGCGCCGCGCAAAGCAGCGGCCGTATCGGTGGTAAAGAAGGGATTACCTGTGCCAGCGGCAAAAATCACAACCTTTCCCTCGCTCATGGCACGAATCGCTCTTGGACGAATATAGGGCTCAACCACTTGATCCATGCGCAAAGCCGATTGCACGCGCGCCTCAACCCCTTTTTGCCGCAAAGCATCTTGCAAGGCAAGGGAGTTCATCATGGTGGCCAGCATACCCATGTAGTCAGCCGTAGCACGATCCATCCCTGCCGCGCCGCCAGCAACGCCGCGGAAGATATTACCGCCGCCAATCACAATCGCCAATTGCACGCCTAGGCTCACCACTTCTGTAATCTCGGCCACCATCGAATCAATGGTGACGGGATTGATGCCAAATGCATCGTCACCCATTAACGCTTCACCGGAAAGTTTAAGGAGGACGCGTTTATATGCTGGCATGGTCTTTTGATCTGCTTAGGTTATTGATTTGTATGTATTTTTTAATCTGTACCGCAGATTATAAAGGGCAAAGAAAAGGGTGTAGAAACTTTCGTCTCTACACCCCAATACAACTCTAAAGCGCATTAAAAATCAGGGTTAATTAAACAAAACCCGGATTCTTGACTATTTAAGCTCCCGCCTTCGCGGCAGCCACTTGCGCCGCTACTTCGGCTGCAAAGTCATCTTGACGCTTTTCAATGCCTTCGCCCACAATCAACATCGTGAACGATTTGATGGTGGTATTAGCGGCCTTGAGCATTTGCTCAACAGTTTGCTTGTCGTTCTTAACAAAAGGCTGATTGAGTAAGGACACTTCTTTCAGATACTTTTGCACAGAACCCTCAACCATCTTCGCAACGATGTCTGCTGGCTTGCCAGACTCGGCCGCCTTTTGCTCGGCAATATTGCGCTCGGTGGCAATATTTTCCGCAGGCACATCGGCAGTAGATAAAGCAACTGGCTTCATCGCGGCAATATGCATAGCCACGTCTTTGGCAGCAACCTCATCACCCGTGAACTCCACCATGACGCCAATGCGAGTGCCGTGTAAATAGGAAACCAATTTGGTATCGCCTGAAAAACGCTTAAAGCGACGTGGCGTGATGTTTTCACCAATACGACCAATTAGCTCGGTACGGACTGCCTCAACCGTAGAACCATTTAATGGCAATGCCACCAAGGCAGCCACATCAGCCGGGTTCTTTTCAGCAACCAACTGCGCGCAGTGATTACTGAATGCCAAAAAGTCGTCGTTCTTTGAAACGAAATCGGTTTCGCAGTTCACTTCAATCAGGGCGCCAGTGCCGCCATTGATAAAGGCTGCCACAACGCCCTCAGCCGTAACACGCGAAGCGGCTTTGCTCGCTTTACTACCCAGCTTTACGCGCAGAATCTCTTCTGCTTTTGCCATATCGCCGTCAGCCTCAGTTAAAGCCTTTTTGCACTCCATCATCGGAGCATCGGTTTTGGCGCGGAGTTCGCCAACCATTGCAGCGGTAATTGCAGCCATTACTCAGCCTTCCCTTCTTCTACAAACTCTTCTTCGCCTTCCTTAACCGCAGTTAAGATTTCTTGAACAGAGTTCGCCTTACCTTCAAGGATGGCATCGGCCATGCCGCGCGCATACAAGGTCACAGCCTTACTGGAGTCGTCGTTACCTGGGATGATGTAATCCACGCCTTCAGGTGAGTGGTTGGTGTCCACTACAGCGATCACGGGAATGCCTAATTTTTTGGCTTCCGTAATGGCAATCTTGTGATAGCCCACGTCCACTACAAAAATAGCATCTGGCACACCATTGAGGTCTTGAATACCGCCCAAGGCTTTTTGTAATTTATCGAGGTCACGATCATTGGTGAGCGCTTCTTTTTTGGACAGCTTCTCCCAATCGCCTGCTTCCTTAGCGGCAGCCATGTCTTTCAGGCGCTTTAGGGAGCCTTTAACGGTCTTGAAGTTGGTGAGCGTGCCACCGAGCCAGCGGCTATCGATGTAAGGCATACCAGCACGAGCTGCTTCTTCAGCGATGATCTCGCGAGATTGGCGCTTCGTACCAACAAACAAAATGGTGCCACGGTTCGCTGCAATTTGTTTTGCCACTTTCAGGGCGTCCTGAAACATCGGCAATGTTTTTTCCAAATTGATGATGTGGATTTTATTGCGATGGCCAAAAATATAGGGGGCCATCTTGGGGGACCAGAAACGTGTTTGGTGGCCAAAATGGCAACCGGCTTCCAGCATCTGACGCATAGTCACTGACATTACATTCTCCTAAGGGTTTGATCTAAGGTTGAGTCCTAGCTGCACTAAAAAATGCCACCCTGGAAGGCTCAACCCGCAATTTCGACTCACTTGGCGCCGCTACAACTGCAGCAACATTCAAGCCGATTTGTAAATTATAGCTTAAATATCAATTAACTAGCGCACTTTGGAAGCCATCCATGCCAGCTCGGAGTCAACGAATCCTAATCCGTAAGGTTACTCAAGATTGCCAAGTCGTTGATAATAAAAGCATGAATAGTGTATTTACCGACGAAAAAGACATCCTAGGGATGCGCGAGGCGGGCCGCCTTGCCAGTGAAGTCCTGGATCATGTTGCCCCTTTTGTGCAGGCTGGCGTAACGACGGGCGAACTCGATCGCATTTGCCATACCTATATGCGGGACGTGCAAAACACCATTCCTGCACCCCTCAATTACCAACCTCCGGGCTACCCACCCTTTCCGGCTTCGATTTGCACCTCCGTCAATGATGTGATTTGCCATGGCATACCGGGGGACAAGGTTCTCAAATCTGGAGATGTCGTCAATCTCGACATTACCGTGATTACGCCCGATGGCTACTTTGGTGACACGAGCCGCATGTTTATGGTGGGGGAACCTTCCGTATTGGCAAAACGGCTAACGCAAATTACCTTTGAATGCATGTGGCTTGGCATTGCGCAAGTTAAACCGGGCGCGCGCCTCGGCGATATTGGTCACGTGATTCAAACGCATGCAGAAAAAGCAGGTTACTCAATTGTGCGGGAATACTGCGGTCACGGAATCGGCAAGGTTTTTCATCAAGACCCCCAAATTTTGCATTACGGCAGGCCGGGCACCGGCGAACTGCTTGAAGCAGGTATGACTTTCACGATTGAGCCCATGATTAATGCGGGCCGACGCGATATTCGTACCATGCCCGATCAATGGACTGTAAAAACCAAGGATCGCAGTTTATCGGCGCAGTGGGAACACACATTACTGGTTACGCACAGCGGTGTTGAGGTGCTGACCTGGTCGGAAGGCAGTAACCCGCCGCCCGAGTGCGTAGCGGGACTAGCGTTCCGCCCAAGCGCAATCGCATAAACACGCGGCATCCGGCATACCCACCTCCATGAGTACGGCCAATTCAGCAGCAATCGCAGTGAGTAATGCCAGCGAATTGCGCGTTGCCCGCGAACTCGCGTACGCTGAATTCACTTCCAATCAAGGTATTGATGCGCTCACGAAACGCCTGAGCAAAATGAGCGATACGCTCTTGATGCGCTTATGGGCGGAGTGCAATTTAAATCAGGATGCCGCATTACTTGCCGTCGGCGGCTATGGCCGTAGCGAGCTCTTTCCCCACTCGGATGTGGATATTTTGATTTTGTTACCAGATTCAGAATCCAGCGCACTCTCCGCGCGCGTCGAGCAATTCATTGCGCAGTGCTGGGATTCGGGTGTAGAAATTGGCTCTTCCGTGCGTAACTGCGCTGAGTGCCTATCCGAAGCGGAGCAGGACATTACCGTCCGCACTTCTTTACTGGAGGCGCGCTTTTTGGGTGGCAACCGAGCACTCTTTGCGCGTTTTTCAAAAGCCTATTGGACTGCGATGGACCCAAAGGCATTCTTTCGGGCGAAGTTGCTGGAACTCAAACAGCGCCATCAAAAATACCAAGATACCCCATACTCTTTAGAGCCCAACTGCAAAGAGAGTCCTGGCGGCTTGCGCGACTTACAGATTATTACCTGGGTCAGCAAAGCCGCAGCCTTTGGTAACAGCTTTCAAGATCTATTTAAAAAGGGAGTAATTACCCGCCGCGAACTCACTGAGCTTAAGCGCAATAAACGCCTCCTTGAAACGATTCGGGCGCATTTGCATATACTTGCCAAACGGCGCCAAGATGTATTGGCATTTGATTTACAGGCGCCACTAGCTCATGCCATGGGCATTGAGTTTGAGTCTAATCGCATAGCGAGCGAAGCCATCATGCGCCGCTACTACTGGGCCGCGAAAGCAGTAACGCAATTGAATGATGTACTGCTGCAAAACATCGAGGCCCTACTCTTCCCTCAAGAGTCCAAGACAACCCACAGTATTCCCGGCGAAGAAAATCACTACTTCATTGAGCGTCAAGGCTTGCTCGATATTACTGATCCCATGCTCTACGAGAAACACCCTGAGCAGATTCTCAGAACGTTTTTAGTCTTTACCCAATCACCAAGCTTAACGGGCCTCTCTGCAACTATTTTTAGAGCGCTGTATAACGTGCGCAAACGCATGGACAGCCAGTGGCGCAAGGATCCTGCGAACCGCGCGCTCTTCATGGCAATCCTCAAGCAGCCCGATGGCGTTACAAGAGCATTTCAGCTAATGAACCGCACCAGTGTCTTAGGTCGCTACTTGCCCGCCTTTCGCAAGATTGTGGGGCAAATGCAGCACGATTTGTTTCATGTCTATACAGTCGATCAACACATATTGATGGTGCTACGTAATGTGCGGCGCTTTATGGTGGTGGAGCACACCCATGAGTTTCCCTATTGCAGTCGCTTAATCGCAAACTTTGATAAGCCATGGCTGATTGTTTTAGCAGCACTCTTTCATGACATTGCCAAAGGTCGAGGCGGCGATCATTCTGAGCTGGGCAGGCGAGATATGCGGCAGTTCGCTAAAGACCATGACTTAAATAAGGAAGATACCGAACTACTCGTCTGGTTAGTGGCGGAGCACCTCAAGATGAGCCAGGTTGCCCAAAAACAAGACATTAGCGACCCCGATGTGGTTGCCGACTTTGCTAAAAAAATGGGGAACGAGCGCCACCTCACCGCCCTCTACTTACTTACCGTGGCGGATGTGAGGGGCACTAGCCCGAAGGTCTGGAACGCCTGGAAAGGCAAACTGCTTGAAGACTTATACCGAGCTACATTGCGGGTACTGGGTGGCGCCAAAACCGACGCCTCTTCCGAGCTTGCGCAGCATCAAGAAGAGTCTCGTAGCAATTTACGTCTAAATGGTATCGAAGATGATGCCTACGAAGATCTCTGGCAAAAATTGGATGTGGCGTTTTTCTTGAGGCAAGACGCGGGCGATATTGCTTGGCTCACTCGGCACTTGTTCAATAAAGTCAACAGCGCCGAACCGATTGTGCGCGCCAGGCTATCAACCGTCGGTGAAGGGCTTCAAGTGGCGGTATATATGCCGGATCAAGAAGACCTTTTTGCGCGCATCTGCGCTTACTTTGAGCGGCATGGATTCTCCATCTGGGATGCGCGCATTCATACGACGCGCCATGGTTATGCGCTAGATACCTTTCAGGTCGCTGGCACCAACCGACTAACGGAAACCGGAAGCTACCGCGATCTAATCCAGCTCGTGGAATACGAACTGAAAACTGCATTAGAGAAGAAAGATCCACTGCCCGAGCCCAGCATGGGGCGTCTATCCAGGCAATCCCGTAGCTTTCCAATTCAGGCGCGGGTCCACATGCAACCCGATGAGCGCGGTCAATACTTTGCCCTCTCGTTGTCGGCCAGTGATCGCACTGGTTTACTGTATGCCGTATCGCGAGTGCTGGCAAAACACCGCGTATCACTGCATACCGCCCGAATTAATACTTTGGGCGAACGCGTAGAAGATGTCTTACTTCTGAACGCTGAAGAACTCAGCAAGAATCCGAAACTGCAAATTCAGATTGAAACGGAGATCTTGGATGTGTTGGCGAGCTAAGCAATGAAAGCGTATTGCGTTAGAGTTACTCTTGCGCCAATAAGTCCAACAACGCCGCCTCATCAATCACCTGAACGCCAAGCTCTGCTGCTTTGGTGAGTTTGCTACCTGCGTCATCGCCAGCCACAACGTAATCGGTCTTTTTAGAAACGGACCCCGCTACTTTGGCGCCAGCGCGCTCAAGCCGCTCTTTTGCCTCATCGCGCGATAACGTTGGTAAGGTACCAGTCAGAACAAAGGTTTTTCCAGCCACCGCTGCGCTCACCTTTTTTTCCTCCACGGCCAGTTGCATACCCGATGCGACTAATTGTTCGATCACTTCACGGTTATGCGGCTCTTGCATAAAACTGGTAATCGAATCGGCCACTACTGGGCCCACATCATGTACGGTCAACAGCATTTCCGTGCTGGCATCCATCAGAGCATGAATATCACGGAAATGATTTGCGAGATCTTTCGCGGTAGTCTCACCAACATGGCGAATCCCCAAGGCAAAAATAAAGCGCGCCAAGGTAGTATTGCGCGATTGATTGATCGCCTGGATTAAATTATCAGCCGACTTCTCACCCATTCGCTCTAAGTTTGCGATGGCTGTAAAGCCCAATCGATACAAGTCGGCTGGGGTGCGCACCAGATTATTGTCTACGAGTTGATCGACAATCTTTTCTCCAAGACCCTCAATATCCATGGCGCGGCGATGCGCAAAATGAATTAAAGCTTGCTTACGCTGCGCGCCGCAAAATAAGCCGCCACTACAACGGGCAATCGCTTCATCTGCTAAGCGCTCTATATGGGAATCGCAAACTGGGCACCGCGTTGGCATCTGAAAGGCCGCCGTGCTACTGGGGCGACGATCCAGCACAACCGAAACCACTTCGGGTATCACATCACCAGCGCGCCGAACCACCACGGTATCGCCAATACGCACATCTTTGCGGCGCACCTCATCTTCATTGTGCAAAGTGGCATTAGTTACCGTAACACCACCCACCTCAACCGGAGCAAGGCGGGCTACCGGGGTAATTGCGCCGGTGCGCCCTACCTGTACATCGATTCCGAGAACGGTGGTGAGCGCCTCTTGTGCGGGGTATTTATGGGCCAAAGCAAATCGCGGAGCGCGCGAGACAAAGCCAAGCTTAGCCTGATCTTCAAAAGAATTGACTTTATACACAATCCCATCAATGTCGTATGGCAAACCTTCCCGCTTAGCACCAATGTCGCGATAGAACTGCAACATATCCTCAACCGAGTGCAATACCTTGCGCTCAGAACACACAGGTAAGCCTAGATCCATGTATTGATCTAAGAGCTGACTGTGCGTCTTTGGTAACCACTCTCGGGGCTCGCAAGCGCCAACGCCATAGGCAAAAAAGGATAAGGGGCGCTTTGCTGTTACCTTTGAATCCAGTTGCCGCAAACTACCCGCTGCCGCATTGCGTGGATTGGCGAATTCTTTTTCGCCCTGCTTAACCGCTTGCTGATTCATCTTGGCAAAATCAGCAAGGTACATAAAGACCTCACCACGAACCTCGAGTACTACTGGAATAGCATTGCCTTGAAGACGAAGAGGTATTGCTCGAATAGTTTTAATGTTAGCGGTCACATCCTCGCCGCTGGCGCCATCACCCCGAGTGGCGGCTTGCACCAAAACCCCATTCTCATAACGCAAAGAAATGGCCAAACCATCGAATTTCAGTTCCCCGGCATATTCCACTTGACTGGCTTGCAGGCCTTCACGGCAGCGCCGATCAAAATGAATCACTTCCGCGTCATCGAAGGCGTTGTTCAGGGAAAGCATCGGTACCGCATGCTTCACGCTCACGAACTCACTTAAAGCGGCGCCGCCAACCCGTTGCGATAAAGAGTCAGGCGTAATCCAATCGGGATGGGCAGCTTCAATATCGAGTAACTCGCGATAGAGGCGGTCATACTCGATATCAGGCAATAAAGGTGCATCTAAAACATAGTAGGCATGCTCGAGTCGAGCAAGTTCGGCCTGAAGGGATGCGTAACGCTCCGCAAGGGATGCTGAGTCCTTCTGCGACACGTCTTGTCCTTAGCTAAATAATCGGGTGGCGGTAGATGATCCAGCCGGGATACCGCTTTGCTCTAAACGCACATAGAGTCCATCCAAATGCTGGCGAATTGCGATTACGGCATTTTCGGTGAGATTCACGCCATTGTCATCCACCAAACGACCATGAGCAGACTCTGCTAAAGCAACGCCCTCCGCAAGCATGCGCTCAAAACCCATTTGCTCTTGGGCAATTAGAGGCACTTCTAGCAACAACGAAATTCCGGTAATAGGACGATCGGAATCTAAAAATCCGGTGTTGAATAAAAGTTGGTCATTGCTAAAAAATTCATAGAAACGGCTATTGCTGGACAGCGAGAAATGACGATCGCGGAGCATTGCATCCAGTTCAGCGCGCGTTTTTGGCTTGCCATCAAATGCAATATTGATACTGAGCTGAATATCACTTTCTGCCGCAATCGCGTCCAGCTCCTTAGCGCTCTCGAGCATCGCACTCACACTAGGCATATCAATTTGCGCTCCCAATACATCTGCCAACGCTTGACTACGGGAACAAAAATCAGAAAGTTCGAGCACGCCAACGGGGCCGCGTCGACTAGCTAGTTGCATCGCCAATTGCAGACCTGCGTATTGCACATCAGCGTCTAAGGACCCCCATTGATCTTGCGCCCCATCAGCGCGTAATCCATCGCAAATCCAGTCCGCACTAAATCGCGGCCAATCCGAAAGCTCAGCGAGAATTTCGCTGCCTTTGATGGGCGCCTCAAAACGCAATGTAATCACGCAATCAATGCGCGGATCAATTGCAAAACGCTTTTGTGTTGCATCGAGCGCGCTGGTTTCGGGTGAGAACACGGGCTCAAGCCGTTCGAGTTCGCCAGCATGCGAGGCGTCGTTGCCCATCACAGGCTCCACATGCAATCGAGCTTGCCGCTTGCTGCGCGCACTACGCAAATTAATTAACGCGACCAAAATTAAAATTAAGATGCCGATAACGCCCAAGGCAAACTGCAATTCCGATAAACCAAATCTCGCTGCGATTTGCTCTATCGCCATTTAGGCGGCCTCTACCATCGATACCGCGGATGAAATATCCACAGCCACAATACGTGACACACCCTGCTCTTGCATGGTGACGCCAATTAACTGGTGGGCGATTTCCATCGTGATCTTGTTGTGTGAAATAAACACGAACTGGGTCTTCTCGGACATCCTTGCAACCATCTCAGCGTAGCGCAATGTATTGGCATCATCCAGTGGCGCATCAACCTCATCAAGCAAACAGAATGGGGCTGGGTTCAAGAGGAATAGTGAGAATACCAAGGCAATCGCAGTGAGGGCTTTTTCGCCGCCCGAAAGCAAATAGATGGTGCTGTTCTTTTTGCCGGGTGGCTGCGCCATCACCTGCACGCCAGAGTCTAAAATCTCCTCGCCCGTCATCACGAGCTCGGCATGACCGCCGCCAAAGAGCTCTGGGAATAAACGACCAAAGTGTCCGTTAACCTGATCGAATGTGCCTTGCAATAACTCGCGGGTTTCCGCATCGATCTTGGCAATCGCGTCCGTTAGGGTTTGCATGGCCTCATTCAGATCGGCAGACTGGGCATCTAAGAATGATTTACGCTCACGCGAACTCGCTAACTCATCGAGCGCCGCCATATTGACAGGACCCAGAGATTGGATTTCTGTATTGAGGCGATTAACTTCGCTTTGCAAATGACCCACCTTCAGATCAGAGCTAAAGCGCGTTTCCAGGCTAGTTAAGTCGGCCTCGGCATCGGCAAGCAAAGTAGCAAACTGCTCAAAGTTGAGGCGAGCGGCTTGCTCGCGTAATTGCAAGTCCATCACCTTATCGCGCATCGGCTGCAAGCTACGCTCGATTAGCAAGCGCGCTTCATCCGCCTCGCGCAGTTGATGCAATAAAGCGTCTTGCTCAGTACGCGCATTAGCAAGGGTAGCTTCGCGTTCACTGCGTGTTACTAATAAACCCTGAAGCTTTTCTTGCGCGATTTCATCGCTTAGTCCTTCAAGCTCCTGCTCACTAGCGGCATACTTATCTTGAATCTCCATGATCTGAGCGCGCGCAGTACTTTGATCGCGCTGCAAATCGGCAATCCGTTGCTGTAATGAACGCGTCGTGAATGCCGCTTCTTGAGCAGCCATCTCAGCGGAGCGCAAACTTTCACGCAAGCGATCGCGCTCTTCGCTGCCGCGATCTAAATTGGTCTGCGCAACGAGCAAGTCGTCCTGGAATCGCGCCTTATCTTCTTGCGCTTGCTCGAGTTCCGCTTGAGATTGTTGACTATTCGCACTGAACTGATCAAGTTGCTCACTCAGCTCAGCCATTTCCGCCTGAATTTGACTGGCGCGTTGACTGTACTGCTCTTCTGCTTGAGTGAGTTGCATGCGCTCCACCTCAAAACCATGCGCCTCTTGTACCGCATGCTCGGCATTAATTCGAGCTTGTTCAGCGGCGTGGTGCGCGGCTTGGTAGTTCGCAATGCACTGGTCAAGCTCGCCCTGGAGCTCACTTTGGATCAAGCGCTGGGCTTTTAATTGCTTCTCGAGACTCTCCATCTCCTGAGCGCGAGCCAGCATGCCGGACTGCTCTGAATCGGCCGCATACAACTGCACACCAACACGGCTGACTAAATGACCCTCTTGAGTGACGAGGGTTGCGCCGGCAGGTAATTTATCGCGGCGATGCAGCGCATCCTCTAAATTATTGGCGATATAAACGCTACCAAGCCACTCTTGCAACACACTCATGAGACGAGGCGCGCCCGCGCTTTGAACGCGCGACAAGAGCAATGTAAATTCCGCGGGGGGATTTATCTGCGTTGTTGGCACTTCGTCCGCCAAGAGAATCGCTAAACGACTTGGCGGAGCATCTTTTGCCAGTGCGACTGCTTCTTGCGCATTTTTACCGGTTACCGCCGCAAGGCGTTCGCGCAGAACCGACTCCAGAGCCGTTTCCCAACCGCTCTCGACCTTCAGGTCCTGCCATAAACGCTTACTTTCTTTCAGTCCCTTGCTTTCCAACCAAGGGCCGATCTTGCCTTGCGCCTGAACGCTAGCCTGCAATGCAGTCAAGGCCGTGAGTTTTGCCTCGGTCTGAGCCAGGTCATGATTGGCTGACTGAATTTGCTGCTGGGCTGTATTGCGTGCTTCATCAGCCGCTGGCACACGCTGCTGGGTTTCTTGGGCTCGTAGCTTTGACTCCTCGACTTTGCGCTGCGCCATGACCTGGCGATCCAAAGCCATTTGCAAGGCCTCTGCATCTGGCTTACGCATGCCATTAAGCTCGGATTGCAGACGATCTTGACGGGCTTGCGATTCTTCCATCTGAGTCGTAATTGCTTTAGCACGCTCACCCAAGCTGGCTAAGCGCTGATCAATATTAGCCAGGGTTTCGCGGGCCTGACTCAACGCGCGTGCGGCATCCTGATATGCCGCTTCATGTCCCGGCAACTGCTCTTGCAAGCCGACTAAACGGGCTTGAAGTGTTTGCTCTTCTTCGGCCGCTGAGCTTAACTCCTGCTCGGCAGAGCGCTGGGCTTGGGCTGCATCCGTCTCTTGTACGGTCCAGCGCTGCAATTGGACCTGCAAGTCCTGTGTTTGTTGCTGCAAGCGCAGGCGGGCTTCCTGCACATACCGAATTTCAGCCTCAACCTGGCTGACGTCCGAATTGGTTTGATACAGGGCGCCTTGGGCCTCGGAGACCTTATCTTGCAATGCATACTGCTGAGTTCGCATCGACTCCAGCTCGGTTTCCGCATGGCGCAACTTGGCGGTTTGCTCTTCGAGCTGAACTTGAGTATCGCGGATAGCATTGGCATGCCGCTCTTGCTCTTTGCCGGCCTCCGTTTGGCGCACGAACCACAGCAATTGCTGCTGTGATTTCATTTCGGTCTGCAATTGATTGTGGCGTTCAGCAACCGTTGCCTGACTCTCCAAGCGCTCCAATTGCTTCTCAAGCTCGCGCAAAATATCTTGCACGCGCACTAGGTTTTCCTGCGTGTCTTCTAGACGTGAAGCCGTTTCCTTGCGACGCTCCTTGTACTTTGAAACGCCAGCAGCTTCCTCTAAAAATACCCGTAGCTCTTCTGGTTTGGATTCCAAAATGCGGTTGATCGTGCCCTGACCAATAATCGCGTAGCCCCGTGGACCCATACCAGTACCCAGGAAAATATCCTGGATGTCTTTACGGCGAACCACTTGGTTGTTCACGTAATAGCTAGAATTGCCATCGCGGGTTAAGACCCGCTTAACCGCCAGCTCGGCAAAGGTACTCCATTGACCATGGGCGCGCCCATCGGCGTTATCAAAGAGCAATTCGACACTGGCACGGCCGGAGGGTTTACGCAAACCTGAACCATTAAAAATAACGTCCTGCATCGACTCACCGCGCAATTCACTAGCACGGGACTCCCCCAAAACCCAGCGAACAGCGTCAATAATGTTGGATTTACCGCAGCCGTTGGGTCCAACCACGCCAATTAACTGACCGGGCATCTCAAAATGAGTGGGATCGACAAATGACTTAAAGCCGGAAAGTTTGATGGATTTGAGTTGCACAGGGAGCTTTACAGGGTAAAAAAGTCAGGCTGGTTCTAGAAAAAGGGGTAAATTCCTTAGGAAGGATGATAGCAAGCTTAAGAAGCTTTACACCGGATTTTGACCCACCGATATAATGAATGTTCGCCATTTAGGGTTAAAACCCCTTAACAATCTGATAGTTAACCAAAAAGCATGAGCCAATCACCACAAAGCGTTATCGAACAAGCCTGGGAGAACCGGGCTAACCTCTCCGCGGGAGACATTTCTACTGAAATTCGCAATGCCGTCAGCGCTGTCATTGACGGTCTAAATACCGGTCGTATTCGCGTCGCCGAAAAACGCGCCGTAGGCCAATGGGAAGTGAACCAGTGGGTTAAAAAGGCGGTTTTGCTGTCCTTTCGCCTAGAAGACAATCAAGTAATGCCTGCTGGTGGCTTTACCCAGTTTTATGACAAGGTTCCCAGCAAGTTTGCCAACTGGACAGAGGCAGACTTCATTGAGGGTGGCTTTCGAGTAGTACCCCCCGCCATTGCACGTCGCGGCTCTTTTATTGGCAAAAATGCGGTTTTAATGCCCTCTTATGTCAATATTGGCGCCTATGTTGGCGAAGGCACGATGGTCGACACCTGGGCAACCGTAGGATCCTGCGCCCAAATTGGTAAAAACGTTCACCTCTCTGGTGGCGTTGGTATTGGCGGCGTTTTAGAACCCATTCAGGCTGGCCCAGTCATCATTGAAGATAACTGCTTTATTGGTGCTCGCTCAGAAGTGGTTGAGGGTGTTGTGGTTGAGGAAAATAGCGTCTTATCCATGGGCGTCTTCATTGGCCAAAGCACCAAGATTTATGATCGCGAAACCGGTCAGATTCATTATGGTCGCGTACCTGCAGGCTCCGTAGTGGTTCCGGGCTCTCTACCTTCCGCATGCGGTAAATACAGCCTTTACGCCGCTGTAATCGTCAAGAAGGTAGATGCTCAAACCAGAGCTAAAACCGCCATTAACGAACTTCTCCGCGATTAATCATGAGCGCAGCGATTGAATTAACCAAAGCCCTGATTGCCTGCCGTTCGGTCACGCCGGCCGATGGCGGCTGTCAGGATTTAATCGCTGATCGATTGAAAGAATTGGGCTTTCATACGGAAAGCGTGGTCAGTGGTCCAGACCATTTTCAAGTAACCAACTTATGGGCTATTAAAAAAGGTAGCCTTGGTGACGCCGGCAAAGTCTTGATGTTTGCGGGGCATACCGACGTAGTGCCCACTGGCCCGCTTGAAAAATGGGATAGCGACCCCTTCACCCCCACCATCCGCGGCGACTACCTGTATGGCCGAGGTGCTGCGGATATGAAAACCTCACTTGCGGGGTTTGTCGTTGCTACCGAAGAATTTATTACCTCAAACCCAGATCATGCGGGAACCATTGCGTTTTTGATTACCAGCGATGAGGAGGGTCCAGCCAACGACGGCACGGTCATCATGTGCGAGCGACTCAAGGAGCACGGACAACGGCTCGACTATTGCGTGATTGGTGAGCCCACCTCAGTTAATCGACTGGGCGACATGATTAAAAATGGTCGCCGTGGCTCTTTATCTGGAAAACTCCATGTCAAAGGCATTCAGGCGCACATTGCCTACCCGCATCTTGGTGAAAATCCGATTCATTTAGCTGCGCCAGCGATTCAGGCGCTCGTGAGCACAGAATGGGACAAGGGCAATACGTACTTCCAACCAACCAGTTTTCAGATTTCGAATATTCATGCCGGCACCGGCGCCAATAATGTGATTCCCGGCGAACTCACTATCGACTTTAATTTCCGCTTCTCTACTGAGAGCACGCCAGAACAATTACGCGAACGGGTTGAGTCGGTACTCAAAAGCGCTGGCTTGAAATTCGAAATTGACTGGGTCCTGGGTGGCAGTCCGTTTATTACCGGCGATGAAGCGCTAGCGTGTGCATTACGCAATGCCATACAGGCTGAAACCGGAATCACCACGGAACTATCGACCACTGGCGGCACGAGCGATGGCCGCTTTATCGCCAAGATCTGTTCACAAGTAGTGGAATTTGGACCGATCAATGCCACGAGCCACAAAATCAATGAATCGGTTTTTGTCGAGGACATCGTGCCACTCAAAAACATCTATAAACGCGTTCTTGAAGAACTGATTACCTAAGGCCATGGACCCCGAGCCTCAACCTCCGGCAAATCAGCATGCTTTAACCACTGCGCAATCCATTGATCAGATTGCGCAGCGCCTCGATTCTGCCAAACTCAGTTATGGACATGGTGCGGTTGACGCAAATAGCGAGGCACTTTGGATTGTGAGCAAACAGCTCGGCATGAGCCCAAGCGATGCGCTTGAGTATCTAGACTCCCCGTTAAGCGAAGCGCAGCACCATGCCGCATTAGCCATCGCCGACCAGCGGATCGCCACGCGCAAACCGTTAGCTTATTTATTAGAAGAAGCATGGCTTATGGGGGTGCCCTTTTACTGCAACGAACAGAGTATCGTGCCGCGATCCTGGATTGCGGAGCTTATTACGGGCGGCGATCTCGAGCCGTGGCTCCCTGCAGATGGCAGGGCATTGGATCTGTGTACCGGTAATGGCTCGTTGGCGGTTTTACTGGCCATGGCCTGCCCTGATATTCACATTAGCGCCTGCGATATTAGCGCTCCAGCATTGGCAGTCGCAGCGCGCAACATTGATCGCCACGGTATTGGCACGCAAATTGAACTTTTTCATGGCGATCTGTGGAGTCCCCTGCCAGAACCCAATGATGAAAATCGCTTTGACCTCATTATTTGCAATCCACCCTACGTCAATTCAGCCAGCATGCGCGCACTCCCAGCGGAATATCAAGCCGAACCTGCAATCGCCCTGGCGGGTGGTGAAGACGGCATGGATCTGATTCGCGAAATTATTGCCAACGCGCCAGACTATCTGAATGAACGCGGCGCCCTGTTACTTGAAATCGGCAATGAGATCGAGCACTTTCATAAGGCATTTCCCCAAATTCCGGTGATTTGGATGGATGTTTCAGCGGGTGATGAACAGGTTTTGCTGATTCAGGCGGAAGACCTGCGTTAAAGCGCTTTAACTAAGCTCACTCGCCGCTGAAATAGCCTCATCAATTCGCTCTACCGGAATGATTCGCAAGCCCGGGATTTTATTCTTGGGTAAATTCGCTTTAGGAATAATGGCAATGCTAAATCCCAATTTAGCCGCCTCTTTCAGACGCTCTTGACCGCGCGGACATGGGCGTATTTCTCCAGCCAAACCCACTTCACCAAATACGATCAACTCCTTGGGTAAGGCGCGGTTGCGAATAGACGATTGAATCGCCAGCAAGACCGCTAAGTCTGCTGCCGGCTCTGTGATTTTTACACCGCCAACCGCGTTTAAAAAGACGTCTTGATCAAAGCACGCAATCCCAGCATGCCGATGCAATACGGCCAACAGCATGGCTAAGCGGTGCTGCTCAAGGCCAACGGCTAGACGGCGTGGATTCGGTATGTGCGCCGTGTCAACCAAAGCCTGAATTTCAACTAATAAAGGGCGGCTCCCCTCTTGGGTAACTAATACGCATGCACCCGGCACCATCTCGGCATGTTGCGATAGAAAAATAGCTGAAGGATTCGAGACTCCCTTCAATCCTTTTTCCGTCATCGCAAATACGCCTAATTCATTTACCGCACCAAAGCGATTTTTGATAGAGCGCACTAAACGGAAGGAAGAATGCGTGTCACCCTCGAAATACAGTACGGTATCGACAATGTGTTCGAGCACCCGAGGCCCCGCAAGGTGGCCATCTTTAGTGACATGGCCAACCATCAAAATGCAAATGCCGCTGGATTTAGCAAACCGCGTGAGTTGCGCAGCGCACTCTCGCACTTGGGCTACAGAGCCAGGGGCGGACGTAAAGGCATCGGAATACACCGTCTGAATAGAGTCCACTACCACCACTTGCGGCCGGGCCGCATCAATCGTAGTCAATAACTTTTCAAGTTGGATTTCAGCAAGCACCTCCAGCTGAGGCGCAGCTAAGGCAATGCGCTTGGCGCGCAGGGCGATCTGCGACGCAGACTCTTCGCCGCTGCTGTACAGCACATTAACTCCAGCGGCGCTCATTTCAGCTAAGGCCTGTAATAGCAAAGTGGACTTACCAATGCCTGGATCACCGCCAATCAGCACAACCCCACCAGGCACCAAACCCCCACCCAGCACACGATCAAACTCTTCGATGCCGGTAGCTAGCCTTGGCATATCCTCCGCCTTAATGGCGGAGAGTTTTTGCCTGGGTACCGCCTGCGCCAAACCCTGAAAACGGGCATTACTGGAGGTGGATTCCGATAGGCTTTCTTCTAGGGTATTCCACGCCTGGCAAGCCGGGCATTGACCCTGCCAACGCGGCGTACTCCCCCCACAAGCCTGACATACATAGATGGTTTTTACTTTAGCCACAATCGCTTTCTTTAGTTCAGCTGAGTGCCTGCTTTATTTTCTTGCGCGCGGCGCGGCGCATCCTTGCGGCGCTCTTCCAAATCAGCGGCTCGCTGAGCGGCCTCTTCTTGTTTTTCTTGGTAGGCGCGAACATTTTCAGCCCGCTCCGCGGCTTTAGCAGGGTCGGCCTTATCCGCAATACGCTGAGCATCGCGCTCGTCTTTTAATAATTTACGTAACTCGCGTTGCGCCGCATTCACCTCAACCTCTTGCGCCCGAATCGGATCGATTTCTTTGCGGTACTGAGCCCGCGTCTGACTTAAACAGCGATTGACCCAATAGGCTTGATAACACTCGGCTGAGGTTTTTTTCCAGCGATAGTCTGCCCATTCCCGTTGCAAAGTTAGCTCCGCTTCGATTTTGTCGAGCTTTTCTAACTCAGCTTCCTGAGCGGGCGTTGCTTGCGCCGCGCCCATCCCGATCAATAGGCTCAGCAAAATGACTTGGAGGTAGATGGGAAGGCGTATCAAATTTCCACCTTAGCGCCCAACTCAACCAAGCGATTGGTGGGGATCTTAAAAAAGTCAGAAGGTTTGGCGGCATTTTGCATCATCCAGGAGAATAAACGCTCTTGCCATAAAGCCATCCCCGGCGACTCGGACGGAATGATGGTGTCTTTTGAGATAAAGAAGGATGTATCCATGAGATCAAATTGAAGATTCTCTTGCTTCTCCAGTAAGGTCAAAATGCTGTTAATGTCTGGGGTCTCTTTAAAGCCGTACACGGCACGCACTAAATACACTTGACCACCAAGGTCTTTCATCGTAATGCGCTCGGTATCGCTGACATAAGGCACATCCCAAGTACTGAGCTTTAAAAAGAAGATACGCTCATGCATGACCCGATTGTGTTTTAAGTTGTGCAGCATCGCCACTGGCACATAATCAATGTGAGCCGTTAAAAAAATCGCGGTACCCTCAACCCGGTGCGGTGGGTGCGCCAATAAACTGCTCACAAAGGCTTCCATCGGAATCGAGTTGGCAATTAACTTGTCACGCAGTAATTTGCGACCCCGATACCATGTAATGAGGCAAGTAAAGCAAATGAGTGCCAATAAAAGGGGGTACCAGCCGCCATCTTTAATCTTAATCAGAGTAGCCGTCCAGAAGGCCAGATCCACTGCGAAGAAAAATACAATCAATAAAGCAATGAGCAGCGGATTAATACGCCACTCGCGGCGCATCACCACAGACAACAAAATGGTCGTGATCAACATGGTTGAGGTAACCGATAGGCCGTATGCGGCCGCCAAATTAACGGACTCTCCGAATTCAATAATGGTAATAATGACCATGAGCAATAAAGCCCAGTTCACAACCGGGATATAAATTTGCCCCCGCTCCGAATCCGATGTGTGCAGAATATTCATGCGCGGCAAAAAGCCTAGCGAGATAGCTTGACCCACCAGCGAAAATGTCCCGGAAATAACTGCCTGGGAAGCAATCACCGTGGCGGTCGTTGCAAGGCCAACCATTGGCCACAGAGCCCAGTCGGGCACCATCATGTAAAACGGATTACGAATTGCCTCCGGATTGGATAAAACCAAGGCGCCCTGTCCAAGGTAATTGAGCAAGAGACTGGGCAAAACAATCAGGAGCCAGGCAAAGCGCACAGGACTGCGGCCGAAATGACCCATATCCAAATACAGCGCCTCTACGCCCGTCACCACCAACACCACCGCGCCCATCACGATGTATGCCGTTAATGGGTGATCCACCACAAAGCGAATGGCATACATCGGATTAAATGCCAATGCGATTTCGGGGGCATTGCCAATATTCCAGATACCCAAAGCAGCGATGGTTAAGAACCAAATCAAGGTAATCGGACCAAAGAGATTGCCGACCGTAGCGGTGCCATATTTTTGGATCAAAAACAATCCAATCAAAATGGCCACTGAAATGGGAATAATGAATTGTTTTAGCGCTGGGATGGCAATTTCGATCCCCTCGACAGCCGATAAAACGGAGATGGCGGGCGTAATAACCGACTCCCCAATCAACATACACGCGCCTAGCATTCCCAAAATCATCAAGAGGAAATATTCTTTGCTGCCACTTTTCAGTGAGCGAAGCGCTAATGCCATCAGCGAGAGCACACCGCCCTCACCCTTGTTGTCTGCGCGCATGACGAACAGCACATATTTAAATGTCACGACCAGAATCAATGCCCAGATCATCATCGAGATCACCCCATAAAGGGCTTCTGGCGTAAACGCAATGCCGTGCACCGGATCAAAACATTCTTTGAGTGCATACAAGGGGCTGGTTCCAATGTCGCCAAAGACGACACCGATCGCAGCTAGCATCATGATGCCCAAGCTTTTCTTAGGGCCAGTACCGTGCCCACTGCTATGGAGGTCAACCGGTTCTAATAGGGTTGAACTGGAATACTCTGGGTTGCTAATGGACATCTCAATGCCTTAATTGCTGTTGCACGGCAATATGTTACTCCTTGGGGATCGCCTAAAGGGTAAAGAAAATCGGATTTAATGGCTTTATTTACACCCCAATTCATCAATAAAGCTCGACACACCCCTCTAGAAAATGCTAGAATCTAAGACTCAGACGCGGGGTGGAGCAGTCTGGCAGCTCGTCGGGCTCATAACCCGAAGGTCGTAGGTTCAAATCCTGCCCCCGCAACCAAATTTAGTCTCATAGATCAAAGGGATACGCAGGTATCCCTTTTCTATTGGTGAAGCGATGTAGGCCAATCAGGTGGCTTAGGCTTGACACCAATGGATCGAGGGTGATAACTTCAAGCTCCCTAAAGCAAAGGATCCTATGTTTGCCAAAACCATCATTAGCCTCTTAAGCGCCTTCACGATCGTGATTGGTCTTGTTGTGTTTATTAAGAGCGGAGAATACGGCATTTTCGTAATTGGCATGATTGCGTACTTTTTAGTCGCGATCTCGGGCAATCTTTGCGCTCGCTGCAAACGGCATGGGCCTTGTAAGAGTTAAACGTATTCGCAATTCCCTCTTTTTTTTACCACCTTACTTAGTGAATTACCCGTACATGAAAACAGTAGATGACAACACCGTAGTAGAAGTGCATGTTGAGCAACCCAAAAAAACTAGCAAATCCAGCTCTAAGCAAAAATTCGTAGCCCTTGAAGACCTTGATCCCGATGCACCCCGCTCCGTCTTTCAAGATCGCAATTGGAACAAAGAACTGAAACAACACTAAAGCAGCCTGTTATGGCTGACCCGCTCGGTCATGCCAAATACGACGCCTATCCTCTCGCAGTTGGATGGGCGTTATTGTTTCATCCTTCCTACTTTTAGATCGCCACTCTTGCGCGCCCGTTTGGGGGGTTTGCAAAAACGGGATGCCTAAACCCTCATATCGTGCTCGTACCGTTGGGTGGGGATGGTTGTAGCGATTGCGATAGCCATTTTGCGCAAAAGCCCAGTCTGGGTTTAGGGCTCGCAGTAATTCCATTGAAGAGGAAGTCTTACTGCCGTGGTGGGGCGCCATAAATACCGTCGTTCGCCCTCTCTCCTGTGCTTGATCCTGATCTCGCAAGCGCCTCACTAAAGCCGCTTCGGCGCCGCGCTCCGCATCCCCAGTTAGCCAAAATGAAGTGCTGTTATTGCGCACCTCCAGCACACAACTCATCTCGTTGGGCTTGCCACTGTAATGGCCTTCATCAAAATTCATATTCTCATGGGGATGCCAAACCCGAAACTCTACGCCATCCCAATTCCATTGCTGCCCATAACGGCAAGGCAAAACCGGGATATGGCGGCGGCGAAGCTCTCGCATCAAAGGATTATGATCCGGCAAGGAAACCATTGCTGAATCAACGCTAATCTCACGCAAGAGAGTCTGCGCACCACCAACATGGTCACTGTCGCTGTGGCTAATAATCATACGGTCCATGCGACGAATACCCTCACCGCGCAAGAAAGGCAGAATAATGCGCTCACCTGCATCGTCTTTTTTTCCTTGAATCGGTCCCGTGTCGTATAGCAGACGCTTCGTTTGGGTTTCGATTAAAACCGCGGTCCCTTGTCCAATATCCAAAACCGTTGCAAGGAACTCGCCGTGAGTGACATTATTGCCCCGCGGCACAAAAAGGGTAAGGCACAGCGCGCATCCCGCTATTCTTGAACGGTAACTTTCCGTCAGCGTGCCGGGTCGGATTGCAATCACAATCCCCATAAACGAGATTGCCAGCATCGTAGCACTGGGTTTGTGGGAATGCAGTACCGCCCAATCCCAGCTTGCCATGACATGCAGCATGGAGGCAAGCCAATCCATCGCGCCATGAGCCAATAGCAGGAATGGCTTTGCCACAATACCAGGCATGACTGCGCCTATCATGGCTAAGGGGGTGACCACATAACTCACGAGCGGGATCGCAATGGCATTAGCCAAAGGCGACACTACCGAAAATTGGTAAAACCAATACAGCGTGCAAGGAATTAAAGCCAATGTAACAACAGCCTGCAAACGACATGCTTCTTTTAAGGCAATGATGCAGCGTTCAAAACAGGTTTTTTCGAGCTCCCTACCTGTAGGGATACCTATCAAGCCAGTGGAGTTACCCATGGCATACAGAATGGCAGCCACCGCACCAAAAGACAGCCAAAATCCCGGCGTATAGGCAGCCATCGGGTCCAGTATTAATACCAAAGCAAGCGCCCACCACCAAATATCAAATGCCCTTGGAGTACGGCCAGACCATAGCGCTAAAGCC
This sequence comes from Polynucleobacter sp., assembly GCA_030696845.1. GTDB lineage: Bacteria > Pseudomonadota > Gammaproteobacteria > Burkholderiales > Burkholderiaceae > Polynucleobacter. The sequence goes on from JAUYRJ010000009.1 coordinate 22,330, forward strand.
ACCACGCCCACCATATACATCGTGCGCTGGGCGGGTATCTGAAAACCGGCCAGCCATGCGTAAAAAAAGGCGGTAAGAAAGCCTGCTGCTGCGCTCACTTGAGATACCGGCATCATTAAGGGCAATCGACCTCGGCGCCATATTCTGGAAGCAAGGAATGCACCGGCGCCAGCCAGCATAGTGACATGGAGGCCTGATATTGAAATTAAATGGCCAATTCCTGTCGCATTAAAGACGCGCCAGTCGGCTTGATCTATCGCGTTTTGATCACCCATCACTAGCGCAACCAACACGCCAGCGTACGGCTGACCATCGCCTAAAACGCGTTTAATCTTATCGCGCAAAGTCCAGCGCCGCCCCTCGATCCAGAGGGAGAACGACCACGGCGCCGCTAGACTTATCAGCTCACCCGAGCGAATCGATCCATAAGCGCCATACCCTTGATGAAAGAGCCACTGCTCAAAATCAAAGCCGTGAGGGTTAATTGAGCCGTGGGGTCGCTTGAACTTTGCTGTGAACTGCCATTGCTGTCCGGGTTTGATAACTGGAATTGCCTGTGCGCTTTTCCAAGCAGGAGACCAGCTCAAATATACGCGTTTAGGCAATCGATCGGCATTTACCGCAATCGCCTTTGGTAGCCTTGAATACGAGGTAATCCAAAAAGCAAATTTCGCACCATGATGATCGCCTTGCGGCAAGGCATCCACTCTTCCTTCAATTTGTAAATCAAGCCCTTCTAACTCACTTGGAAAATCATACCGCTGGCGTTGCTCTACAAAATAGATGCTCCACATTAAACCGCCTAAGGCGCAAATAAACAGAATGAGGTATTTGCGTATGGCAGGAGCGGGAATCAGAAGTAATGCCAACGCAAGAACGAGTCCAGTAGCTGCATATGCAAACAGTGACGGAGGCAATGAGGCTAATAAAAAGGGAAGCGCTCCCCCGGCGATCCACGCCGTAATCGCATAGCGCAAGGGGCTTATTGACTACGTGAGGGGTTTAGGTTTGCAGCCCATCGCGGTAAAGCAATAAGCGCATTAGCCCATGTTGCACCAGCAAATGCATCGACTTCCATCTGACGTAATTCAGCGAGCACCGAGCCGATGCGCGGAATCATCGCGGGGCTATTATGCGCAACACCTTCATCGCGCAACCATGCTGGCGGAATATCGGGCGCATCCGTCTCCGTAACAATGCAGCTTAAGGGCAATTCCGATGCCAGGCGCCGAATTTGCAATGCACGCGTGTAGGTAGCCGCACCACCAAAACCCAGCTTAAATCCCAACTCAATAAACTGCTCCGCCTGCTGAAAGCTCCCATTAAAAGCGTGCGCAATTCCGCCAGGAATAGTTCGCTGACGTAAGGCTTTTAAAATCGCATCCTGCGAGCGCCGCACATGCAAGACGACTGGTAGTTGGTAGGTCTGCGCTAAATCAAGTTGGCGATGGAAAAAATATTCCTGACGGCCTCGATCCAGGCCTTCAACAAAGTAATCTAGACCAATCTCGCCAATACCCACAAAGCGTGGGTCGCCTAAGGAACTTTCGATTTCCGCCTCTAGCTGCTTTAAGTCTGATTCGGGAGATTGCCCCACATACAGCGGATGAATGCCTAAGGTATACACCAGCCCCGGCATATCAGCCACATACCGCCTGACTAAGGAACGAATACTGGCAGCATCGCTGGCTTTAACCGCAGGCAACAAAATGCCGCTGACGTGATTTTTTGCGGCTAAGCGAATGATCTCGCTCAGCGTGGTCGCGAATTCAGGGGCATCTAAATGGCAGTGGGTATCAAGCCACATGCCTTATGAATTCCCAACCGAATTTAGATTAAGAACACCGTGATCCAGTCGCAAAATGCGATCACAACGGCGCGCGCGAACGGGATCATGGGTCACAATTACAAATGCCGTGCCTTGCTCTTTAGCAACATCCAGCATTAAGTCAAATACGCTATCCGCGGTCTCGGTATCCAAATTACCGGTTGGCTCATCCGCCAATACGCATGCGGGATTACCTACCAAAGCACGCGCCACCGCAACGCGCTGACGCTCACCACCCGAGAGCTCGCCTGGAGTGTGCATCACCCGCGCGCTCAAACCCACTGAAGCTAGCATTCCCCGTGCCCGCTCAAGCGATTCTTCTTTACGTAGCCCCCGAATGCGCAAGGGCAAAGCCACATTCTCCAAGGCGGTAAACTCATCTAGCAAATGATGGAACTGATAAATAAATCCTAGACTCTGATTGCGCAAGCGATCCAATGCGGAAGTCGATAAACGACTTAAGTCGGAGCCTGCCAAATGCACCTGACCCGCGCTAGGCGTATCTAACCCACCTAGCAAGTGCAATAAGGTACTTTTACCCGAGCCTGAAGATCCTACAATCGCAACCTTTTCCGATTGCGCCACATCCAAGTGAATGTCTTTCAGCACCTCAACCGCGGTCGTGCCGATTCCATAGGTCTTCGCAAGACCCCGAGCGCTCAGAACAAATTCTCCTTTACTCATAGCGCAATGCCTCGGCGGGCTGTACCTTGGCCGCCCTACGACTCGGATATAAGGTTGCCAAAATAGATAAACCAAACGCCATCAGACCAACTGTTACCACGTCATTAAGACGCACATCAGACGGAAGTTGGCTAATAAAATAGATGTCCCGCGGTAAAAATTGCACCCGAAAGATCGCCTCAATCGTTGGCACAATCACATCGATATTTAAGGCGATCAATAGACCAAGCGCAACCCCACCAAGTGAGCCGAGTAGGCCAATTGACAAACCTTGAACCAAAAAGATGCGCTGGATCAATCCCGGGCTAGCGCCCATAGTTCTGAGGATGGCAATATCGGCCTGCTTTTCATTCACGGTCATGACTAAGGTAGAAACCAAATTAAATGCCGCGACCGCGATGATTAAAGTCAGAATAATGAACATCATTTTCTTTTCAGTTTGGACTGCCGCAAACCAGTTGCGGTTGGAGCGCGACCAATCTGTGATCCAGAGCGCTTGCGGTACCAGCTCAGCCAATTGATTCGCAATCTGAGGGGCGCGCTGCATGTCATCGACCTTGACACGCAAACCCGATGGGTCGCGCAAACGCAAGAGTGCCGCCGCATCCTGCCAGTGCAAGATGGCTAATGAGCTGTCGTACTCATAATGGCCACTGTCGACCACTCCTACGACATTTAAGGCGCGCATGCGAGGCATAACTCCGGCAGGCGTTAAGTCCCCTTCAGGCACGATTAAATTAACGCGATCACCGAGACGCACCCCAAGCATATTGGCCAGTTGCGCGCCAAGAACAACACCAAAACTACCGGGGCGTAGATCATCAATATTCCCAGCCACAAACTGCGCTGGTAAATCCGATACCCGACCCTCTTCACTTGGCAATACGCCACGCACTGCAACGCCGCGCATCACCTCTCCGCGACTCAATAAGCCTTGGGAACTCACCATAGGGGCAACGCCAATGACGTGTTTTTGGGTCGATAGGCGCTGCGATAAACTCTGCCAATCCGACAAACCATCGGGGGCAGTTATCTCAATATGGGATAGAACAGAGAGCATCCGGTCTCGGACTTCCTTTTGAAAGCCATTCATAACGGATAGCACCACAATCAACGCAGCTACCCCAAGCGCAATACCGGCAGTGGAGATTCCGGAGATGAAGGACAAAAAGCCATCACGCTTGCCCACCGCCTTGCTACGCCGGGAGCGCGTGTAGCGCAGGCCGATTTCCAGTTCAATGGGGAGTCTTAACATACCCACAGTTTAGTGAATAGTTTCACCCTAGCTGCAGAAATGGGTAAATGGCACCTAAAATCCCAAAGATGACAATAAAAAGACGTTTTACCCTCCTTCTTTCCGGCGATGACTCGGCGGCAGATGCTTTGCAAGAGAGCCCCACCCGTGGCCTGCCACACGAGCGCTTTCTCTTGGGCGCAGGCACTCCTGTGGCGCCCTTCCTACTGCTTGGACTGCAGGGGGCTCAGAGTAGATTCGATCAAAATACCCCTTTAGCCTGTATTCAGCCGGTGCATTTGCATGCGACCCGCGATCACCTTGTGCTCATGCATCCAGACCAGATTTCTTTATCGGATGCTGAATCGAGCGCTCTTCTTGAAGAAGCAAAACCACTCCTTGCCGAGCTCTTAGGAACGGAGTTAATTCATGCGGATGCAAACCATTGGTTTGTGCCCGCTGGCACATTGACGAGCTTGGCTACCCATACCGTCGATCAAGCCCATGGTCGAAATATCGACTGGTGGTTGCCACGCGACACCCATGAACCCGGGATAGCCAGGGCATGGCGTAAATTGCAAAATGAAATTCAAATGCTTTGGCATATCAGCCCAAGCAATGCGGCGCGCCAAGCCCAAGGCCTGCCAGCCATTAATTCCATTTGGATTAGCGGCATTGGTTCAATAGGCGATCTACAAGCACCAAGCGATCTGATTGCCTCTCAATGCATTATTACCGACCATCCTTTGCTACGCGGTATTGCCGCGCACTTAAATAAGCCATGTGTCGATCAACCCAATCCAGAAAATGGCGTTGGCGGATTTGCTTGGCTCAAAAATCCCGAGTCAATCTGGCCTTTTATCCAGTCTGCCTTGCAAGATGAAACTCTGGATGAACTCCTGCTGATTGATTTTCCAGACGGTCGCGAGCGTAAACGGATCATAGGTGTCGCGGACATTAAAAAAACATCATGGGCATTTTGGCGCAAACCGATGTTACTTACCTTCGATGAATTAACCGGAACGGCATCCGCATGAGTCAGACTGCCTTTCGCATTCGACCCTACTCACCAGAAAAAGCCAAGGAACTGAGCCAGAGTGGGCTACATCCTTTGCTTGCAAGACTATATGCGGCAAGGGGGGTAGATCACCCTGATGCGCTTTCACTTGATCTCAAGCGCTTACTATCCCCTACTGAGCTAGGGCAATGCCTATCTACAGCCAAGCTCTTGGCGGATGCAATTGCAGCCGAGACGCCCATGTTGGTCGTCGCTGACTATGACTGCGATGGGGCGACAGCGTGCGCCCTTGCGGTTCGAGGCCTGCGGATGTTAGGTGGGCACAAAGTCAAAATTGACTTTCTGGTTCCCAATCGATTTACGATGGGCTATGGACTAACCCCTGAAGTGGTCGAGCTCGCCGCGACCCAACAACCCAAACCCAAGATCATCATCACCGTTGATAACGGCATCGCTAGCGATACTGGTGTTGAGCGAGCACGGGAACTTGGAATGGACGTCATCATCACCGATCACCACCTTCCCGCGGATCGAACACCCAAAGCGCTTGCGATTGTGAATCCCAACCAAGTTGGCTGTCAGTTTCCCAGTAAAGCGTTGGCGGGCGTCGGGGTGATGTTCTATTTGCTGATCGCCTTGCGCGCAGAATTAAGGCAGCGCGGCATATTTACAGCAGAGACGCAACCTAAAATTGAAAACTTACTGGATCTAGTTGCGCTTGGAACGGTAGCAGATGTGGCTCAGCTGGATTACAACAATCGCATTTTAGTTGCTAATGGCCTTCGGCGAATGCGCCAGGGCATCCGTCAAGCTGGCATTGCAGCCTTATTTGAGGTGGCCGGTCGAGATATTGGCAAAGCCAGCACCGGTGATTTGGGCTTTGCCATTGGTCCGCGGCTCAATGCAGCAGGACGCCTTGCGGACATGACTCTTGGGATTCGCTTGCTGCTGAGTGATGATGCGAGCCAGGCCCTCGACATTGCGCAAGAACTTGATCGCATCAACCGCCAGCGCCGCGTCATTGAGGGCGGCATGCAAGAAGCGGCGCTCGCCCACCTTGCCGAAGACGAGCTCTCCACAGCTATGGCAAATCGCTCTTCCATCTGCCTATGGAACCCCCATTGGCATCAGGGCGTTGTCGGCATTGTGGCATCACGCCTAAAGGAGCGCTTTAATCGCCCTGCCATTGTGTTTGCGCCAGCCGATACCACAGACGCTCACTCGCAATTACGCGGCTCAGGACGATCGATTACGGGATTTCATTTACGAGATGCCTTGGATTTGGTGTCCAAGCGCGAGCCGGATTTGATACAGAAATTCGGTGGACATGCGATGGCTGCCGGGTTAACGATTCATCAAGCCGATTTTGAGCGCTTTGATGCCTGCTTTCAGGCGGTTGCGAGCGAACTCATGCACGATGAACTACTAACTCGCCAGCACATCCATGATGGCGCGCTAGATTCGAGCGAATTCACTCCCGAAGTAGCCGACCTTCTGGCCAATGAGATCTGGGGGCAAGGATTTCCGCAGCCCGTCTTTTATGGCCACTTTGAGGTGCTGGGACAGTCTTTAATGAAGGAAAAGCACTTACGACTGCAATTACGCCTCCTAAGCGATCTATCCAATCCCCCAACAGCCAAGCCGCTCATTGGGGTTTGGTTTAATCGCACCCAAAGCCTGCCTGCCGATGCACATCTAGCCTATCGCTTGGTTGCGGATCGCTTTGGCGGTCAGGCGCGAGTCCAACTCATGATCGAAGCCTTAAACGAGTCGGCGATCTAATGCCGGCTTGACTTTATAATCTCGGCATGGAAGCCGAACAACTCAATCTCATCTCAAACACCCTTCATGATCTGCTCGCACGCGAGCAAGCACTTCGGGGGTATCTTTGACTACGATGTCAAATCGCGTCGCCTGACAGAAGTCAACTCCATCTTGGAGGATCCTACCATTTGGGACGATCAAAAACGTGCGCAGGCCCTGGGCAAAGAAAAAAAATTACTCGATGGTGTCGTCTCCACCCTCACGAACTTAAATAGCAACATCACCAGCGCACTCGAGTTATTCGAGATGGCCAAAGAGGAAGGCGATTTTGAAACGCTCGCCGCCATTGAAGCGGATACCGAGGCTTACAGTAAAACAATCTCGGATCTGGAGTTTCGCCGCATGTTCCATAACGAAATGGATCCCTGCAACTGCTTTATTGATATTCAGGCAGGTGCTGGCGGAACCGAAGCGTGCGACTGGGCCAGTATGTTGTTCCGCCAATACCTAAAGTACTGCGAACGCAAAGGGTATAAAACCGAGATTCTGGAAGAGTCTGATGGCGATGTCGCTGGTATTAAAAGCGCCACGATCAAAATTGATGGCGAATACGCCTATGGCCACTTGCGCTCGGAAACTGGCGTTCATCGCCTGGTCCGCAAGTCCCCCTTTGATTCATCTGGTGGGCGTCATACTTCGTTCGCCAGCATTTACGTCTACCCCGAAATTGATGATTCGATCGAGATTGATGTGAACCCTGCCGACATCCGCACTGATACCTACCGCGCCTCGGGTGCTGGCGGTCAGCACATCAACAAAACCGACTCCGCAGTCCGATTAACCCACATTCCAACCGGCATTGTGGTCCAGTGCCAAAACGATCGCAGTCAACACCGCAATCGCGCTGAAGCCATGACCATGCTGAAGTCGCGTTTGTATGAACATGAAATGCAAAAACGCCGTGTCGAACAAGATAAATTGGAAGCCAATAAAACCGATGTCGGTTGGGGCCATCAGATTCGCTCTTACGTTTTAGATCAAAGCCGCATCAAAGACTTACGAACCAACGTAGAAATTTCCAATACCCAAAAAGTATTGGACGGCGATCTCGACGCCTTTATTGAAGCCAGCCTGAAGCAAGGCGTTTAAATATTATTGATAGTCAAATCCTTATGAACGATAAATCCCCTGCCTCAGAAAACACATCGGACGCTGTCGATGAAAATCACATCATTGCGGAACGCCGTGAAAAACTCGCGCAATTACGTTTAAAGGGGGTTGCCTTTCCGAACGACTTTGTGCCAACGCACTTAGCCGCCGACCTGCACGCCCATTACGACGGATTTACTAAAGAGGAGTTAGCTGCCAAAAAGGTAGGCGTGAAAGTCGCCGGACGTATGGTGCTCAAGCGCGTGATGGGC
>JAUYRJ010000052.1 GCA_030696845.1 Polynucleobacter sp.
TGAAATGTTTAAAAAGAAGGCTCCTAAAAACGAAGCCGCTGGCACAAAGTAAGAGAACCCCATCATGTCTAATATCACAGCGATTTCTTATCTCATTTCTTCGGTTTTGTTCATCCTCGCATTGCGGGGTCTGTCTTCACCAACCACCTCACGCCAGGGTAACGTGTATGGAATGATCGGCATGCTACTTGCCGTCATCACGACATTCATGATCCCCACATTTAAGCCGGTGTATTGGCTCATTGGCGGCGCGATTGTTGCTGGCGCGGTCATTGGTTCAATTGCCGCTAAACGCGTGCAGATGACCAAAATGCCTGAACTGGTTGCTTTGATGCACTCCTTTGTTGGTCTATCAGCAGTATTGATTGCCATTGCTGCGGTAATTAATCCCGCGCAAGACCACTCTGGCGCACAGAAGATCGAACTGTTCATCGGCGCATTTATTGGCGCAATTACCTTCACGGCTTCCATCATTGCGTTTGGTAAGTTGTCCGGCAAAGTCAGTGGTAAGCCAGTGACTTTCTCGGGTCAGCACATGCTGAACTTAGTTTTGGCGATTTTGATGGTGGCGGGCGGCATCGTGTATTTCCTAACCGACAGTCATGCCGCCTTCTTGGCCATGTGCGCGGTTGCCTTGGTTTTAGGTATTACCTTGATCATTCCAATCGGCGGCGCTGATATGCCAGTAGTGGTATCGATGCTAAACAGCTACTCCGGCTGGGCTGCAGCAGGCATTGGTTTTACCCTCAACAACCCCGTTTTAATTATTGCTGGCGCTTGCGTAGGCTCTTCTGGCGCGATTCTGTCTTACATTATGTGTAAGGCAATGAACCGCTCGATCCTCGCAGTGTTGCTTGGTGGCTTTGGTGCCGAGGCTGCTGCTGGTGGCGATGATGATGGTGCGCCCAAGAACTACAAAACCGGTTCACCTGAAGATGCGGCGTTCTTGATGACCAATGCAGACACTGTGATCATTGTTCCAGGTTACGGCTTAGCGGTTGCGCGTGCGCAGCACGCCCTAAAAGAGCTGACCGAGAAGCTAACTCACCATGGCGTTACGGTGAAGTATGCGATTCATCCGGTTGCAGGTCGGATGCCTGGTCATATGAACGTCTTGCTGGCAGAAGCCGAAGTACCGTACGACCAAGTATTTGAAATGGAAGACATCAACAGTGACTTTGGTCAGGCTGATGTGGTCTTGGTTCTGGGTGCAAATGACGTGGTGAACCCTGCCGCACGCACACCCGGTAGCCCCATCTTCGGCATGCCGATCTTGGAAGCATTTAAAGCCAAAACCATTATTGTGAATAAGCGCTCCATGGCTGCAGGTTACGCCGGTCTAGATAATGAGCTGTTCTACATGGACAAAACCATGATGGTCTTCGGTGATGCGAAGAAGGTCGTGGAAGACATGGTCAAGGCGGTTGAATAAATTACCTGACTTAGTCTAGTGACTAGCCACCTTCGGGTGGCTTTTTTATTGGCCTGGCGGAATGGGCTGGTGCACGCCGATTCAATTAACAGCACGGTCACTGACTGCAGCGCGAGACTCCAGTAGCCGCGTACGAGCGTATCGCACCCCTACAAGTGCTAAATGCACAAAGATAATGAAAAGATACATTTCACCCAGAGTCTCATGGGAGCCCTCAAAGATTGCTCGTAGCCACTTGCCGCCCCACTCTTCATAGCCCCCGATTCCGGTTAGCACCAACAAGGGGGTTAGCCCATACATGGCCAGAATAAATACACCCATGAAAGCACCGTACCAGCGATTCCAATTCCATAGGCGCTCTATCGCTAAGGCCTTCATGTCCGCCTGAATTCCCTTGACCATACTCGCCCTTCGCCAAAGCGCACCCAGCGAACTTGCTCCGCCCGCAATTACACCCCAGCACAAACGCACTACAAAGATCATCCCAAAGCCATAGCCGCTGTACACATGTACTAATCGGAATGACTCACTATCTGCGGTGAGGTAGGCCACAATAAATGACGCGGCTCCCATCCAATGCAGCACTTTTTTTATTGATTGACTCAATGCAGTAGAAATACGCATTTTTTTACCTTGGAATCTGCACATCGTCATCGTCAAAATTACCTTGCTCGGCCTGACGATGGCAGGCGTTGCAGTTGGCTGCGCTTTTGACTGAGGGCTTTCCAAAATCCCCTGCCTTCACCTTACGGTGCTTCTTTTTAAACCAATACGACTGAGTAATTCTGTTTTCAGGAGGAGCCTCTGCAACGCGCTTGTAAGTTCCCGCATATTGCGTTAACCAAGCCGAAATCGCTTGCGTATCTTTGGGATCTAGAGAGGCATCGGCGCCATAGTGTTTGCTTAAACTACTCATGATGGTAGACCATGATTGTGCGGGCAATAATCCTGGCGGATAAGCCAAATGACAACTACCGCACTCTGTTTGATAGCTAGGTGAGCGCTCTGTAGGAATTCGAATGGAGCCTTCTGCTAGCACTACTCTAGAGGCAATCGCAATCACCAAGTACGTTAATGCAGTCAACACTAGCATTGAGATGAAATCCTTCATGCGGGCTCCTTATTTTTTAATGCTGATGAGATAGGACAAGACATCTGCTTTTTCTTGGTGCTGACATTCTCGGCCCAAAACATCGTTGCAGTTGCGGCGAAACCATTTATCGGTCTTGGCAGTATCGGTAAATGCATCGGGGTTAGCAGATGGCGCGAGTGGATCAATCACCTTATTGGTGCTGGCATGCTTACCAGGGGACGATGGAGGGTTACCATGGCACGACGAACATGACCACTCTTTGCCGTGGGTGGAATTAAAAAACACCTTCCCCCTATCGCTATTGGCTTGACTACCCGCCTTATCGGTCCAATACTGGAGTTGTTTGCTGGGCGTTGTCTTTGCGGCAATTGCTGGCGCTATTGCCGCAAAGACAAAGAGCATGAATAGTGCCGATTTGCCGTGAATGCTGTATGTGTTTGAGTTCATGCAGTCAGTATTGAATACATGGGGTTTATGGAAGCTGAAGGCATCATTCATCTGTCGTTCAGAATCGACCCTTTACAATGAATCATGGTCTCACTATTGCGATTTCTACTTGCCGCCTTACTGATCACCCAATCCCATTTGGGTTTAGCAGATAGCGACCACGACCGCGCCCGCAAAGCGGTAGAGCAGGGTGAGGTCTTGCCCCTCCAGCAGATTCTGCAAAAAATATCCAAAGATTATCCGGGTCAAGTACTCGAGGTGGAACTGGAACGTGAAAACCGAGCTTGGGTATATGAGATCAAACAGCTTTCCGCTAGCGGGGTTCTTACGAAACTGGAAGTGGATGCCAAGACTGGCGCTGTTATCAAACACAAATCAAAAAAATACTAATAAGTCACTCTGATGCGGATACTAGTCGTCGAAGATGAACCCACTCTCTGCACACAATTGCGTACGGTTTTGGAAGAACAAGGTTATGCGGTCGATGTAGCCCAAAACGGAGAAGATGCCCTGCACATGGGTAAAGAAGAGTCTTTTGATGTTGCTATCTTAGACTTGGGTCTACCTAAACTCGATGGCACATCGGTACTTAAGGGCTGGCGCCTCGCCGGCAAGAAACTTCCCGTGATCATTTTGACCGCACGAGACAATTGGGACGAAAAGGTGGCTGGCATTGATGCGGGGGCCGATGATTACCTGACTAAGCCCTTTCATATGGAAGAGCTCTTGGCTCGCATTCGGAGCGTGATTCGGCGTGCCGCCGGACACTCATCGCCGGTTCTATCCATCAATGGCCTGCTTCTCGATACGCGCAGCAGCAAGGTGACATTCAATGGCAACCCTATTACCCTAACCGCCCATGAATTTAAATTACTTGAATATTTAATGCATCACCCAAACAAAGTGATTGATCGAGCAACCTTAGGAGAACACATCTACGCATACAACGAAGACCCCGACTCCAACACCATTGAGGTTTTCATTGCCCGCTTGCGCAAGAAAATACCCGATGGTCTGATTGAAACTATTAGAGGCTTAGGTTATCGCTTAAATGATGATCTTTAATTCGATTCGCTTTCGGGTCGGCATTGCTTCCTTAGCGGCAATTGCAATTGCCTTGCTATTGGCGAATTTTGTTATAGGTAACTTATTTAAAGAGCATGCTACTCGACAGTTTGAGTCCACCCTTCAATCGTATTTTTTTCAAGTTGCCAGCCTTGCTGAACGAAATCAACATACAGGGGAGTTAGTTTTTGCTCCTTCCATGACTGAGCCAAGGTGGTCAACCCCTTTATCCGGACTCTATTGGCAAGCTGATTTAACAGATGGTAGAACCATTCGCTCTCGCTCACTATGGGACTCCACCCTCAAAACCCAACGATTAAATGAGCCGGGTAAAGCCTACTTTTACTCCATTAATCTAGAACATGGTCAGCAACTGCTGGCCCTATCAAAACAAATTGAGCTTGGTGGGGTAGACGCCACTCCATTCTTACTAACGATTGCAGCAGACACAGCCGAGCTGGATCAATCCATACGCCAGTTTCAGTCGCAAATACAGTGGTATCTGGTGATTTTAGCAATTGCATTACTTGGTATGGTGATATTGCAAATTACGATCGGGCTCTCTCCGCTGGGTAAGCTGAAAACAGCAATATTTCGATTACGCACTGGCGATACAGCCACGATTGAAGGTCAATTTCCCAATGAATTTAGCCCGCTAGTGAATGACTTTAATTCGGTGATAGAACAAAATCATCAATTAGTCATCAAGGCACGAACCCAAGCAGGCAACCTAGCGCATGCCATCAAAACCCCCCTTACCGTGATCACCAATGCGCTTGAAAGCAAAACCATCAGCGATGCGGATTTTCGTCAATTGGCGCTCGAGCAAACGACACTTGCCAAAGAACAGGTTGACTGGAGTTTGGCGAGGGCGAAAACCATCACACGGACCCGCAACATCACGCTCAAAACTCCAGTGATCAGCGCTGTTCAATCGATTGTGCGCGTGATGGAAAAAGTCTATGCCGATAAGTCCTTGGTTATTGCCGTAGATATGCCAGCACCATCTATCCAATTTAATGGGGAAGAACGTGATTTACATGAGATTGTTGGAAATCTGATTGATAACGCCTGCAAATGGGCCAGAAAGCAGGTTTTGATTTCTGCTAATGCGCAAAAGCAGTGGTTTTCGATCTCCATTGGGGATGATGGACCTGGCATCCATGCCGATCAACATGCTCATGTAATGCAGCGTGGTGCTCGGCTAGATGAATTGACTCCGGGCTCTGGTCTTGGCCTAGCAATCGCTGATGATCTCGTTACGATCTATGGCGGTAACATCCGTATGGACCAATCCCCGCTCGGCGGCTTGAAAGTCACGGTTACGCTACCGCGATCCGATTAATAGCCATTTACTAAAACATCAAAGAAAAAGGGCAGCTAGGCTGCCCTTTTCCGTTCTAGCTAAGCTAGATCCTTACATCATACCGCCCATACCGCCCATGCCGCCACCCATACCACTCATGTCGGGCATACCGCCTGCGCCTTCATCTTTTGGTGACTCAGAGATTGCACAGTCCGTTGTGAGGAGCAATGCTGCAACAGAAGCCGCATTAATCAATGCAGTTTTGGTTACTTTGGTTGGGTCGATCACGCCCTGGGTTACCAAGTCGCCATACTCACCAGTGGCTGCGTTGTAGCCATTATTGCCCTTGCTGGCCATCACCGCATTCACAACTACGCTCGCTTCGTCACCTGCGTTGGAGACGATGATACGCAGTGGCTCTTCCATGGCGCGCAAAACGATGCTAATACCCGCATCTTGATCTGAGTTATCGCCTTTGAGGCCCATGATGCCTTGCTTAGCACGAATGAGTGCTACGCCGCCGCCAGGAACAATCCCTTCTTCCACGGCTGCACGGGTTGCATGCAGAGCGTCATCCACACGGGCTTTCTTCTCTTTCATTTCGACTTCAGTCGCAGCACCAACCCGAATCACCGCAACTCCGCCTGCCAACTTGGCAACGCGCTCTTGCAGTTTTTCGCGATCGTAGTCGCTGGTAGCTTCGTCGATTTGAACGCGAATGTTCTTCACACGCGCTTCGATGGCTTTGGCATCGCCAGCACCGTCGATGATGATGGTGTTTTCTTTACCAATCTCAACGCGCTTGGCTTGACCCAAGTGCTCCAGTGTAGTTTTCTCTAGGGTTAAGCCGATTTCTTCCGCAATCACTTGACCGCCGGTCAAAATCGCGATGTCTTCGAGCATAGCCTTACGACGATCACCAAAACCAGGCGCCTTAACAGCACAAGTCTTGATAATGCCGCGAATGTTGTTCACTACTAAAGTAGCTAAGGCTTCGCCTTCAACGTCTTCCGCGATGATCATGAGCGGACGACCCGACTTAGCAACTTGCTCGAGTACAGGTAACAGATCACGAATGTTGCTGATCTTCTTGTCGAACAAGAGGATGTATGGGCTCTCTAAAACAGCCACTTGCTTCTCTGGCTGGTTAATAAAGTAAGGCGAGAGATAACCGCGGTCAAACTGCATTCCCTCTACTACTTCGAGCTCATCTTCCAATGACTTGCCATCTTCAACAGTAATGACACCTTCTTTACCCACTTTTTCCATCGCTTCTGCAATGCGCTGACCAATGCTTACATCGCTGTTAGCGGAGATCGAACCCACTTGGGCGATTTCTTTGGTGGTAGTGCAAGGCTTGCTGATCTTCTTGAGCTCTTCCAAAGCAGCGCTAACTGCCTTATCGATACCGCGCTTAAGATCCATTGGGTTGTGACCCGCTACAACATACTTCATGCCTTCGCGTACGATGGATTGCGCTAATACGGTTGCAGTAGTTGTTCCGTCACCAGCGATATCAGCGGTTTTGGAAGCCACTTCCTTCACCATCTGCGCGCCCATGTTTTGGAGCTTGTCTTTGAGTTCGATTTCTTTCGCTACGCTCACGCCATCTTTTGTGATGGTTGGGCCGCCGAAGGAGCGCTCTATAACCACATTACGACCTTTAGGTCCAAGGGTTACTTTGACTGCGTTGGCGAGGATATTGACACCCTCAACCATTTTGGTACGGGCGCTATCGCCAAATACAACGTCTTTTGCTGCCATGATTGAATTCCTTTCTTATGTTCTCAATTACTTCTGAACAACTGCCATGATGTCTTCCTCGCGCATCACGAGGAGCTCATCGGTGCCAACCTTGACGGTTTGACCGGCATACTTGCCGAACAACACACGGTCGCCCACTTTGACATCGGGGGCATTTAATTTGCCACTGTCATCCCGTTTGCCAGGACCTACGGCTAAAACCTCGCCTTGATCTGGTTTCTCGGCTGCCGCATCGGGAATAACAATTCCGGATGCAGTCTTGGTTTCTTGATCCAAACGCTTGATGATCACGCGATCATGTAAAGGACGCAGATTCATTCCTTCTCCTAAGTTAGTGAATGTTAACTAAATAAAAACTATATAAATCAAAGAGTTATAATCTCTCCACCACAAGGTAAAACGGAAAAGCTGTACAACAAGACCGTTTTAGCACTCGAGTGCAGTGAGTGCTGATTATATAGGTGTGCATCCATGCTTTTCAAGGGCAGGCCATAAAAAGATTCCTGCTGCCCCAAACTCAGACTATTGGATTAATTTAGGACTTCACTGCACACATGCAAGCCCGATGCGTTTTTATTGCCGATACTATTTAATTTTCCATAAATGGATTAAAATGACTCCATAAATGGATAATTCATTGACAAAACCCATTACCCCATGAGCCTTGCTTACACCTACCCTAAAAGCCGCTTCGAGCCAGCGATGGTAATCAACCTCAATTCGCGAGAAGAAAGGGATCGCCTCTCAACTTCTGCGGTGAAGGGATTCTTCAATATTGCCCGTCAGTGGAAGCTGAAGGATGAGGAAGCACGCGAGCTACTCGGCGGCCTTCCGAGTAGCAGCTTTTATGAACTCAAAAAAAATCCTAATAGAACTTTAGATGTTGATCGCATCACCCGCATCTCCTATTTAATCGGCATTTATAAAGCACTGCATATTCTGTACGGCGATACGCTAGCTGACAGTTGGGTCAAGATGCCCAATCAAAATCGCCTCTTTAATGGTCTCTCGCCACTTCGCTTCATGGAAATGGGTGGAATCATTGCAATGCAGGCTGTACGCGCCTTATTGGATGCTAGGCGCGGTGGAATTTAGTTGTGCAGCAGATTCCAACAACGCTCCTTCGCCGGTATGACTTACATCGCCTCATTCCATCGCGGTTTGCAGAAGATGAAGATTCTGTATTAGCCCCCATTGCAGATGATGCGCATCACCTCCATGAATTATTTGAATTAGATAACGCCAGCAATCGACGCTTGCTGGCTGAGTCAGATCGCCTACCAGGCATCGGAATTGATGAGCTGGTGTTTGGCATTCCTCATTTTCGCGTAATTAATGCAGCCTTCACTTACCCAAGACCAGAGGGCAGTCGTTTTAACGGCCCAGAAAGAGGGGCGTGGTATTGCTCTTTCGAGCTAGAGACTGCTTTAGCCGAAGTGATATTTCACAAAACAGTCGAATACGCTGAAATCAATTTTTTCCATGACAGCGTACGCTATCAACTTTACTTGGCAGATTTTTCCAGTGAATTTCATGATTTGAGGCTGTTTGAAAATCAACTGTTGTATTTGGATCCCCAAAGCTACCAAGACTCTCAATTATTGGCTGGTCAGTTGCTCGAAGCGGGATCGCTTGGACTCATTTATCCGAGCGTACGCAAATCCGATGGAGCGAATCTGTGCTGTTTTCGGCCTGCACTGGTCGGCGATGTTCGCAAAACCGATCGGTTTGAATTGACCTGGTCGGGAGACAAGGTGGCAACCATTACAAAGGGTATTTAGATCACATCCCGCTCTGCCTAATTCATACATCTCGATTTCTTGTTGATTGTTTTGACCTGGCTCATGCCTTGCCGACTTACTCAAAAAATAATTACCGCATTACAACTTTGTACAATAGGGTCTATCAACTGCCCGGTATCGAACGGGCTGGTATTGAGATACCAACTCAATCCCCATCCGCATAGATCTGTCATGTAGGTTATTTCCTACAGATAAATCAGATCTGCCTGCTTACTTCCCGAACTCGTCCTGCCTAGACTGGACGGTCATCGATTGGAGAAACCCACATGAGTCCTAAATCCCGCTTGTATACGCTGGTGCGTGCTTGGAAAAACAAGCCCTTTCAAGAACTCAGGGATGTCCATGGGGAATGCCACTTCGATCCGGATCATGAACTCAGTAGCAATGCCAGTTGGTCTAAACGGCAAACCATCAGTTACGAACCCATCTTCAATGCAGCGGGCAATGCTATGTGCTCCGCATTGTTTAGGCCCTTGCTTAGCGCCACTGATTCACAGGTACTGCGTTTATCCATGGAAGGACTCGATGCGGCAAGCTATTGGCACTGCTGCAACCGCCCCATTCAAATTCTATTGCCCTTATCGCCTGGAGTACTCGCCAATCCACAACGCATTGATGCTTTAACCGATTTAATTCTGAACTCACGATTACCCGTTGGCCTCGTTCATGTTGGCATCACGGGCGCACCCCCAGAAGCGCTCAGCGCAAGCTGCAAAGTCGGTTTATTACGCTTACGCCGTATTGGCGTATTACTGCATTTGATGAATCTCAGTCCAAGCACGATTTCCCTATCGTGGCTTGAAGAGATTCAGCTCGATGGCATTCATTTCTCCATCCAAGAGCTCCGTAGCGATGCGATTGAGCACGCCAATCAACAAGCCACCCTACTCGACGCCCTCGCTATCGCCCGCAACCACGGGG
>JAUYRJ010000082.1 GCA_030696845.1 Polynucleobacter sp.
CCTCTAGTCCAATCATTAAAAAGTGGCCATTGCGAAAGCGCAGGCCCTGCTGGCGGGTCGTGGTGAAGCTAAAGAGGGTGTCGTTCCAGTGGTGAATCGAGAGAACGGTTTCGGTGGTGTAGGTGGCCATGGGTGGTGAGGGGAAAGGTTAGGCAACTCCAATTGCATTGCTAAGCGGCATTGGTGCTGAGATTACTTCCTATAAATTCGACACAAACTATTAATGATAGAAACGGCTTTCTGATCGGCTATGCGATAGATGACATTCAAGCCATCCTTGTGGCCCGCAATTAAGCCCTGCTGGCGAAGGATAGCCAGCTGTTGGGAAACGAGCGTTGGTCTGGCATTCAGAATAGCACTGAGTTCACTCGGTGTTTTTTCCCGAATCATTAATTCACAAACAATTCGCAAACGAAAGGGCAACGATAACGCTTTCAAAACACGTGCTACCCGCTCAAGGGCTTGTTCGTCAACAATTCCTTCACTTATCCCTAATTTGGACATCTTCTAATCCTCAATCTCAAAATAGGTATTCTGTTTTCGGTACTGGCAGCTCACATCATGATTCTCAATCTTCCCATTGATGTCAGTCGTCAATCGTTTGCATAATTGGCAACGATATTCATACAACTTACCTGCCACCTTTTCTTGTGGGTAATCGATATACAACATTTCAGGATAAAAACGCATTGCAGTTTCCTTCTATACAATTGCAGTCATGAAAGCACTCATTTTTTTCGGGCACGGCGCTCGCGATAGTCGCTGGCGTGAACCATTTGATCGACTCCGACTCATGTGGGTATCGCAACATCCCCATACTCCGGTTGAGCTGGCATTTTTAGAGCTCATGCAGCCCGACTTACTCACAGCTATCGGCTCCCTGCAAAGCCAAGGAATGAAAGACATTCAAGTCATTCCAATCTTTTTTGGGCAAGGCGGTCATTTGCGCGAAGACTTTCCCCGTCTGCTGAACGAGGCAAAGGCGCACTACCCCCATTTGCATTTAAGCGCTTCTCCGGCTGTCGGCGAAGACGAATCCGTCTTGCAGGCCATTATTCAGTTGAGCGCTCGCACGCTCAGCCAAGGCCTCCCCAATCAGAATAAGTAATGGCGCGTCACTAGATAGCCACTCTGCTGGAGCGGGAGTATCACATGCCCCTTCATCTGCAAGCGCTCCTAGAGTCATAGACCATTTACGCTCTCGCGGCGTACTAACGGACTCCAGTAGATGCACCGGGGTCGATGCCGGCCTGCCGTCTTGCATCAATTGATTAGCAATCCACCTGGCGTGCGACCGCCCCATGTAATACACCAAGGTATCGGCAGCTGGAGTCGCAAAATCATTTTTGTGTTGATTGTTGGTTTCACCACTCGCTTTAGCATGCGTTACAAACGCAATACTTCGAGCAACTCCGCGTAAGGTCAAGGAACGCTGAATACTCGCCGCGCCTGCTAATGCCGATGTGATTCCGGGAACAATTTCATACGAAATCCCCGCCGCTTCCAGCGCAGCCAACTCTTCATCGGCCCTTCCAAACAGCATGGGATCACCCCCTTTTAAACGTACCACTATTGGGTAGGCGTGAGCCGCATCGACCAAACGCTTATTAATAAACCGTTGTGAGGTGGATAACTTTCCACAGCGTTTGCCTACCGCAATTAACTTTGCCTTTTTACATAAAGCCAACATCTCCGGCTCTACTAGAGCATCGTGCAAGACCACATCCGCTTTTGCCAGTAGGTTTGCTCCGCGAACCGTGATCAAGTCCGCAGCACCAGGACCGGCCCCAACTAGAAATACCTTTCCCAAGAAACTCATGCGCCGATAACCCCGCCCTGAGATGCGCGACTTCGTAAATCACGCCAACTATCTTGCATTCGAGCGCTAAATAGATGAAATTGACTCAATGCCATTTGGTAGTCTTGATCATCCCGCAATACAAAATGATCAAAGCCAACGCGTGCCAGCTGATCTAACTGATCAATCAATACATCCCCAACTGCCCATATTGGCCCTTGCCAATCTAGACGCTCTCGCAACAGTATGGCGGTACTAAAACCACGACCATCGCGAAACAGCGGAAAACGCACCGCCAATAGGAACCATAATTTTTTACCCGCATGAATCCATTGCTGATTTTGCAAAACATCATCCTCTTCCGAAAACCAGACTCCAATCTGTCCGTTTAGGGCGCGCTCCATTAAGCTGGGCTCTTGCTGATGCTTAAGCCAATACGCGAATGGAATAATCTGCCTCCCTGATGGAATCTCCGCCTCGCCCGCTTGCGGCTGCCATAAGGACCAATTGGTCTCGATGATTGCAGGGATTTTAGTGAGTGGATAATGAATTAACTGGGTCATACCCGATCCTTTGATAGTGCATGCAGCTCGTAAGCAGCATCTTTAAATGGTTCAATACCTAAGCGCAGATAGGTTTGAAAAAAATGCTCCCCTTCATAACGCTCTTGGATATACAGCGTCAGAATGCGCTCGATCACCTCTGGAATCTCTTGTGCCAAAAAGGCGCGCCCAATTACCTTGCCGATTGCCGTTTGATTTCCTTGTGATCCGCCTAGGGTCACCTGAAACCACTCCTCCCCATCCTTATCGACACCGAGGATTCCAATATTGCCAACATGATGATGACCACATGAATTAATGCATCCTGAAATATTGATCGATACATCACCAATTTCATGCAAATAATCCATATCATCGAAACGCTCTTGTATTGCCTTGGCGATTGGAAGCGACTTCGCATTGGCTAATGAGCAAAAGTCGCCCCCCGGGCAGGCGATGATGTCCGTAACGAGTCCAATATTACTGAGGGCTAAACCCAATTCGTTTGCTCGCCTCCACAGACCGACTAAGTCTGACATTTCGACATCGGCTAAAACTAAATTTTGCTCATGCGTGACACGCAACTCACCAAAACTATAGCGATCCGCCAGATCAGCAATCGCCTGCATTTGACTTGACGTCACATCACCTGGAGCATGGGCGCCATGGGGCTTCAGCGATAAAGTCACGCTGCAATACCCCGCTATTTGATGATCCTGGACATTGCGCTCTAGCCACCGCCCAAAAGCAACTCGCTCGCTATTCGTGACCGCAGCAAGCAATTCTTGCCGCGACACAGCTGATGCGTTTTTGTATGCGGGCTTAGAAAAGTGTTTTGCAACACGCTCCCAATCTTCCAAAGTGAAATGAAGCTTGCTCTTTTTTAGCTGCTCCCACTCTTCCTCGACCTGCCTTGCAAACTCAGCAACGCCCAAAGACTTAACCAGTATTTTGATGCGGGCTTTATAGATATTATCGCGTCGGCCATAGCGGTTATAAACCCGCAATATAGCCGTTAAGTATGAGGGTAGGCTTTGCCAATCCAATTCACTGCGAATGTGTTCAGCGAGTATGGGCGTTCTTCCCATCCCGCCACCGACAAAAATATCCGCTACCAATTGAGAGTCTGGATTCTTCTTTAACTCAATACCGACATCGTGACATAGTAGTACGGTCCTATCTTTCTTGGCCCCATTTATTGCAATCTTAAATTTCCGCGGTAAATATGCAAATTCAGGATGCAATGTTGACCACTGCCTTAGTAACTCGCAAATCGGTCTTGTATCCACGATTTCATCGCTTGCTACACCAGCAAAGGGATCGCTAGTGATATTGCGTATGCAATTGCCGGAGGTTTGTACAGCATGCATTTCAACCTTGGCCAACTCCGACAAAATATCCGGGACGCGATCCAACTCCACCCAGTTGAACTGAATATTTTGGCGGGTCGTGAAATGGCCATAGCCCCGGTCATATTGAAGTGCGATATTTGCTAGGGTACGGAGCTGACTGGAGTGAAGCATGCCGTACGGAATGGCTACCCGCAACATATACGCATGGCGTTGTAAGTAAAGACCGTTTTGCAAACGCAATGGCTTAAACTCATCCTCCAGCAAACTGCCCTGCACTCTACGGGCAACCTGATCCCGGAACTGCGCTACACGCTCTTGAATTAGGGTTTGATCGATATGGTCATATTTATACATAAACTCCATTGTTCTGGAGTTTTTTCATATCGAAAACGAATATAAAGCTATATCTATATATTTATATTGATATATAAAAACGGTTGCCCTTGCCTCATGCGCCAAGATTAAACAGGCTTGGCGAAAATGATTCTAAAGAGGCTCCATATGACTAACAGTAGATAGCTTATCAGCTTGGAAAATGAATTAGCCGCCTGCATTCTTGATCAATTACCGCATACTCTCGCAAGCGTCAATTAGAGCCAGACTCGACTGTTAATACGCTCGCGGCTTAGACATGGCTTGCGACAGCAAAATAACTGGGATTAATCCCGCCAGTACGATCGTTAAGGCAGGCAAGGCTAATTCAGATAAGCGCTCATCTGCTGCCAGCTGGTAAGTAGCTACCGCCAAGGTATCGAAGTTAAATGGGCGTAGCAACAGGGTTGCCGGCAATTCTTTCATCACATCCACGAATACAAATAAGCCTGCAGTTAAGAGACTGCGCTTGAGTAATGGTAAGTGCACTTGCCTCATGGTTTGCCATTGTGTTGCGCCCAGCAAGGCG
>JAUYRJ010000043.1 GCA_030696845.1 Polynucleobacter sp.
TCGCAGCCTCCGCCGGCAATCATGCGCAAGGGGTCGCATTGGCCGCCGCCAAAATGACATGTAAAGCGGTGATTGTGATGCCGGTCACCACCCCTGCCGTCAAAATCGATGCTGTTCGTGCCCGCGGCGGCGCTTGGGTTGAGTTGGTTTTATTTGGTGATTCATACAGCGATGCCTATGCACACGCGCTGGCTCTCGAGAAAAAACGGGGGCTGACTTTTGTGCACCCCTTCGATGACCCCGATGTGATTGCCGGACAAGGCACCATTGCCCAAGAAATTTTGCAGCAGCACCAGGCGCCGATTGATGCCATCTTTGTCGCGATTGGTGGCGGTGGCTTAATTGCGGGTATTGGCGAATACGTCAAAGCAGTTCGCCCAGAAACCAAAATCATTGGTGTCCAAGCGGTCGACTCAGATGCGATGCGTCAGTCTCTGAAAGCAGGTCGCCGAGTGGAACTGAAGGAAGTGGGTCTGTTTTCGGATGGCACCGCAGTCAAACTGGTTGGCAAAGAAACCTTTCGGATTTGCAAGCGCGTCGTGGATGACATTATTACGGTCGATACCGATGAAATTTGCGCCGCCATCAATGATGTCTTTACGGATACGCGCAGCATTTTGGAGCCCGCAGGTGCCTTGGCAATCGCCGGCCTAAAAAAATACGTTGAACAGCGGAAGATCAAAAATAAAACCTTGATTGCGATTGCCTGCGGCGCTAATATGAATTTTAGTCGCCTGCGCTTTGTTGCAGAGCGTGCGGACGTAGGCGAGTTTCGTGAGGCTGTTTTTGCGGTCACCATTCCGGAAGAGCGAGGCTCCTTTAAACGGTTCTGCCAGTTACTCGGTGAGCGCAATGTAACGGAATTCAATTACCGCATTGCCGATCACGCAAAGGCGCATCTTTTTGTTGGGATTGGCACACAAAAATCGAGCGACAGCAGCGCTATCGCAAAGCACTTTACGAAGGCGGGATTTGCCACTATTGACCTAACCCATGATGAGTTGGCCAAGTCCCATTTGCGGCACATGGTCGGCGGGCACTCGCCCTTAGCAAAAGATGAACTCCTATATCGCTTTGAATTTCCAGAGCGTCCCGGCGCCTTAATGCGCTTTCTGACAAGCATGGCACCCAACTGGAACATTAGCCTGTTTCATTACCGCAATCACGGCGCTGATTATGGCCGGATCTTGGTAGGTATTCAGGTGCCTAAGAATGAGCAGAAACAGTTTCAGGCTTTTTTAGCAACACTTGGTTATCCGCACTGGAATGAAAGTGATAACCCTGCCTACCGTCTTTTCTTAAAGTAAAGCAAGCCTATGTCGTATAGCCTCACAGGAAAACTGGTTGTTGCGATTTCATCGCGCGCCTTATTTGATTTCGAAGAAGAAAACAGCCTATTCGAATCCAGTGACGACAGCGCATACATGAAGTTGCAGCTTGACCGACTATCTATGCCAGCGCAAACGGGCGTGGCATTTCCATTAGTGCAAAAACTGCTGGCTTTTAATCAAGGCGGGGAACAACGCGTTGAGGTAGTCATCTTGTCACGCAACGATCCGGTTAGCGGCTTGCGGGTCTTCCGCTCCGCAGAACACCATCAGCTGCGCTTAGAGCGCGGTGTTTTCACGCGCGGCAGACCACCCTATCACTACCTGCGATCCCTTCAGGCCAATTTATTTTTATCCGCCAATGAAGATGATGTACGTGCAACCATCGATGCCGGCTTTCCGGCGGCGCGCGTTTACCCCGAATCGAGTAAAACCGCAGAATCGCACCCCGATGAAATCCGCATTGCCTTTGACGGCGATGCCGTCTTATTCTCTGATGA
This sequence comes from Polynucleobacter sp., assembly GCA_030696845.1. Taxonomy (GTDB): domain Bacteria; phylum Pseudomonadota; class Gammaproteobacteria; order Burkholderiales; family Burkholderiaceae; genus Polynucleobacter. The sequence continues at coordinate 1,829 of JAUYRJ010000043.1, forward strand.
GGCGGAACAGGTATTTCAGAGCAGTGGACTTGAGGCCTTTGTCGATCATGAAAGCAAGAAGGTGGCCATTCCTTTGCCGCCAGGCCCATTTAAACCCTTGCTTGAAGCCCTCCATCGACTGCAGAGCCAATCTGGAAGCAAGGCAGCGCAGGGCATGCGCATTCGAACCGCTTTAGTTACCGCACGCTCAGCACCTGCGCATGAACGCGCGATTCGCACCCTGATGAACTGGGGTGTGGATGTGGATGAAGCCATGTTCTTGGGCGGCCTTTCTAAAAGCGAATTCCTCCGCGAGTTTGAGCCTGATTTTTTCTTTGACGATCAAACAGGTCACTGCCAATCGGCTGCATCGGTAGCGCCAACTGGGCATGTGGTCTCCGGCGTTGCGAACCGCCCCAAAAAGTAGCAATTCACCTTATCCCTTCACTTCTAAAGTATTTGCCATGGGCTACACCGACTCCAGCAAGTTGCCACTTGGCAAAGAAACCGAATACCCCAAACACTATGATCCCAGCGTCCTATTTCCCATTCCACGCGCAGAAAATCGACTAAAGCTGGGTTTAAGCAATCCCACTATCCTGCCGTTTTTTGGGATTGATATTTGGAACGCATTTGAGCTGAGCTGGCTCAATCCAAAAGGCAAACCCCAAATCGCCTTAGGTGAGTTTGAGATTCCAGCGGACTCGCCCTGCATGATTGAATCCAAATCATTCAAGCTTTTTCTAAATAGCCTCAATAGCGAACGCTTTGCGGATGCGGAGGCGCTTCGTGCCCGCGTAATAACAGACTTATCTGCTGTCGCAGGCGCGCCAGTGCGTTTTCGAGTCTTTACACCCCTGCAAGTGAGTCAAGGCGGCATGCGTGAACTCGATGGCATCCTACTCGATCGACTCGATATCGACATTGACCCCAACTTAGCCGCCAATACGGAACTGCTTAAAGTCGATCTAAGCTCGCCTCCAATTGAGCAATGCGTGGTATCGCATTTACTGAAATCCAATTGCCCCGTGACAGGGCAACCTGACTGGGCCAGCATTCAAATTCGCTACCAAGGGAGACCCATCGATGAAGAGGGTTTGCTGCGGTATTTAATCGGCTTTCGGCAGCTCGGCGAATTTCATGAGCACTGCGTTGAAACGATTTTTTGCGATATCAAGCAACGATGTATGCCAGAGAAACTATCCGTATACGCTCGATATACTCGGCGCGGCGGTCTCGATATCAATCCGTTTCGAACAGACTACAACGCTGTCTGGCCTGACAATACGCGCCACGCCAGACAGTAGCGCTGTTTTAGAACGGAATATCGTCATCCATAGCGCCGAGCGATGCTGCGCTGGGTGCTGGTGCAGAACTAGCCGATTCTGAAGACTTTGGACGGGAATAACTTTCGCCACCGTCACCGCCACCTGCCATCTTAGAACCTAGCATTTGCATGGAATCCGCCACAATTTCAGTGGAGTACTTTTCTTGACCGCTAGCATCAGCCCACTTACGTGTGCGTAGCCGGCCCTCAACATAAACCTGCGATCCTTTTTTGAGGTACTGCCCTGCGATTTCCGCAAGCTTGCCAAAAAACGCGACGCGGTGCCACTCGGTGGTTTCTTTCATTTCGCCGGTCTGCTTGTCTTTGTAGCGATCCGATGTGGCTACTGAAATATTCGTAACTGCGTCGCCGCTTGGCATATAACGCGTTTCTGGGTCGCGTCCTACGTTACCCACGATGATGACTTTATTTACCGAAGCCATGTTGTCTCCCGAAGAAAATGAATGTAAAAAAATAGGATGAAGTAATGAAAATAGTAATGCTACGGCTGGTAATGCTGGTAAGTGGTCAACTTATCTGTTTATGCGGCTGGAGTTCCGTTCGGTATTGACTTCGCAGGTAACTCGCGCATCGACCACGCAATTATAAGCCAGGCCAAAATGAGCACTATTCCCAGCACAAATACCGATAGCTCGCCAAAGTATTGGGTCACTAAACCACCAATGGCAGCACCGGAAAATAATCCCAAAGACTGCGTGGTGTTGTACACCCCTAGCGCTGTCCCTTTAGAGTCCTGTGCCCAGCGCGACACTAAGGATGGTTGCAATGCCTCCAATAAATTAAATCCCACAAAATAGATCAGGAGTGCGAGTGCAATCAGCAAAATCGTGCCAGCCTCTATAAATACCACTTGCGAAAGTAGCAAAAGAGCAATCGCAACCAATACGGCGATGCGAAGGCGCTGTTTTCGCTCACCCAAAACCAAGATCGGAGCCATTAATACAAATGAAATAAGGAGCACTGGCAGGTAAATTTCCCAATGGCGCGATAAAGGGAACCCCAGTTGCACTAATAAGCGAGGCACGACTAAAAACATCGCCACCTGCGTTGCGTTCAATACAAATACCCCCACGTTCAAACGCATTAGTTCAGGGCGCATCAGAATTTCGAATAATGGGGTGGTCTGAGGAACGTGCTTTTTCTCTGGGGAGGGCACATACCACAGCGCTACCAAGATCGCGATGAATCCCATCGCAGCCAATAGTAAAAACATACCGTCTAAACTGAGCCAGCGATAGATTGGTGCCGCCAATACCAGCGATAAGGCAAACGAGATGGCAATGCTACCGCCTACGATTGCCATGGCGATGGTGCGCACCTTTTCACTGACCAAATCGGCTACCCACGCAGAAATAGCGGCGGAAATCGCACCTGCGCCCATAATGCCGCGACCAATTCCAATCCAGAGCAGATCGTCATTACTGGCCGCAATGAGCGCCCCAATCACAAAACAGATTAAGCCCCCAACCACCACCGGACGGCGTCCGATGCGATCCGAAAGGGCTCCCAAGGGAATATGAAAGAACGCCTGAACAATATTGAACATACCGAGTGACAAACCTACCAAAAAAGCACGGTCCCCGCCCGGCAAACCTTCTGCATGCAGGCTAAATACGGGCAAAAGCAGAAAAAGGCCCAACATACGTAGGCCAAATATGCCCGCTAAGGCTAGAGTCGATCGAAGTTCAGAAGAATTCATGGGAAAAGGCTATATTAACAAGTTACGCCCAAAAACTATGAATAACGAAATCAAGATCCGCGGTGCACGCACCCACAACCTCAAAAATATCAATCTGGACATCCCCAGAGAGAAGCTTGTTGTTCTTACTGGCCTCTCAGGATCCGGCAAAAGCTCGCTCGCCTTCGACACCCTGTATGCAGAAGGTCAGCGGCGCTATGTTGAATCACTCTCTGCCTATGCCCGCCAATTTCTCCAGTTAATGGAAAAACCGGATGTGGATGTGATTGAGGGCTTATCCCCCGCAATATCAATTGAGCAAAAAGCAACAAGTCATAACCCCCGCTCTACCGTCGGTACCGTGACAGAAATCCACGATTACCTGCGCCTGCTTTTTGCGCGCGCCGGAACGCCGCATTGCCCAGAACATAATTTGGCATTAGCCGCCCAAAGCGTCTCGCAAATGGTGGATACGGTCATGGCCCTGCCTGCGGAAACCAAGCTGATGATTCTGGCACCCGTCGTTAGTGAACGCAAGGGCGAGTTTGTCGACCTCTTTCAAGATCTGCAGGCTCAAGGTTTTGTGCGCTTTCGAGTGCGCTCAGGCGGCGGCACAACCAATACAGCTAAAGCGCAAATCTTCGAAGTAGACCAACTGCCTAAACTGAAAAAAACCGATAAACACTCGATTGAGGTAGTGGTTGATCGTATTAAAGTACGTCCCGATATTCAGCAGCGCTTGGCAGAGTCATTTGAAACCGCCCTTCGCTTAGCCGACGGCAAAGCCATGATCGTGGACATGGATACGGGTGTCGATACGATTTTTTCCAGTAAGTTTGCGTGCCCGATTTGCTCCTATTCACTCCAAGAGCTTGAGCCAAGGCTTTTCTCATTCAATAATCCCATGGGTGCCTGCCCATCCTGCGATGGCCTTGGTCACATCTCTTTCTTTGATCCCAAACGCATCGTTGCCCACCCCGATTTATCGCTGGCTTCGGGCGCGATTAAAGGCTGGGATCGCCGCAATCAGTTTTATTTCAAATTACTGCAGACCTTGGCTAAGCACGCTGGTTTTGATATTGAAAAACCGTTTGAGGCGCTACCTAAAAAAGCGCAGGACTTGGTTTTACTGGGATCGGGCGAGACCAACATTGCTTTTGAGTACCTCAACGAACGGGGTAAGTTGAGTGTGCGCCAACATCCTTTTGAAGGGATTGTGGCCAACTTTGAACGTCGCTACCGCGAAACGGAATCGATGACGGTACGCGAAGAGCTATCGCGCTACCAAAATGTACGCTCATGCCCAGACTGCAATGGCACACGCTTACGCCGTGAAGCGCGCTTTGTAAAAGTCGGCGACGGTAAGCAATCGCGGGGCATCTTTGAAATTAGCGCACTACCACTCAACGAAGCGAAAGAGTATTTTGAGGCCCTCGAACTCAAAGGCGCCAAACGCGAAATCGCTGACAAAATCGTGAAGGAGATTAGCTCCCGCTTAAGCTTCTTAAACGATGTAGGTCTAGATTATTTGTCGCTTGAACGCAGCGCAGACACTTTATCTGGCGGCGAAGCACAGCGCATTCGGCTAGCATCCCAAATTGGATCAGGACTCACGGGCGTCATGTATGTTTTAGATGAGCCTTCGATTGGCCTTCATCAGCGCGACAATGATCGCTTGATTGGCACCCTTAAACACCTGCGCGATCTCGGCAATAGCGTACTGGTGGTTGAGCACGACGAAGACATGATTCGCGCCTCGGACTACGTGATCGATATTGGTCCTGGCGCCGGCATTCATGGTGGTCGCGTGGTTGCGCAAGGCACTCCCGCCGAAGTAGAAGCGAACCCCAATTCATTAACGGGTGCTTATTTAGCCGGTCGAGAGCGCATCGCAGTTCCGGAACAGCGAGTACCGGTTGGCGATCGTTTTTTAACTATCATCGGCGCCACGGGCAACAATTTGCAATCGGTGGATGCAGCAATTCCAGTGGGCTTACTAACCTGCGTTACTGGGGTTTCGGGCTCCGGTAAATCAACCTTAATTAATGACACCCTCCACCATGCTGTGGCACAACACCTTTACGGATCCAACGCCGAACCGGCGGCGCATAAATCCATTGAAGGTCTTGAGCATTTCGATAAAGTCATTAGCGTTGATCAATCGCCGATTGGCCGTACACCGCGATCCAATCCCGCTACTTACACTGGTTTATTCACCCCCATACGCGAGCTCTTTGCTGGCGTACCCGCTTCTCGTGAACGGGGTTATGAGGCCGGGCGCTTTTCATTTAACGTGAAGGGTGGGCGCTGCGAAACCTGCGAAGGAGATGGCGTACTCAAGGTCGAAATGCACTTCTTACCAGATGTCTACGTTCCTTGTGATGTATGCCACGGTAAACGCTACAACCGTGAAACACTTGATATTCGCTATAAAGGCAAGAACATCCATGAGGTGCTGTCGATGACCATCGAGCAAGCACATGAATTCTTTGAAGCGGTTCCAGTGGTTAAACGTAAACTAAAAACCTTACTTGATGTGGGCCTAGGTTATGTCAAGCTGGGCCAGAGTGCGACCACCCTTTCCGGCGGGGAAGCTCAGCGCGTAAAGCTATCACTTGAGCTCTCCAAACGCGATACAGGAAGAACACTGTACATTTTGGATGAGCCGACTACGGGTCTGCACTTCCATGATATTCAATTGCTCTTGACGGTGATTCATACCCTCAAAAAGCAGGGCAACACCATAGTGATTATTGAACACAATTTAGATGTGATTAAAACAGCGGACTGGATTATTGATTTAGGACCGAAAGGTGGTGCGGGCGGCGGTCAAATCATTGCTACCGGAACACCAGAAGATGTCGCCAAAAATCCAGCGAGTTTTACGGGTCACTATCTGGCGCCGCTTTTAAAAGTAAAGTCAGCTAAAGCCAAAACAAAACGGACGGCCATCTAAAGCCTTACTCAATCACAGCAGTTTGGATTCGGCAATTTCCATCGACTCGGAACTGCCTGACAGCACCAAAATGTCGTTTGCTTCCAAACGAAGTTCGGGTTTCAGGTCAAGCTTGTGGTAATCATCCCCGTCAACCTTACGGCGTACTGCTTGAATGGTCACGCCTTCCGTTTCCAGGCCAAGCTTTGCTAAGCTCTGACCAATCGCAAGCGCGCCTGGGCTCAACGTAACCGTATGTAGACGCCATGACTCATTCACATCAAAATCATCGCCCTCCGAACCTCGGAAATAGCCACGCAATAGGCCATAACGCTCCTCTCGAGCCGCCGCGACCCTGCGCACTACCTTGCGCATCGGTACGCCCATAATAAGCAGCACATGGGACGCCAACATTAGGCTCCCCTCAATCAGCTCCGGTACTACCTCGGTTGCTCCGGCTGCCTCTAATTTTTTCAAATCAGAGTCATCTTTGGTTCGCACCAAAATAGTCATGCCTGGGCGCAAGCGCTCGACTTGGTGTAGCACCTTCAGGCTGGCCGCAGTGTCAGCAAAAGTCACCACTACGGCTTTCGCTCGCGATAGCCCGGCAGATACCAAATAGTTTTCTCGGCTTGAGTCGCCGTAAACCACTTGATCGCCGGCCATACTGGCCTCAGCAACACGATCCGGATCTAAATCCAAGGCGATATAAGGAATCTTTTCTTGCTCCAGCATGCGGGCAAGGTTTTGACCCGCACGACCAAAGCCGCAAATAATAATGTGATTTTCATTGCGCACACTTTTGGCGGCAACGCGCGTCAATGCAAGGGATTGCATCAGCCACTCACTGCGCGCGAAACGCAAGGAAATGCGGTCGCTGTATTGAATTAAGAACGGCGCGCCAAACATCGATATCAGCATGGCAGCGAGAAGCGCCTGACTTAATGCTGGGTCTATCATCTTGAGGCCATCAATTTGATTAAGCAAAACAAAACCGAATTCACCCGCCTGACATAAGCACAAACCCGTTCGTATCGCTACACCTGGGCTTGTCCCGAAAACGCGGGCTAAGGCGGCAATCATGCTGAATTTCACAAGCACTATCGCGGCCAAAAGCACCACGACCAATAGCCATTGATCAAAAATCACATGCAAATCGAGCAGCATTCCAACCGTGATAAAAAACAAGCCCAAGAGCACATCACGGAAGGGTTTGACGTCTTCTTCCACCTGATGGCGAAACGGTGTTTCCGAAATCAACATGCCCGCCAGAAATGCTCCCAATGCCAGCGATAAACCCAGGTGCTCCGTTATCGCTGATAAGCCCAACACAATCAGAAGCAGGTTCAGCATAAATAGCTCTTGCGAGCGAAATTGCGCCACCAATCTAAACCACCGGCTCATTAGCCTGCGCCCAACAAAGAAAATCAAAAAGAGGGCAATCGATATTTTGACGAAAGCGATGCCCAGCGCTAGAAATAGGTCTTTTGGGTCCTTGCCTAAGGCAGGCAGCAAAATCAATAAGAAAACAACCGCCAAATCCTGAAACAGCAGAACCCCAATCACGTTGCGACCGTGCTCTGTTTCGAGCTCGCCACGATCCGAGAGCAATTTGGTCACAATCGCGGTGGACGACATGGACAACGCACCGCCCAAGGCCAAAGCCGCCTGCCAGGACAAGGGATAAATCCAATTAAGTAACATCGCTGCAGGAATAGTGAGCAGCATGGTCAAAATGACCTGGCTGAGCCCTAAACCAAACACAATTGAGCGCATTGCCCTGAGCTTTTGAAGGTTAAATTCAAGGCCAATCGAGAACATCAAAAAGACCACCCCAAACTCCGCCAAATACTTGACGGTTTCAGAGTCGCTGGCGATTCCCAGCGCCTTGGGACCAATTAAGACGCCAATGGCTAAATAGCCCAAAATTGGCGGCAAGCCAAAATAGCGGAAAATGAGGACTCCGGCAACTCCGGAAGCCAGCAAAATGAGAGTTAATTGAAGGACTGACGGCATATACTGATCCCATGATAGCTAAGACTCGTGACCAAACCCTAAAGCTTGCGCATGACACCCTCACCATCGAGGCAGATGCGCTCATCACGATGCGCAACCGCCTCAGTGGTGCAGGTGCCGAAGCCTTTGTATTGGCAATCGATTTATTGCATGGCTGTGCCGGCAGAATTGTGGTGTCCGGCATTGGCAAATCAGGGCACATTGCCCGTAAAATTGCGGCTACCTTTGCCTCTACCGGGTCCCCCGCCTTTTTTGTCCATCCTGCAGAAGCCAGTCATGGCGATTTGGGCATGGTTACACGGGACGATGTATTTGTCGCCCTCTCCAACTCTGGAGAGACCGAAGAGCTCTTAACGATTATTCCAATCATTAAACGTACCGGAGCTAAGTTAATTGCCTTAACTGGCAAACCCGAATCCTCCCTTGCCAAGTTGGCAGATGCCCACCTCGATACCGGGGTAGAAAAAGAGGCCTGCCCTCTCAACCTAGCCCCAACGAGCAGCACAACCGCAGCCCTTGCGATGGGCGACGCCCTAGCCGTCGCACTTTTAGACGCACGCGGCTTTCAAGCGGAAGATTTCATTCGTTCCCACCCCGGTGGTCGCTTGGGCAGAAAACAACTCTTACACGTTAGCGAAGTGATGCGCCCCTTGCTACAAACCCCCCGCATCTCCATGGACGCCTCTTTGCAATCTGCCTTGTTGGAAATGACCGCCCACAAAATGGGAATGGTTGTCATGCTCGGCGCCGACTCCAAGGTGGCGGGCATTTTCACGGACGGGGACCTGCGCCGCTTATTAGAAAAATCGTCCGACCTCACTGGGATAAGCCTGCGCGACGCCATTACCACTAAGCCGCGCACCATTCCACCGGAACTTCTAGCTGAAGAGGCTATTGAGATGATGGAGAAATACCGCATCAATCACTTGGTAGTAACCGACGCCAATGACCAACTCCTTGGGGCTCTCAATTTGCATGATTTATTTGCAGCGAAAGTTATCTAATTTTTACATCCCCACCTATGCCGAACGCTTTTAATACCCACGTTACCAATCAATCCACCATTCATCCGCAAGCTTGGGAGCGCGCGACACAAGTGAAGCTCTTGGTTTTGGATGTGGATGGCGTTCTTACAAACGGTCAGGTTTTTTTTGGACACGACGGAAAAGAGGCTTTAAAGGCCTTTGATATTCAGGATGGTCTAGGCATCAAATTGCTTGAGCAATGCGGCATTGCGACTGCCATCATTACCGGACGAAATTCAAAAATGGTCCTAGCGCGCTGCGATGAATTGGGCATTAAACATGTGTTTATGGGGGTTGATAACAAGGCAATCGCATTAGAGGAGTTGCTTAAACGTACCCAGCTCACGTCCAACGATTGCGCCGTCATGGGGGATGACTGGCCTGACCTGCCTATGATGAAGCACGCCGCTCTTCGGGTATGCCCAGCTCAAGGACACACCGCCGTTCAGGAATATGCGCACTTCACCACGTCACGCGCAGGAGGATACGGCGCCGTTCGCGAAGTATGTGACTTGATTCTAAAAGCGCAACATCGCTACGAGGAACTCCTCAGTCAGGCGCGCGGCTAAATGCAACTGAATTTTGCGCAATTTAAGCTGGGCCTGATTCGCACCCTATTGCGTCTCATGCCATTACTTTTAATGGGCGGATTAACCTTACTTACCTTTTGGTTGGTTCAAAAAAATACGCCTCCGCCAAAAGACGCAATTGAGCGCGTTCGCCTTCATGAGCCCGACTACACACTAACGAATGGCGCACTTTCGTATTTGAACGAGCAGGGTAAAACGAAATACCGCATCCTTGGGACAAAACTAATTCACTATGACGATGATGCCTCGATTGATATCACACAACCCAAAATGCGTTCGTTTCAACCCGATAAAGCGCCAGTTACCGTTCGTGCCAAACGTGGTCAAATCGATGGTGATTTAAGTATTTTGGACTTATACGATAACGTGGAAATCTATAGGCCGCCACAAGCTGCGAGCGAATCTCAAAAAGCGAGCCCCCATATGTTGGCGCGCTCCAGCTACTTTCAGGTATTCATTAACGATGACGTCATTAAAACCAATAAGCCCATGGAGCTGGAACAAGGTTTGTCGGTGATGAACTCAACAGAAGGCGGCATCTTTAATAATGTGCAACAAAGCATGACCTTGCTTGGTCTAGTCAAAGGCCGAATTGAGCCTGCCCAACAGGGATCAAAATAAGATGACCGCACCACAGCGCTTATATCTACTGTCTCTACCCTTTTTGCTGCTTGCTGTTGCTTTCTTCTCTGGCACTAGCTTTGCCGAAAAGGCGGATCAGGATAAGCCGTTAATTCTCAATGCCAATACCGTTTCGATCGATGATGTAGAACAAAAGTACCGCCTAGAGGGTGATATTCTTTTGATTAAGGGCAGCATTGTGGTTACTGGAGAAAATGGGGATATTGCCGTTGACCCCGAGGGCTATCAATTTATTGAGGTTAAGGGTAGCGCAAAATCCCTTGCCAGTTTTCGGCAACGTCGCGAAGGGGTAGAAAATGAATTCATACAAGGTTATGGAAAAGACGTGAACTACAACGGCAAACACGAAGTATTGATCTTGGTTGGTGATGCCAGCTTAAAACGCTTACTAAACATGCAAATGAAAGATCAATTGCGCGGCTGGAAGATTGAATACCGTGATGATACCCAGCAATATCGTGTAAGCCCCTCCAACACTAGCGCGAAATCCAGCCTCCCGTCCTCCCGAGCCATTCTTGCGCCGCGCCGTAAAGCAACTATCCAATGAATACTGAATCCAGCAATCCCGATACTCCCACCTTAACTGCGCACCACCTGCAAAAGCGTTACGGCTCTAGAACCGTTGTACGCGATGTGTCTATCGAGGTGAAATGCGGGGAGGTAGTGGGGCTTCTTGGCCCTAATGGCGCCGGCAAAACCACGTCGTTTTATATGATTGTGGGCTTAGTTCCGCTGGATGGCGGGACGATTAACCTAGACGGCAAAGAAATTAGCCATCTACCCATTCATGAACGTGCTCGCATGGGCCTCTCGTATCTTCCGCAAGAGGCATCGGTTTTCAGAAAACTCAATGTTGCTGAAAACATTCAAGCCGTACTTGAGTTACAAGTACAAGGTGGAAAACCGCTTAGCAAAAAAGAAATTCAAGCGCGCCTAGATGAGTTGCTTGGCGAACTGCAAATCACCCATCTTCGCAACAATCCCGCCTTATCCCTATCTGGCGGTGAACGGCGCCGCGTTGAAATTGCGCGGGCCTTAGCTTCGCAACCTAAATTTATTCTATTAGATGAACCCTTTGCCGGTGTAGACCCTATTGCGGTAGGTGAAATTCAACGCATTGTGCGTTTTTTACGCGACCGTCAAATTGGTGTGCTGATTACCGACCATAATGTCCGCGAAACGCTTGGCATCTGCGACCACGCTTACATTATCAGTGAAGGAAGCGTACTTGCCGAAGGCAAACCCGATGAGATTATCGAAAACGACGCAGTAAGAAGGGTTTATTTGGGCGAAAATTTCCGTATGTAATTTGAAGCAAATGTGATTTACTATTAAATCGTTTCCACTCTAGAGGAATTGCTTATGAACTTAAAAATCAACAGCCGTCATCTTGAAGTTACGCCCGCAATGCGGACCCACATCGAGTCTGGAATGGAGAAAATTCGCAAGCATTTTGATCATGTGATCGACGCCACGGCCTTCCTGATGATCGATAACGCCAAAGAAAAATCCTTGCGCCAAACTGCCGAACTAACCATACACCTTAAAGGCAAGGATCTCTATGCGGAGGCTCACAATGAAGATCTGTACCATGCGATTGACTCTGCAGTAGGCAAATTGGAGCGTCAAGTCGTCAAGCATAAGGAAAAAGTGCAGGATCACCACCACGAAAAGCACCCAGAATAAGGATTTTTAGCTGGGCAGGTCATATAATGAAATCCATATGAATGCCCTAATTGATCTTTTCACTACTGACTGCGTTGCGCTTAATAGCTCCGCCAAAAACAGAGCCGAAGCCTTCGCAGCAGCTGGAGATCTTTTTGGCAAACGCCTTGGCGTGAATCCAGAATCGATTGTTTCCTTCTTAAATGCCCGTGAAGACTTAGGTTCAACCGCGCTTGGAGCCGGAGTGGCGATTCCTCATGGACGCGTCAAGGGTTTAAAAGAACCGATTGCCGCCCTCATGAGGTTAATCGATCCCATCGAGTTTGCCGCGCCAGACGGCGCGCCCGTGTCGACCCTCATTTTTCTTTTGGTGCCAGAAAAAGCCACGCAGCAGCATCTTGAAATACTGTCCTCAATCGCCCAATTGCTCTCTGACCCCGAGGCTCGCGACAAAATTGCTCATGAAAATGATCCTGAAAAGGTGTGTCAGTTACTACAACAGTGGGGTTCATGAGTTATGTCCCAACATCTGCTACTTGAAGGCCTCACCGCCCTCCAAATTTTTGATGACAATGTAGCCGAACTCAAGCTCTCGTGGATTAAAGGGCTTGAAGGTGCTGATCGTAAATTTCCTACTGAGGCCGTACGCGCCGCCGCCGCATCATCGGATTTAGTAGGTCACCTTAATTTAATCCACCCTAGCCGTATTCAGATTTTTGGCGAACAAGAGGTGGATTACCATGCAGACCTCACAGCAGAGCAGCGGCACGCGCAAATTGCCAATCTAATCTCTAAAACGCCGCCATGCGTGATCGTTGCCGATGGCCGTTCTGCCGATCCTGAACTACAACTCTTTTGCCAGCGATCATCCACCCCCCTCTTTACTACGCCGGTATCGGCTGCCGAGGTCATCGATCATCTGCGCACCTACCTCACCAAGATTGGCGCCCCACAAGTCACGATGCATGGCGTGTTTATGGACATCCTGGGTTTAGGCGTGCTAATTACCGGTGAGTCAGGCCTTGGCAAAAGCGAACTTGGGCTCGAACTCATTTCCCGCGGTCATGGTCTAGTTGCAGATGATGCGGTGGACTTTGCGCGTCTCGGCCCCGATTACATTGAAGGTCGTTGCCCCGTGATCCTGCGGGATTTACTCGAAGTGCGCGGTCTTGGCTTATTGGATATTCGCACTATTTTTGGTGAAACAGCAGTGCGCCGTAAACTTAAATTACGCCTGATTGTGCAACTAGTGCGTCGTAATGATGGTGAGTTCGAGCGACTGCCGATTGATGCGCAATTTGTGGACGTGCTTGGCGCCCCGATTCGTACGGTAAAAATTCAGGTGGCGGCAGGTCGAAATTTGGCTGTACTAGTTGAGGCTGCGGTCCGCAATACGATTTTGCAATTACGCGGCATCGATACCTTAAAAGATTTTATTGAACGCCAGCGCATTCAAATGAGCGCTGAGGCTGAGCAGTCCAAAAATCAAGGTCGTCTCATTTAATATGCAAATTCATCTGATCACCGGCATTTCGGGCTCAGGTAAATCGGTTGCCCTAAAGGCATTTGAAGATGCTGGTTACGACTGTGTGGACAATCTTCCAGTACCGTTGTTGGAAGAATTAATTCAAGCAATGGAAAAAGAGGGTCGTGAATTTGTTGCTGTCGCGATCGACGCGCGCAGAGGACAATCGCTCGCAGAGCTCCCAATCCTACTTGAAAAAATTCGTTTAAAGCATCAAGTTCGCGTTCTTTTTTTAAATGCCGATACTAATACCTTAGTTCAACGCTTTTCAGAAACACGGCGGCGCCATCCACTCTCGGGTCTTGTCAGTGAGAAGCAAAATCAATCCGCAACCTTGATCGAAGCCATCAATCGAGAACGCAACTTGCTTGACCCGCTTCGAGAACAGGCTCATAGCATCGATACCAGCAACTTGCCGGCACATACTTTACGGTCTTGGATTCAAGACCTCCTCAAAGATAAGCCCGTAGGCTTGACCTTAATTCTGGAATCATTTGGATTTAAAAAAGGCGTACCCAGTGAGGCTGATCTGGTGTTTGATGTGCGCTGCCTGCCTAACCCCCACTACGACGCAATATTGCGTCCTCAAACCGGACATGATGAGGCAGTAAAAGCGTTTTTGCGTGATATTCCAGAAGTGATCAGCATGGAGCAAGACATTATTCAATTTATTGAAAAATGGTTGCCTCGCTACATTGCGGATGGTCGCAGCTATTTAACGCTGGCGATTGGCTGTACGGGCGGTCAGCACAGATCAGTCTATTTAATCGATCAATTGATTGCGCACTTTAAGCAAAAAACCGATTTGCACAAACGCATCAATTTATTACAACGCCATCGCGAACTGGATTCCAGTCCAGCAAAAGCCGCTTAATCGGTTGCGGCAACCCATAGAGATCGAGGGCATCCAATCTCGCCCAGACAAAAGATTCTTTATCAGATTGCAGGGCTTCATCGAATTCACGCTTTGCATTTTGATCAAGCTCTAATACGGATGGCTGAATATGCAAAATGCGATGACTAAAGACATGCTTAAACCGTGTACCTAACTGCACTGTGCATTGCATTGACCATGCAGCATTTTCCCCAAACCAGTCCGGCAATACCTTTAAAAGTAAATGGATGGCGCTCGATGAATCCAGTACTGGCGACGCCTTAATCCCATCAAGCTCTTCCCAAGCACTCTCCGGCAAGGACCAGAGACCGCCCCAAATCGCTTTTGCTGGTCGCTTTTGCAATAAGACTTGATTTTGATATAGAAACAACCCCACATGGCACTGAAAATGTGGTGATTTAGGCTTAGTCACCTTTTTTGGGATTGCTAGCACCTGATCACTTGATTTCGCTTTGCACGTCCCTTCAAATGGGCATATTGCTTTTTTGGTAATGCAGACTGGCGTTTTAGCTGTGCACCACGTTGCGCCAAAATCCATTAGCGCTTGTGTATAGACCGGCATTTGTTTAGGAGTCTGCGGTAATAGCTCATCTGCCAAATTCCACAAGCGATTTGTCGTAGCTTTTTCTTGAAGCGCCTCCGTAATTCCGAACAGCCGTGCTAAAACGCGTTTTACATTGGCGTCCAAGATCGGCGCGCGCTGCTGAAACGCAAAAGCAGCGATTGCCCCCGCAGTTGACTTTCCGATACCACTCAACTGCTCTAGGAGCGCTGGGTCGGACGGAAATTGACCGCCAAACTCATTCACAATTTGTTTTGCGCAGGCATGCAAATTACGGGCTCTCGAGTAGTATCCCAGTCCGCTCCATTCAGCCAACACATCGTCAATATCCGCATCAGCCAAATGCTTCACTGTTGGAAAGCGTTGAATCATTCTGGGATAACGCTCTAAGACCGTGGCGACTTGCGTTTGCTGCAACATAATCTCCGAAACCCATACCGCATAGGGATCGCACACCCCTTGCCATGGAAGTCCGTGCCTACCCTCTGTGGCGTGCCAGCGTATTAATTGATCTGAAAACTGCTGTCTTAATTTAGCGCTGTGCATGGCGATGGATCTCAACGCTTTTGGCAGTTGGGGCAAAAATACGTGGAGCGCTGTCCCTGCACCATTTGCTGTATTGGTGTTTTGCAAACTCGGCAGGGCTCGCCTCGACGGTCATAGACTTTGGTTTGCACCATAAAGTGCCCTTGCTCGCCAGCGCTATTGACAAAATCGCGTAGCGAACTACCGCCAGCGGCAATTGCTTTTTTTAATACCCGTCTGACTGCATCAGCCAAGCGTGCGCACTGCGGTTTTGTGAGTTTGCCAGTGGGCTTGGCCGGGTGTATACCAGCCTCAAATAGACTTTCAGAGCAATAAATATTGCCCACCCCCACAACCGCTTGACCCGCTAACAAAAACTGCTTTACCGAGATGCTTCGCCCTCTAGAGCACCGGTAGAGCACTGCCGCCCCGCGATCACCCGCAAAGTCTGGTGAAAATGGTTCTGTCCCCAGTTTCTGCAATAAGGGATGCTCTTCCAGCGACCCGCTTGCATAGGCATGCCACAACACTGCCCCAAATTTTCTAGGGTCGTGCAAACGTAAGCTGCGTTTTCCAAACACCAGCACCACCCGATCATGGGGTTTGAGGGCTTCTTTTGCTGGTAAGACGCGCAATACGCCCGTCATTCCCAAATGAATCAACAGGTATCCTTGATCCATTTGCAGCAGCAAATACTTTCCCCGTCGCTCAATGGCATGTAATTTTTGGCCTATCAGAATGGAGCGCAACCGACTTGGCACAGGCCAGCGCAGACGTCCATCGATAATTTGGACGTCCGTAACACTCTCGCCCTCCAAATGGGGCTGTATTCCTAAACGCGTTACTTCTACTTCGGGGAGTTCTGGCATATGTGGATTGTAGATTCGGAGATTAGAATGTGCTTATGTCCTATTTATTGATCTCACACTCAAGTGCCGTACATACCGCCATTCGCAACACCATTTTGGGTATTGTTTTTGGAATCTGCTCTACCTGGCCTGCCATTGGCCAGAGTGCCAAAGGCGCAACGGGTGAGCAGGTATTTGAGATTTTGGCCTCGGAAATTGCCCTTCAGCGCGGCGAACCTGGGTTGGCTTACCAAACCTACCTCAGCCTTGCGCGCCAGACACTGGATCCGCAATTGGCGCAGCGTGCTATGGAAATTGCCATTGCCGCCAATGCGCCCGATCTGGCCTTGGATGCTGCCTCCACTTGGGATAGCCTAGCCCCCGCTTCGGATGACAAACCCAAGGAGGTTCTGGTCACGCTCCTGATGCTCAATCAGCGCTGGTCTGATTCCGTCGGACCCGCGATTACCTTATTGCAAAAACAAAATCCAAGCGCCCAAGAACGTACCCTTAAGCAATTCCAACCCCTGCTTGGTCGCGCCATCGATGAGACTGCGGCAATGCGGGCATACTTTGATGTTGTGTCCGCCTTAAAACCGGCTCCAACCGATCCTGGCATTTTGTATACCTATGCGATGTCTGCAGAAAAGGTCGGCCGCTTTGATGTGATGGAACTCACCTTACGTCGCATTCTTAAAAAGACACCGAATGATGCCAATACCTTAAATGCATTGGGGTATTCGTTAGCGGACCGCAAACAACAATTGCCCGAGGCGTTTGAATTAATTACGAAAGCCCATAAATTGGCGCCGCAAGATGCCTTCATCTTAGATAGCCTAGGTTGGGTCAATTTTCGACTGGGCAATCTTGCCTTAGCACGGGATCAACTAAACAAGGCCGCGAAGATGAAGCCGGAAGCGGATATTGTTGCGCACTTAGGTGAAGTCTATTGGGCGATGGGCAAGCCTACTGAAGCCGAATCTGCTTGGCGTCAAGCTGAAGCACTCGATGCCAATAACGCTACCTTACGCGAAACCCTAAAACGCATCAAACCCAACTGGATCAGCCCAAATCAGTCCACCAAAATTCAGTGGGACGGTCGCTTTGCGATCAAAATGAATGGTGGCGCAGACAGGCCTGCAGAAGGCGGCACGGGTGGCTTTACTTTAAGCCAAGATGCGCTCAACGATACCCTGGAAATTCGCAGTCCAATGGGTGGCTCCATTGCCAAAATCACCATTACCCCTGGTGAAGCTGTTTTAGAACGGGATGGAAAACTCACCAAGGCAATTGATGCCGATACCTTGGTTCAAACTGCCCTTGGTCTTCCGCTCCCTGCTCGCGGATTATCCGACTGGCTGCGCGGTCAAGTTCGCCCTGGAAGTCCTGCCAGTCTTGAGCGCAGTCCGAATGGTCAAGTTTCAAAAATCCGCCAAGACGGCTGGGATTTATCGTACGTGTGGAGCGACTCCTCAAATAAGCTTGAAAAACTCAATATGACTCGCAATACCAAAACTGGTCCTATTGACATTCGCCTCGTATTTGATCAAATTGATGACTGACGTAATCACCCTTCCCGCCCCAGCGAAGCTCAACTTATTTCTTCATATTGTTGGGCGTAGGGCGGATGGATACCATCTTCTCCAATCGGTTTTTCAGCTGATTGATTGGTGCGATACCGTCACCCTCAAGGCCATCCCGGATAATCGGATTTGCCGCAGCAATCCCGTAGCCGGACTTGCCGAAGACGCTGACTTGGTGGTCCGCGCAGCGCGCTTACTCAAAGCCCACACCAATCTCAAGACAGGCGTTGAGATTGAATTGCGCAAAAACCTACCCATAGGCGCCGGTCTTGGTGGCGGCTCCTCCGATGCCGCTAGCACCTTAATTGGCCTAAATTACCTTTGGAATTTGAACCTATCGCGTTCTGAACTCAGTGAAATTGGCCTTCAGCTGGGCGCGGACGTCCCTTTTTTTATCCACGGGAGCAATGCATTTGTGGAAGGTATTGGCGAAATAATTCATGATATTTCCCTGCCAGATCAAACTTTTATGGTGATTTTCCCCCATCGCGGCATTGCTACTAAAGCTATTTTTGAGCATCCAGAATTGACCCGGGATCACGCCCCGATTACAATAGACGACTTTCTTGCATCGAAATGCGCATCAGAGTCATTTTTAAATGATTGCCAAGCGGTTGCGATGCGGATATGTCCTGAAGTGAAGCATGCTGTAGATTGGATTGCTGGGGCTGTGCCGTTTTCAAGGCCCCAAATGTCCGGTTCTGGAAGTTGCGTTTTTACCGCTTTACCTGATAAAGCGGATCATGCAAGCCTAGAACATCAAATGCAGAATCTTCCTCGGGGATGGGTAGGCCGGATTGTTCGGGGGATAAATAAAAATCCCGCTTACAATTTGATTTCTTCAGAATGACACTGTAGGGGAATCGCCAAGCTGGTTAAGGCACTGGATTTTGATTCCAGCATGCGAAGGTTCGAATCCTTCTTCCCCTGCCAAACTTCTTCTGATAAACGCGCTATGACCTTTTTGCCTAGAACCCCTCTCAATCCCTCATAAGCCCATCCGCCACCATGAACGCTGATTTTCTGACTCTATTTACAGGCAATGCAAATCCCGTTTTAGCCGATGCGGTTGCCAAAGAATTAAATTTACCCTTAGGCAAGGCTTTTGTGGGCCGGTTTTCCGATGGTGAGATTCAGGTTGAGATCCAGGAAAACGTTCGCGGTAAGAATGTCGTGGTGATTCAATCCACCTGCGCGCCCACCAATGATAATTTGATGGAACTGATGATCATGATTGATGCACTAAAACGTGCATCAGCAAGCCGCATCACGGCAGTGATCCCTTACTTCGGATATGCGCGCCAAGATCGCCGCCCCCGTTCCGCTCGGGTAGCGATTTCCGCTCGCATCGTAGCCAATATGCTTCAGTCGGTAGCGGGTATTGAGCGAGTCCTCACGATGGACCTGCATGCAGACCAAATTCAAGGTTTTTTTGATATCCCCGTAGATAACATCTACGCATCCCCTGTCCTGCTGGCTGATCTGCAAAGCCAAAAGAGCAAAGACCTGATTGTGGTTTCACCAGACATCGGTGGTGTGGTGCGTGCCCGCGCCATGGCAAAGCAATTGGGTTGTGATTTGGCGATTATCGACAAGCGTCGCCCCAAGGCCAATGTCTCTGAAGTAATGCACCTGATTGGCGAGGTAGAGGGGCGTCATTGCGTCATCATGGATGACATTATTGATACAGGCGGCACCCTCTGCAAGGCTGCTGAAGCCCTTAAAGAGCGTGGCGCCAAAGGCGTTACCGCCTACTGTACCCACGCAGTTCTCTCCGGAGGGGCAGTTGCTCGTATTGCCGCCTCTCAGTTGGATGAAATTGTCGTTACAGACACCATCCCGTTAACGGATGAGGCAAAGCAAGTGAAAAAGATACGCCAACTAAGTGTTGCCCCCATCTTGGCTGAAACCCTTTCCCGCATTAGCAAGGGTGATTCCGTCATGTCCATGTTCGCAGAATAAGCAAAAATCGCCTTTTTAGCCCATTTTCATCGTCAAACACGCTAAAAAGAACAAGTTCACGCTATAATTGAAGGCTTTTCTGTTTGGTCGCGAACGGAAATTAACCTCAATTTGGGAGTCATTATGAAAATCGTAGCCTTTGAAAGAAGCGTACAGGGAACGGGTGCGAGCCGCCGCCTGCGCAACTCCGGTAAAACTCCGGGCATTATTTATGGCAGCAAAGCAGCACCAGAAGTCATCGAACTGGACCATAACGCCCTGTTCCATGCCTTACGCAAAGAAGCGTTTCACTCATCCATCTTGGATATTGAAATTGGCGGCAAGGCGCAAAAAGTACTCTTGCGCGACTATCAGATGCATCCTTTCAAGCCATTGGTTTTACACATCGATTTCCAGCGCGTGTCAGCGACTGAAAAAATCCACATGCGTATTCCTTTGCACTTCACCAACGCTGAAGAGTCGGCTGCAGTGAAACTGGGCGGCGCCATTATTAGTCATATCGCAAACGATATTGAAGTCACTTGCCTACCATCCGACTTGCCTGAGTTCATCGAAGTAGACCTCAGCAAAATTGAAGTAGGTCACTCTCTTCACGCAAAAGACGTGGCATTACCAAAAGGGGTTTCTTTGGTATTGCATGTTGAACAAGAGAACCCTGTTCTCGTGAATGCCCGTGTACCGACCGTTAAGGCCGAGACTACGGAAACTCCTGCGGCAGCACCTGCTGCTGAGGCAGCAAAAGATAAAGAAGCAAAAGCATAATTACCTGCCTGCTAATTTAGAAGAAAGCCCGCTTGTGCGGGTTTTCTTTTTTATGCGGACCTGTATTTAAAGGCGAGCCTCTTATACACTTTCAGTCATGATTAAATTAATAGTTGGTCTAGGCAACCCCGGAAGCAAACATGAGCACGATCGGCATAATGCGGGCTTTTGGTTTGTATCCTCGCTAGCAAACCAGTTTGGCGCAAGACTGGAGCATGAAAAACGCTTTCATGGCAAAGTGGCCAAAGCTCATATTCAGTCTCGGGATATTTGGCTATTGCAGCCTGATACCTACATGAACCTTAGCGGGCAGTCGGTTGGAGCCCTTTGTCGTTTTCACCATATCCTCCCCGAAGAGATCTTGGTGGCACATGATGAGCTTGATCTGAAGCCTGGAGTTGCACGCCTTAAGTTTGCTGGCGGCACAGGTGGTCACAATGGCTTAAAAGATATCCTAGCCCACCTTTCTAGCCCGGATTATTGGCGCTTACGCATTGGTATTGGTCACCCACGCGATCTTCCGGGTCGCCTCATGGATGTAGCGGATTTCGTACTACGCAAACCGCTACTCGAAGAACAAATTCAAATTGATGAGGCTATGGCACGCGCCCAAGACGTAATGCCACTATTTTTAAGTGGCGATACAGCCAATGCCATGCAGGCCCTTCATTCCGCTTGTTAAGGGCAGTACCTTAGCCAGGTACCGTATCGTCTAATTTGGCAGATGCTTTTGCCACGGTTAAGCGGTGGTACTTTTGCATGAGTTGATCCTTCGATTCTACGTAGTCTGGATGCAAAGGAATGCAGTCCACGGGGCAAACTTGGCGACATTGAGGTGCATCAAAATGCCCTACACACTCCGTGCATTTATCGGGATCGATTTCATAAATTTCTATGCCCATGAAGATGGCATCATTGGGGCATTCCGGCTCACAGACATCGCAATTGATGCATTCGTCTGTAATCAATAAAGCCATGACTTATTTTTCCTCACGCTGCATGCTAGCCGTTTTTTTCACGAGCCATTTTTCGACCGATGGGAACACAAATTTACTGACATCACCGCCCATCATGGCGATTTCCCGGACAAAGGTACCGGAGATAAATTGATACTGGTCGGATGGAGTCAAAAACAGGGTTTCGACATCAGGTAACAAATACCGATTCATGCCGGCCATCTGAAACTCATACTCAAAGTCAGAAACCGCCCTGAGACCACGCACGATGACCCGCGCCTGATGTTCGCGCGCAAAGTCTTTTAAAAGGCCCTTAAAACCGACAATCTTGACATTAGGATAATGCCCTAGCACTTCCTTGGCGATCGCAATCCGCTCCTCCAAATCAAAGAAAGGTCGCTTACTACGACTATCAGCCACGCCGACAATCAGTTGGCTAAAAATACTGGATGCACGACGCACTAAGTCCTCATGGCCTCTTGTCAATGGATCAAAGGTTCCTGGGTATACAGCAATCGTCATATGCGTTCTTTCACTCTGGGTGCTAATAGCCCAAAGTTTAGTCCCTTCTCGGGTGAAAGAGAAACGCTTTTACCTGTCCTGCTGTCATTTGCTTTGCGCACTGCCAATCTGTTAACCATGATTCAATCACTAGGGAATCCGCGCTGGCTGGCGCCTCGATATAAATGGCACCCCGAGGCCCGCTAGAACACACCCTTGCCGCCTCCCGAACCGAGGACTCCAGGGCCGCTTTGTCATCAAACGGCGGATCTAAAAACACCAAATCCCAAGACTGGCCGGCTTGCGACCTTAAAAAAGCCAGACCATCACGGCACAGAATCTCTACACGACCGTCCACTTTAGAAGATTGCAATGCCTTTAAGTTCGCCTCCAGATTGGCAAACGCTTTTTTATCCCGTTCGATCAGCACAACGGTTTCTGCTTGCCTGGAGGCTGCCTCAAACCCCAGCGATCCCGAGCCTGCAAATACATCCAAGCAGCGCAAACCTTCTAAATTTTGACCAAGCCAATTGAACACCGTCTCACGAATACGGTCAGTTGTGGGTCGCAGGCCTGGGACATCTGTGACCTTTAAAAGGCGACTACGCCAAATGCCGCCAATAATGCGGACTTTTTGGAGGGGATAATGCTGCGCTTTTATTGATCTGCTCCTACCACCACGATTTGCATCCGATTCATATCGAGGTGTTTCTGAAAGGCCGCCTTAATTTGTGGCAATGTCACCGCCTCAACCTGTTTTGTCCATGTTTCCATCGTATCGAGCGGCAATTCATTCCACGTTATGGCCGATAAATTATCCAATAATTTTCGATTGCTATCGAGACGCAAAGGGTAGCCATTTACCAGATTGGATTTCGCGGCAAGCAGCTCAGCCTCGCTTGGCCCATCCGCAATAAATTGACTGATGGTTTTTTGCATCACATCCAAACCCAATGCCGCTTGCTGTTTTTTAGTTTGCATGCCTGCCTCAAAATAACCCGCATCCTTACCTGGCGCAAAATAGCTTGACACACTATATGCGAGGCCACGCTTTTCACGAACCTCTGCCATAAGGCGCGACACAAAACCGCCGCCGCCCAAAATATAATTACCAACAATTAAAGGGAAATAATCTGGATTGCTACGGGTAATGGCAGTCATTCCCATCGCGATATGGGCTTGCTGTGTATCAAATGGTATCCGTAACTCGCGCTGACCAATTGGCTCTAATGGCGATTGTTGAAGGGCGGGCAATGCAGCAATCGTAGGTCCAGTTGGCGGCAAACCCGACAATAAAGTATTGACTATGGCATTGGCCTGGGCACGGTCAAGATCGCCCACAATATTGACGGTAATGCGATCACCACGGTAAAAGGTATTGTGAAAGTGGCGCAAATCACCTGCGCTAATAGCCGCTACTGTTTTTGGGGTTGGATAGTTAGCCAGTGGATAGGAGCCGTAAACGGCCTTACGAAGGCGTTGCTGCAGCACTGTTTCTGGTTTGGTTTTCGCCTCGAGTAAGGCGGTACTCAGGCGCTGCTTTTCCCGCTCTACCACCTTCTGGTCGTACGATGGTTTTGCCAATAATAAGGCTGCCAGTTGACTTACTTGATCTCTCAAATCGACTCTGCTCAGACTCCGCAAGCGCAAAACAGCCCGCTCACCACTTGCCGAGGTAGTAATACTTGCCCCTAAATCGGCGATTTGATCCGCGATTTGCGCTTCAGTCAGCCCCGCTTTACCTGCCCCTGCACCGAGAGTCATCAACTGAGCAACCAAGGAAGCTAGTCCACTCTTTTGCTCTGGATCGTAACGACTTCCGGCATCGATCGACACTTCGACATCAATGATGGGCAAGGATTTAGTTTGGATCAAGTAGGCCTTTGCACCCTTAACTGAATCGAGCGTTTCTATTGGCAATAGCGCATGCGCACTTCCAGCAAATAGTATGGCTACCGCTCCAACGGCCTGAAGGATAAATTTTTTTATTTTCAACATACAAAGGATCTGGCTCATTATTTCAATGCCCCTCTGGCTTGCGGATCTAAGACTGCAACGGTCAGCGTATCGTCTATTAAGTATTTCTTTGCTACCGCTTGAACTTGCTCTGGCGTAATGGTCTGCAACCGGTCCAAGATCGGGTCGAGCTCCTTCCATGAGATGCCCGCGATTTCAGCGCTACCAATTTCCATAGCCTGACCAAAGATTGAATCGCGTTTATAAATCTTATCCGCCAGAATACGAACCTGGATGCGCTTTAATTCTGACTCACTAACGCCCTTTGTTTTTACTTCTGTGAGGACTCGCTGAATACCACTCTCGAGTTGCGCAATGGTTTTCCCTTTTGCAACTGACCCGATTACAAAAAACAGTTGGGGTCCACGCGCAATCATGTCATAGCCGGCATCTATGCTATTGGCGATACGGTCTTGCTTTACTAAAGTACGGTTCAGCCTCGCATTATCGTACCCATCCAATACTGCGGCGAGTAGAGCCAACGCATAAGGCTCATACTCTTCCATTTTGGCTGGATTGATATGCGGCACTTTCCACGCCATCGCCAACTGTGGGGTGTCGGCCGGCGCTTTTACGATAACCCGCTTCATTCCCTTTTGTTCAGGCTCAACCTGGGGTTTTCGAACTGGCAGCTCCCTTGGCTTTAATGCGCCATACGTCGTTTCAGCTATCGTGCGCACCTGTTCTGGATCAACATCGCCAGCAATTACTACAGTAGCATTGTTAGGGGCATACCAATCGCGATACCACTGGCGAGCATCATTGGCCTGCATATTTTCAAGGTCATTCATCCAGCCGATAATGGGATGTCGGTAGGGCGATGCTTTAAAAGCGGTTGCCATCAAATTTTCGTACAGCAAACCCGACGCCTTATCTTCGGTTCGCAAGCGACGCTCCTCCATGACAACTTGGATTTCCTTTTTAAATTCAGCGTCATCGAAATTGAGGTTATTCATGCGATCTGCTTCAAGCCGCATGACCTCTGCTAATTTTGAACGCTCGATTTGTTGAAAATAGGCGGTGTAATCTAATGAGGTAAATGCATTTTCACGCCCGCCCATGCCAGCGACTTTTTTTGAGAACTCGCCTGATTTCACCTGTTCGGTACCCTTGAACATCATGTGCTCTAAAACATGAGCAACACCGGTTTTGCCGTTCATTTCATCCATAGAACCTGCCTTATACCAAACCATATGGGCTACGGTCGGCGCGCGATGATCCTCTTGCACAATTAATTTCAAACCGTTTGATAGTCGGTATTCGTGGGTTTGCGCTGCTGCCGTTTTTTGCTGCGCATGTGCTGGTTGCACTGCAGTAAAGGCAAGTTGGCACAAGACTGTGAGAAAGCCGATAGTTAAATGGGTAGACCGCATTTGCAAGACCGCCATCATGTTAGATTTAGTTGATAAGATGCATATATAGAAATTAAACACACTGCTTTTTGGATTGTATCGACAATGTTTGGATTACGTAAAACCCTTGGATCCCTATTTAAATCGGGCCGGACTGATGCGGCTTGGTTTGACACGCTAGAAGAATCGCTCATTCAGAGTGATGTTGGCTTGCCTACGACCGAGTATTTAATGGCCGCCCTGCGCAAAGCGGCTAAATCAGAAAAGGCGGCTAGCCCTGAAGATTTGCAAGCTCTTTTGATTGATGAGGTATCTACGCTCCTATCAAGGCTTGAACCAAATCCAAATCCCCTTTTTATGCAATCCGCTCAGCAGCCCGAAGTTTGGCTGATTGTGGGCGTGAATGGCGCTGGAAAGACTACGACGATTGGTAAGTTGTGTCACCTCTTTCAATCTCAGGACCGATCTATTTTGCTGGCGGCTGGCGATACATTCCGCGCAGCAGCGCGCAATCAACTCAAAGAGTGGGGGGCGCGCAACGGTGTAGATGTGATCACCCAAGATAGTGGCGATGCGGCTGCGGTGGCACATGACTCTATTCATGCCGCTATTTCACGGAAATGCGATGTTCTTATTATTGACACTGCCGGTCGTCTCGCTACTCAAGATAACTTAATGGAAGAATTAAAAAAGGTGAAACGCGTCATTAGCAAAGCCTTACCTGGTGCACCCCATCAAGTGCTGTTAGTCCTAGATGGCAATACCGGACAAAATGGGATTAACCAGGTAAAGGCTTTTCATGCTGCTCTTGGCTTGACCGGGCTAGCGGTAACGAAACTCGATGGCACCGCCAAAGGTGGTGTTATTTGCGCCTTAGCCCAGACTTTGGACGCGGAGCCTAAACCCCGTATCTTTGCTCTTGGGAAAGGGGAGGCAATTGGTGACCTTGTACCCTTCAACGCTCGGCAATACTCATCTGAATTATTCAATTAAATCAGTTACTTACAAATTTACTTACAGATTAGCACTCTATTCAATAGAGTGCTAAAATAAGTCATTCTTACCACTGATAATCACAAGTTAATAATGGTCCAAAAGAAAACAGCTAATGCGTTCGCCAACACACTGCCATACCCCCACGGCAGCATGAGTGCGAGCTTAAGTACGTCGATGCTCCCTTCGCTTGGCGTTGGCACATTGGATGCCTACATTTCATACGTCAATCGTTTGCCGATGTTAACGGCTGCGGAAGAATTGCAACTTGCACAGGAGTTTCGTCGTACTGAAAGCGTCGATGCGGCGAAGGGTTTGGTCCTCTCGCATTTGCGCTTAGTTGTATCGGTAGCACGCCAATACTTAGGCTATGGTATTCCGCATGCTGATTTAATTCAGGAGGGAAACGTTGGCCTCATGAAGGCGGTTAAGCGGTACGACCCCAGTCAAGGTGCGCGTTTGGTTTCGTACGCCATTCACTGGATTAAAGCAGAGATCCATGAGTACATTTTAAAAAACTGGCGGCTGGTTAAGGTTGCCACCACCAAAGCACAACGCAAATTATTCTTTAATTTGCGTAGCAACAAACCCACCTTAAATACACTAAGCTCTTCCGAAGTCGAGTCCTTAGCTAAAGCACTCGATGTAAAGGGCGAAGATGTACGTGAAATGGAGATGCGTCTTGCGGGCGGCGATATCGCACTCAATGGCGATGATTCTGAAGACGATGCGTATGCACCCATTCAGTGGTTAGCAGATGAGACTCAAGAGCCCACCCGTGTTATGGCTGCTAGTGACGAAGATCGAATGCAGGGACCCCTACTAGATCAAGCGCTAAATGGTCTCGATGAGCGTAGCCGAGATATTGTGCAATCACGCTGGCTGTCCATGGATGCAGAGGGCAATGGCACCAAAACCTTGCATGAGCTGGCTGCGGAGTACGGCATCTCGGCAGAACGCGTTCGTCAAATTGAAACCGCCGCTTTAAAAAAGATGCGCGGTCTACTTGAGGCGAGAGCGGCCTAAGAGGATTTACTGCAATATATTTTTCAAATCGTGCGCCAGAACCTCAGGTCCTTGCGCATGTTTGATATATAAACGAAGCTGACCATTTTGGTCAAATACATAACTTCCAGCAGTATGATCCATTGTGTAAGAGCCTGGCTTTGTTCCAGGAACTTTTTTGTAGTAGATCTTAAAATCTTTGGCTACCTTTTCAAGGGCGGCTTCGTCGGCAGGTCTTAATCCCACAAAACGTGGATTAAAGGCAGGCACATACTGTGCTAATACCCTTGCGGTATCGCGTTCGGGGTCGACCGTCACAAATAGCACTTGCACCTTCTCTGCTTGTGGACCGAGTAATTGCAACGCATCCTGCATCTCCGTCAAGGTAGTCGGACAAACATCAGGACACTGCGTAAAACCAAAAAACATAACCACTGCTTTGCCTTTGTAGTCAGCCAAGGTCTTCGTATTGCCATCGGTATCGATCAGACTAAAGTCCTTACCAAATGCAGTGCTACCCGTAATGTCGACATTCTTAAAACTGGGTTTTGGACTGCACGCCAAGATGGCGAAGACCAGTGTGGATATAAAACCCATCCGGAGCAAGGTAGTGAGTACAGTCTTCATTTCAACTGATATGCCTTATTTAAACGTAATGATCAATTAATAAAACGGCAAACAACAAAGATAAATACGAAATCGAATACCGAAAGGTTTTCTTGGCAAGTTGATCGCTATACGAGATGTAAAGCGCTACTGCATAACCCAAGAAAATCAAACCTAAAATCAGCGCGCCGATTAAGTACAGCACGCCACTCATGCCGTAAATGTATGGCAATAATGTGGCGGCAATCAAAATCAGGGTGTAGAGCAAAATATTCAGCAATGTAAAGCGCTCGCCGTGTGTTACGGGCAACATGGGCAAACCAGACTTTTCATAATCTTCACGGCGATATAAAGCCAGCGCCCAAAAATGGGGTGGCGTCCAAACAAAAATGATGAGGACCAATAGCCACGCTTCTGCGGAAAGGGTATTGGTAACAGCAACCCAGCCGAGCGCAGGCGGCATCGCACCCGAGAGCCCCCCAATCACAATATTTTGTGGCGTTGCGGGCTTTAGGAGCCAGGTATAAATCACTGCATATCCAACGAAAGTTGCGAAAGTCAGCCACATCGTTAAAGGGTTTGTGAAATACCAAAGAGCAATCATTCCCAGCCCGCCGATCACAACCGAGAAAATAATAATATGGCTTGATGAAATTTCACCAGTAGCCGATGGTCTCCATGCCGTTCGTCGCATCTTCGCATCGACCGCTTGCTCTATTAAGCAATTGACAGCAAAAGCGGCACTCGCCAACATCCAAATACCAATTGTTCCGCCAATTAAAATCGGGAGGGGCACCATGCCCGGCGTTGCTAAAAACATACCAATAATTGCGCAAAAGACCGCCAGCATGGTTACCCGTGGCTTGGTAAGCACAAGGTATTGTCGCCATTTAGGCATTGGCCTCACTGCAGATGCTGTGGACTTATGTGTTACGGTCATGATGTTCGAACCCCCTTAAAAAGCGGGGCATTCCATGCGGACCACGCACCCATTCTGACTAAACACAGCACTAGTGCTGCCGCGCCAGCCGTATGCAATAGGGCTGCTAATAGCGGCCACTGAAAGACCACGTTAGATATGCCCGTGAGCACTTGGAGCGCAAGCAAGGCCATAACATGAATAGCCCATGTTCGCAATTTAGGCTCCTCATGACCAGCAACAGACCAGGCATGAAATGCAAAATATCCAATTACCAGGATGACTAGAATGGCAAATACGCGATGAACCCAGTGTATGGTTTGTAATGCTGTGGTGGAAATAAAACCACCCTGAGCATCTCTACCCAATTCCCGCCACAGGGTAAATGCATTCGTCCAGTCCATTTCAGGCGTATAGGTACCCAAGCAAGTGGGGAAATCGGGACATGCCAGCACAGCGTAATTGGTACTAACCCAGGCCCCAAAGAAGACTTGGCAAAAGAGAATAATGAAACTGAATGCCAATACTTTGCCGGAGATGAGGTTCCCGCGCTTTTCGCTTAAGATGCCTTGCCATGGTTGTTGGGCATAGTAGGTCAGCAGAGCCAGTAGGATGAGGGCTAGAATCAGGTGAATTGACACAATGATAGGCTGTAACTTCAAGGTAACTGTCCACGCGCCAAACGCACCCTGTAGCATGACTAGGAACAATAAAATGGCACTGCCATAGACAGCTTTGCCTCCTAACTCTCTCGCCTTCGAGATCGCCAATCCCAGTTGCAATACGATCAGCGCACCTACTGTCATAGCTAAGTAGCGGTGAATCATCTCAATCCACGCTTTCACTTCGGTTACAGGGCCATCAGGCATCGCTGCTTCTGCTGCCCGTATATTCTCCATTGCGCGCCAAGGGTTTGATGTGCCATAGCAGCCCGGCCAGTCTGGACAACCCAATCCTGAATCGCTCAAACGGGTGAATGCGCCGAACACAATCAAATCAAATGTTAAAAATACAATGGTCCAATTCAGTCTCTGAAAAAGATTCAGGGTGGGTCGCGAAAATAAATACGCTAATGGAATGACCGCAAATACGATTGCAATCGCCGCTAACTCGAGAAGGAGTACTGCGCTGCCGCTCATTGGGATTTTTCACCTGCGCGATTGAGTTTAAGTAACTTCTCTAAGTCTTTGCGCATACCGGCAAACTCTTTGGGATTGCTGGTCACAGCAAACTGCATCATTTTTTCACCAAAGGGATTGAGCAACTGAATATCCGCACCGCCTTGATTGCGATTTAACCAAGCCTCCCACTGGGATTTTGCTTCCCCGCCGCTAGGCGCATTCACAATTAGAAATCCAGCCGTTGTTTCATCATATGCTTTACGAACTTCTGAATCCACTGGATTGCCATCGGTTACGACCCAAATCAGCTGCATCCGGGGGCTTTCTTTACCCAATGCAATGCGGACTTGCCGCATTAAAAACAAAGCCTGTAAACATGCCTCATTACTTGGCACGCATTCTGCTGCTGGCCTTGCCACGAGCATCGTCCACTTTCCTTCTAAGGGAACATTGAACCAAGCTGGCTGGGCTAATTCTGGGGGCGTAACTAAGCTTCCATAATTGGTTTTTCCACCTTCTGGCTTTAATACGTAAAACGTAAAGTACGATGCCATCACGGGGACGGCGCATGCGAACAACAATAAAAGCATTTGAATACGACCGCGCCGAGTTTGCGCATTCGGCACAGGGGCTTCTTGCTGCACAGCCGGTATTAATAACTCCCTATCGTCCACTTTATCCCTACCTTTTTGTGATCTGGCGCATCCGCAATAGACCGTGAATCAGCCAGAATAAGAACGCACTCAATGCGAGCGCAAACCACTGGAATGCATAAGCATAATGGCGTTCGACTCCGCTTGCTGATGTTGACCAATTTCGGTTTAAACCATCATTGCTTGGGCCGCCTATTTGCTTTAAAACGAAGGGCATTTGCTGCCAAGGATGACGCTCTGCTTCCTTTGTTAGACGAAGGTTTTGCTGAATCCGGACATTCCCTTGTGTGCTCTCACCGCCATCACCTAATTCAAATACCCGATCAGGCTGGGCAACGGCAAGGCCATCAATCGTAACGAGCTCAGAGGGCGTTATTACGGGTGGAAGCGCCAATCGACTCTCTCGGTTGCGCGGAGCCCAACCGCGCTGTACCCATAAAACAGTATTTTGCAGACCCTCTAGTCGCATCGGCATGAGGACATAAAATCCAGACTGGCCCGCACCTGGCGTTGCACCACCCGTAGTGGGTAGCGGGCGATTATCCAACCAAATGGCAGCTTCTGGCATGAAGCGGCCGCGCGCCATGACCTTCCGTTGCTCCACCTCCTGCAAGGTCCACTCAGACTTAGAATTGATATCCAACTCCGGCAATGCTATTTTGGACTCAATCCGCTCTGCCGTGGCGATCTTGCCGGCAGCTCGACTCATTTGCCATAGCCCCGCTCCCGTACCAATCGCGACCACTATTACCATGGCTAAGGTTGGTATTGGACGACTTTGTATCAAGCTATAAAAAAGATTCAATGGTAGGATTCTGTTATGAAATGGATTATGCCAACCGCTCTTGTACTCATTATCGCTAGCCTAGGCTCAGCGCTTTATTACATGATGAAAGACAAGGGCAACAGCTCTCGAATGGTGCACTCGCTTATGTTGCGCATCGGCCTCTCAATTGCATTATTTGTTGGCATTTGGATTGCCTACTCCCTTGGCTATATTCAACCTACCGGAATCAAAATCGGCCAATAAACTTGGCCGATTTTTACTGCATTGTGTGCTAGTCGCTCAGACTAGCCGAATAAAACTTACATCCAGTAGATAACTACATAGAGGCCTAGCCAAACGACGTCAACAAAGTGCCAATACCATGATGCACCTTCAAATGCAAAGTGGTTATCCGCAGTAAAGTCTCCACGAATTGCCCTACGCAGAACAACCGCCAACATCAAAGCGCCCAAGAAAACGTGGAAGCCGTGAAAGCCAGTCAACATATAGAAGGTTGAACCAAAAACGCCTGATGTCAGCTTTAGGTTGAGATCCTGGTGTGCGTGGACGTATTCATAGACTTGGAACCCTAAGAACACCGCCCCTAAAAATACAGTCGCCGCTAAGCCGTAAACGGCATGCTTTTGATTGTTTTCACGAATTGCATGGTGAGCCCAAGTTACAGTCACACCCGAAGTCAGAAGCAGCAAGGTATTAATGGTTGGAATGGGCCATGGACCTATTGTGCTGAACTTCTCAACCAAGCCGGCCGGACCGTCGTTAGGCCATACAGCAGTGAAATCTGGCCAAAGCAATTTACTCTCGACATCACCAAGCCAAGGCATAGAAATGCTGCGCGCATAAAACAAAGCGGAGAAAAACGCAGCAAAGAACATGATTTCAGAAAAGATGAACCAGCTCATCGACCAGCGATATGACACGTCAACGTTTACGCTATTCTGACCTGAATTTGATTCAGAAATAGCATCACCAAACCAGTTGTAGAGCACAAACAGAACCCAAACAATGCTGGCAATGGTCAGGGGGGCGCCCCAAGCATATTGATTAACCCAGCCTGACATTCCGCCGCCAAATCCTAATAGGCCTATGCTGGCCATGACGGGGTGTCTGGATAAACCAGGAACGAAATAGTATGGGGTTGAATTAGACGACATCGTGCTCTCTCTATTTACTCTAAATTATTATTGATTTGATACAACTAGTTTTACTATAAACAACAAGACAGCCATAAAAACAACTGCTCCTAAAATTCCTGCAATGATGATGTGCACAAAACTTAAGCTCGCTGCATCATCTTGTAATCCTGACTTCTTTCGTACACCCAAAAAGCCCCACATAACCGCCCTCATCGACTGAAAAAAACTGCTTTTCTTTTTCATAAAGCAGTCTTAATCGCATGCGGCGTACCGGAGCCTGCAGGCTTTATACCTACTCCCAATTCAAAAAAAGTGTACGACAAGGTAATTGTTTTCACATCCTTAGGCAGGGCTGGGTCAATCACAAAAACTACTGGCATATCGCGCATTTGGTGCGGATCTAATGTCTGCTGTTGAAAGCAAAAGCATTCCAACTTGGTGAAGTATTCAGTTGCCGCCTTAGGGGCATAACTGGGTATCGCCTGCGCCTCTACCGAACGGTTTAAATTATTCGAAACCTGATAAACAATCTCCGCCATTTCACCAGGATGAACCTCGAGGTAATTTTTAACTGGCTTAAATGAAAACGGGCCGCGACTATTCGAATCAAACTCAATGGTCACGGTTCGGGAATAGTCAACCTGAGTATTGCCTGGCTTGGTAGCGCGATATGCCCGGACTCCATAGTCATTCTTGTTAGTCACCACATTAATGCCGGTAACCTCACACAAGGCTTTGTACAGGGGCACCAGGGCGTAGCCAAAGCCAAACATCAACACCGAAGCTAAGAGTAACTTCAGTAAGATTTGACGATTGATGGATTTGATATTTGCCATGAGTGGAATAGTTTGGGTTAACCCAATACAACCCGCTTCATTACGATGCCTAGGAAGAAAACAAAGGCAACGCTCAGCAAAATCAGCCCTAAGCGACGATTTCGAATAGCTTGGGCTGACTGTTGCATTTCCTTGGTCTCTTTAGACACGTTCGTGATCAATCGACTTTAGGAGGTGTTTCAAATGTATGGTGTGGCGCTGGAGAAGGCACTGTCCACTCAAGCCCTTTTGCGCCATCCCATGGTTTTGCTGAGGCCTTTTCGCCCTCGCCACGATAAGCAGGTATTACCACAAACAACAAGAAATACACCTGCATTAAACCGAATCCAAGACCGCCAATCGAAGCAATCATGTTGAAGTCGGCGAACTGCGTTGGGTAGTCCGCATAACGACGTGGCATTCCAGCTAAGCCTAAGAAATGCATTGGGAAGAAGGTGAGGTTAAAGAAAATCATCGAACCCCAAAAGTGGATTTTGCCGCGGAATTCGTTGGCCATCCGACCTGTCCACTTTGGGCACCAGTAATAAAAGCCTGCAAACATCGCAAAGAGTGAGCCAGCTACGAGTACATAGTGAAAGTGCGCTACTACGTAATACGTATCTTGAACACCAATATCGATTGGCGCCATGGCCAAGATAAGACCGGTGAAACCGCCCATGGTAAACACGAAAATGAAGCCTACAGACCAGAGCATTGGCGTTTCAAATGTCATTGATCCTTTCCACATTGTCGCAACCCAGTTGAAAATCTTCACACCGGTTGGAACCGCAATCAACATCGTTGCATACATGAAAAAGAGTTGACCCGTTACCGGCATACCGGTAGCAAACATGTGGTGCGCCCAAACGATAAAGGAAAGAATTGCGATTGACGCCGTCGCATAAACCATCGAGCTATAACCAAAAAGCGTTTTTCTTGCAAAAGCAGGCACAACTTCACTAATAATTCCGAAAGCAGGCAGAATCATGATGTATACCTCTGGGTGTCCGAAGAACCAGAAAATATGCTGATACATGATGGGGTCACCGCCACCAACAGCAGAGAAGAAGGAGGTGCCAAAATGGCGATCCGTCAGAACCATCGTAATCGCGCCGGCTAAAACAGGCATCACCGCGATTAACAAGTATGCGGTAATTAGCCAAGTCCAAGCGAACATCGGCATTTTCATTAATGTCATGCCTGGCGCGCGCATATTCAAAATGGTCACGATGATGTTAATTGAACCCATAATGGACGATGCGCCTAGGAGGTGGATCGCGAAAATCGACATATCCATTCCAGGACCCATTTGCAATGTCAATGGCGCGTACATAGTCCAGCCGCCAGACGGCGCTCCACCCGGTGCCAAGAAAGAACCAAACAACAAAGCTGCAGCGACTGGCAAGATCCAGAAACTAAAGTTATTCATCCGAGCAAAGGCCATATCGGATGCCCCAATTTGTAATGGAATCATCCAGTTTGCAAAACCCACGAATGCGGGCATGATCGCACCGAATACCATTACCAAACCATGCATGGTAGTTAACTGATTAAAAAACTCTGGGCGTAAATATTGCAGTCCTGGCTGAAAGAGCTCTAAACGAATCCCGAGAGCCATCACACCACCAGCCAATAAGCTGACGAAGGAGAAAATCAAATACATCGTTCCGATGTCTTTGTGATTGGTAGCAAACAACCAGCGTCGCCAACCATGCGGCATATCGTGCGCGTGATCGTCGTGTGCGTGATCGTGGGTGGTAGAGACTGTGCTCATGGATGGCTCCGTGGTAAGTATTTTTTAAACTAAATTATTTTGCGGTACGTGCGGCGACTAGATCCGGCGTTTGATAAACGTCACCGGTTTTATTGCCCCATGCATTACGGGTATAAGTAACCACTGCTGCGATATCACTATCAGATAGCACTCCTCCCCACTTGGGCATAGCGCCTTTGCCG
The DNA here is from genome assembly GCA_030696845.1 of Polynucleobacter sp. Classification (GTDB taxonomy): domain Bacteria; phylum Pseudomonadota; class Gammaproteobacteria; order Burkholderiales; family Burkholderiaceae; genus Polynucleobacter. The sequence continues at coordinate 37,185 of JAUYRJ010000043.1, forward strand.
TTCAGCATAATTTGGAAATTAGCCTCTTTTGGCCCTAACACTACCTTGCTACCATCTAGGGCTGGGAACGATCCGGCACCCTTACCGTTGGGCTGGTGGCAAGCTGCGCAATTCGCTGCATAAATTTTGGCGCCACGGTCCATCTGCTCTGCCAGGGTATAAACTTTGCTTGGATCATCCGCAAGCGCAGCCATTTCTTTTTTCTTCTCCGCTACCCATTTGCTGTAGTCCTCATCGGATACGACCCGCACGACGATCGGCATAAAAGCATGCTGCGCTCCGCACAACTCCGAGCATTGACCACGGTAAGTGCCAATTTTTTCGGCCTTAAACCAGGTATCGCGCACAAAGCCAGGGATAGCATCCTGCTTCACACCAAAGGCAGGAACAGCCCACGCATGAATGACGTCATTGGCTGTGGTGATCATGCGAATCTTTTTATTAACCGGCACGACCATTTCGTTATCCACTTCCATTAAATACGTAACGGACTTGGGCTCTAAATTATTAATTGCCTCACGCGATGTGGATAAGGTGGACAAGAAGCTTATTCCTTCGCCTTCACCTTTGAGGTAGTCATACCCCCATTTCCACTGGTATCCCGTCGTTTTGATGGTGATATCCGCATTGGTAGTGTCTTTCATAGCAACCACAGTTTTTGTTGCTGGCAAGGCCATACCGATCACAATTAAAAGTGGAATAACGGTCCAAATAATTTCAACTGTGGTGCTTTCATGAAACGATGCGGACTTCGCACCCTTAGACTTGCGATGCTTCAAAATCGAATAAAACATAACGCCAAATACACCCAAGAAAATCACGGTGCAGATAATGAGCATCATCCAATGCAACCAATGGATTTCTTGCATGATCTTGGTGGCGGCTACTGGAAAATTGAGCTGATTTACTGCGGGACCCCCAGGCATATCCTGATTGGCATGCGCAATTCCTGCGCTGATTGAAGCAAAGGTCAAGAGCGCGGCTCTAGTGGCTTTTCCAAGTAAATTCATCTTTATCTCTATTAATTATCGTAATTATTTAATACAACACTGCGCAAAAATATGCCCAAAGTTAGAGTGCTTTACATATTGAAGCGTAATTATAGGGTCACTTATCTTAACCAACAATTGATGTAGCCGCTTGTGTCGAATCAATAGTGATCTTACTTTAATATAAAGTAAGCGCTTACTCTTGTTTGTAATCTCTAGTAATCTTGCGTTTTATTTGCTCAGGGTTAATAAATGCCAGCGCATCCTTTGCCTTCGATAGGTGCTTATTGACGACCCAAGCATGCCCATAAACCAGCTCTAATGTCATTTTTTTGGGTAAAAAAGGGGGTTCTGAGCCTAGTGCGTGAAGGCTTTTATCCGCACTTAATAAGCCCAATGCGATCGCATCTTGAATATAAAGCGCGTCTGACTCGTATTCCAGCGTCAGGTATTCCATATCCATTACGGGGTCGGCGAACCGCGCTTTAACCAGCGCATCACCCAGATCATGCATATCCCAAGCCCCGGGAAGATTTTTTACGCCCAATCCCCTGGATTGGCTTAAATCGAGTGCGCGCAACTCTTTGCCGGTATCGGGCCCGAGATAGCTAAACGTAAATAGACCGCCTTCACGCAAAACACGCCATGCCTCCTCTACAGACCAAGATGGGTTTTGCAGGTCCTGCATCCACAAATTACTAAAAACCATATCTTGGGATTGGTCGGGCACGGCTAAGGAAGGGGTGCTTAGATAAGAAAAGCTTGGAATACCATTTTTTATAAATTGGGCTGTGCGGGTGGCCTTTAATGCCAGACGATCAAGTGCGGCACCGGATTCAATAACGCAATGCGAAGCTGCGCGAGGAAATCGCTTAGCCAATAATCGCCCTTGAATGCCAATCGCATCTGGGAGTATTAACAGGGATCTAGGTTGATGCTTGAGGACTTCCAATTTTTGCATCATCCGCAATGCAATGTCGTCTTTTAGCCATCTTAGTGAGCGGGTCATGTGATCAGTATACTCAGCGCCCATGCATTTTTTTCGCACCCTGTTTCGCCATCTGCTACCGACCGAATGCATTGTATGTTCTCATCATCAATCTGAGATGCTTTGCGAAACATGCTTCTCTTTTTTACAACAACACACCCTATTTCAATACCACACATGCCTGCAATGCGGTATTGAACTATCAGCTCTTAAACCCTGCCACGCACGTTGCCAATCCTGTCAAGATGCGCCGCCGACATTTGATCAGACCCACTGCCTCGATCGGTATGAAGGGGTGCTGCAGCATGCCATTCACCAACTCAAGTACCATAAACGATTAGCCTTTGCCCATGGCTTAGCGCATGCCTGGAATCAATTCGCTATGCCGCACCTGACACCAACTGAGCCTAGTCTTTTGTTACCGGTACCCCTAAGCGATTTAAAACTGGTGAGACGAGGCTTTAATCAATCGTGGGAAATTGCTAGGCGATTGCAATTACCACACACCGTTAAACCACTCATTCACACTTTAAGACGCAGTCATCAGGCCCATGATCAAGTACATGGCGATCGACTGAGTCGGCAGCTGTCATTGCGTAATGTTTTTTATTTAGACCGGCATACTGCCAAACAAATACGAAATCAATCTGTCATTGTGTTTGATGATGTAATGACTACTGGATCGACCTTAAATGAAATTGCGCAACTGCTCAAGGAAAATGGGGCGCGCAAAATTAGTAATTGGGTTATCTTGCGCACTTCAACCCCAAATTAAATAGGCACTTTGCATCCCTATGTTTAATGTTGTTTTATTCGAACCCGAAATTCCACCCAACACCGGCAATATTATCCGGCTGTGTGCTAACACGGGAGCCAAGCTGCATTTAATTGAGCCGCTGGGCTTTCCGCTAGAAGATGCCAAGCTGCGCAGAGCGGGGCTTGATTACCATGAGTTCGCAAATATTGCGGTGTATGCCAATTGGGCCGACTTCATCGCTAAAGTGTCACCCGCCAATGAACGTATGTTCGCACTCACCACCAAGGGGCATGGAAAAGTAACGGACGCCCAATTTGCGCCGAATGATTTTTTCATCTTTGGATCTGAAACTAAGGGAATCAGCGATGAGGTCCGAAACAGTATTTTGGATCACAATCGCATCCGCCTACCGATGCGCGAAAATAGCAGAAGCTTGAACCTATCGAATAGCGTTGCGATTTTAGTTTACGAAGCCTGGCGACAAAATGGCTTTGTCGGTGGCAATTAATTACCTTGCTTCGTTTTCTGGCTTTGGGCCGCGCCCCATCAGTTTTTGCACCGCTTGCTTTGCGGTGGTTTGACCGGAAAGTACCTCACACATATTGCTCGTAATTGGCATATCTACGCCCAGGCGCTTAGCCAAATCCGCTACCGCAGAAGCGCATAACACCCCCTCCGCCACATGCCCTAAATTTGCCAATACTGCTTGCAGCGGCTCGCCAGCTGCAAGAGCTAGTCCAACCCTACGGTTACGCGATAAGTCACCTGTAGCGGTCAGAATCAAATCGCCCACACCGGTTAAGCCCATGCACGTCTCAGGCTTGCCGCCAGCTGCCTTGACTAATCGCATCATCTCAGCAAGTCCACGCGTTAATACCGCAGCACGCGCATTTAGGCCCAAACCCAAGCCATCGCCAATGCCCGCCGCAATCGCCAATATATTTTTTACTGCGCCACCTAGCTCTACGCCGATTAAATCGTCGCTTGCGTAAATGCGCATATTGCCGTGATGAAAGGCAGCCTGAACGCCTTGGCACAAGGCATCCGACTTACTTGCCACCGTCAATGCGCATGGCAAACCTTGGGCTACCTCTTTTGCAAAGCTAGGTCCGGATAACGCCCCATACGAATGCGTTAATCCACGGCCGTGTTTAATTTGTTCACGCTCCACCACCTGATGCGGCAATAAAGATGTCTTTGGCTCCAAGCCCTTGCATAACCAGACGATGTTTAAGGGGTGTTTTGCAATCTGCAAAACGTGGGCCATGATCTCGGATAAACCGGACATCGGAGTTGCAATCACGAGCAAATCAGTCGAGTCCAGTTGCTGAACAGCCCGTTCAAAATCAAACTCAAGCCTCAGTCCAGACGGCAAGCTAATTTCGGGCAAGTATTGTTGATTCTGTTGCGTCGCTTGAATTTGATCAATCTGATCTTTGCTACGCGACCAAAGACACACCGCGCCTTTGGGCAGGTGGCGCGCTGCCTGCGCAGCCATCGCCGTTCCCCATGCTCCAGCTCCAAGCAGTGTCACTCTCATGATCTGTGAGCCAAGCCCGAACTTCAGTTAGGCAAAATAATTTTGCTCTCTGCGGCAGTACTGCTGCCGTCGCCTTCGGCCGCCTCTTGCGCCTGCATGAGTCGATGCTGGTACATACCGTGGAAATTGATTTCACTCAAATGAATCGGCTGAAACCCTGCGCGGCTGATGATGTCCGCCACATTGGAGCGCAAGTAGGGGAACAAGATAGTGGGGCAAGTAACGCCCAACATAGGATCAACCTGCTCCGGAGGAATGTGACTGAACTGGAAGATACCAGCTTGTTTCGCCTCTACCAAGAAGAGTACCTTGCTATCGACGCGCGCAGTTAAGGTTGAAATCAAGGCAACCTCGAACACCCCATCAGCGAGCGGATCAACACTCACATCAATTTCTACCTGAATCTGTGGCTCAGCAGGAACTAGCAAAATCGCTGGCGCGTTCGGCTGCTCCAAGGAAAGGTCTTTTAGATAAATGCGCTGAATAATGAAACTGGGTTCATTCGCATTATCAGCCCCATCTTTAAGTGATGCTGTTTGGTCGCTCATAAAGGACTCTCTATTCTGAATAAAAAATTAAACGGCGCCAGCAAGTAATTCGTCTAATTTACCAGCGCGATCGAGCGCTGCTAAATCATCGTAGCCGCCAACATGGTGATCGCCAATATAAATTTGTGGCACAGTCCTGCGACCCGTTCGGGTCATCATGATCTCGCGTTGCGCGGGATCAGCATCAATAAGGATCTTTTCTAATTGAGTAACGCCTTTTTTTTGCAATAACTTTTCAGCCATCACGCAATATGGGCAAACTCGAGTGCTATACATAACAACAGATTGCATCTTTACCCCTTAGTCAATGGCAAGCTTGAGGCCTTCCAAGCCTGAATTCCGCCATCTAAATTTTTCACCTCAGTAAAGCCCGCCGCCTGCAGTTGCTTTAGTGCGCCTCGCGAAGTCATACCGCTTTGGCAAACCACGATAACTGGCAACTTGCGGTCGAGTTTTAACTTATCAATGGCCGAAGCAATTTGATCCATTGCGATCCGTTTGGCGTTCGGAATGTGCCCAGCCTGGAAATCAGCCTCAGGGCGAACATCGAGAATTTGTGCCTTTTTTCGGTTAATCCAGATGGTCGCCTCCGTCGGGGAAAGTCCGCCGCCCATAATTAATGTAGATAATGTAGGCAGAAAAAGCGCTACTCCAGTAACTAATATCAGCGCGATAAGCGCTATATTTTCGATTTGCATTAGAAAGTTCATCCTCAGATTATAGAATGGCTCTATGAAACAACTCGTCCTTATCCGTCATGGTGAATCCGCTTGGAACCTAGAAAATCGCTTTACCGGCTGGGCTGATGTCGATTTAACCCAAAAAGGCATTGAACAGGCCATTGCAGCCGGAAAAAGCCTAAAAAAGGCCGGTTATGAGTTTGATATTGGCTATACCTCCGTCCTGCGGCGAGCCATTCGGACGCTCTGGTACATCCAAGATGAAATGAACCTCATGTGGATTCCGGTTGTACACAGCTGGCGCCTGAATGAGCGCCACTATGGCGCCCTAACCGGCTTAAATAAAGCTGAAACGGCCGCCAAATACGGTGACGACCAAGTCCACATTTGGCGCCGCTCTTTTGATGTGCGACCGCCCTTATTGGACTTGGCCGACGAGCGCAATTGCCATAACGATAAGCGTTACACCAAGCTGGAGCACAGTGAAATTCCCTTAGGGGAGTGCCTGAAAGACACTATTGATCGGGTTATGCCCCTCTGGAATGAATCCATCGCTCCCGCCCTAAAGCTAGGCAAGCGGGTCGTTTTGGTCGCCCATGGCAACAGCATTCGGTCGATTATTAAGTATTTAGACGGGGTTTCAGAGTCCGCCATCATGGAAGTCAATGTCCCAAATGGCAGGCCTTTAATTTATGAGCTGGATGACAATTTAAAACCAATACAGCATTTTTATTTAGACTAGAGCAAAATGAACGACATACTCGTTTAAGCTTGAATCGAAGACCCACCATCCATGCGCCACTTATTTAAAAACATTGCCCTGATCGCCGTCGGCCTAATTGCCGGGGTTGCTGCGACGATTCAATTTTCCGCGACAGCGCAACAAGGCACCACACTACCGCTTGACGAACTTCGTACCCTTTCTAATGTGTTTGCACAAATTAAGCGCGAATACGTAGAGCCGATCGAAGACAAGCAGTTATTAACCGATGCGGTGAAGGGTATGGTCAGCAGTCTTGATCCCCATTCTTCTTTTTTAGATAAAAAAGATTTTTCTGAGATGCAAGAGCAAACTGCAGGCAAGTTCGCAGGTCTTGGCATTGAAATCACCTCTGAAGATGGCTTAGTCAAGGTCTTAAATCCGATCGAAGATAGTCCAGCGGCACGCGCCGGCCTTCAGGCGGGTGACTTAATCACGCGCCTAGACGACAAACCCGTTCGTGGCATGTCTCTTGATAAGGCCGTGCGCACAATGCGCGGCACGCCAGGGACGAAGATTACCCTGACCATTTTTAGAAAGAGTGAAGAGCGCAGCTTTCCTGTAACCATTACCCGCGCCGAAATTAAAGTGCAATCCATCAAAACTAAGATAGTTGATAACGACATCGCTTGGGTTCGCATTACGAGTTTTCAGGAGCGCACCGTTCCAGACTTGGCTAAACGCCTGAGTGAAATCGCCGCAAAGAACCCCAACCTCAAAGGCTTAATTTTGGACCTGCGGAATAATGGTGGGGGCCTTTTACAAGGGGCGGTAGGTGTCGCTGCCGCATTTTTGCCGCCTGATGCCGTAATTGTTTCCACCAAAGGTCAGGCCCCTGACTCTAAGCAGATTTTTAATGCCACTCCGGCGATGTATCGCCTGGGTGAAACGGGCGATCCTTTAGCATCAATCCCGCCACTCTTTAAAAAAATCCCGATGGTTGTATTGGTTAATGCGTTCTCAGCATCCGCATCGGAGATTGTGGCCGGCGCACTCCAAGACTACAAGCGCGCCACTATTATTGGTAAAACAACGTTTGGCAAAGGTTCCGTTCAAACCGTTCGTCCCTTATCCAATGACTCCGCGCTCAAAATCACGACAGCCTATTACTACACACCCAAAGGGCGCTCGATTCAGGCTTTTGGTATTAAGCCTGATATCGCGGTGGATCAAAATAAAGACGGCGACCCTGATGATGTATTAATCACCCGCGAGATTGATAGTGAAAAGCATCTGCGCAACAAGCAGTCGCCTGAAGAAAAACTGATTGCTGACCGAGAAAAACGTCGCCTTGAAGAGTTGCAGCGCATCGAAGAACGTAATGCAAAAAAAACGCCTGAAGAGCGCGAAAAAGAAAAGTCCAAGAAGCCTGTTGAGCTCGGCGGTCCGGATGACTTCATGCTGCAACAAGCCGTGGCCTTTTTAGACGGGAAAGAAGTGCAGCGCTCCTCTTCCAAATTAGAGTAAGCGATCGGCGCAGCATTCCATGAATGATGAGCAGTTACTGCGCTACTCACGGCATTTACTGCTCGATGAGATTGATATCGCAGGTCAGGAAAAGCTGCTACGCTCCCATGCTCTCGTTATTGGTAGTGGCGGCTTAGGTTCTGCGGCGGCCCCGTATTTGGCGGCTGCTGGGCTTGGTAAAATTACTCTGGTTGATTTTGACTCGGTCGAACTGACCAATTTGCAACGTCAGATTATGCATACCCAAGCTAGCATTGGTAAAAGCAAGGTTAGTTCAGGTAAAGCATTTTTAAATGCCCTTAACCCATCCGTAACCATCGATGCGATTGAAGAGCGGGTAACGGTGGAACTGCTTAAGTCATTGCTTCCAAGTGTTGATGTTGTTTTGGATTGCACCGACAATTTTGCAACTCGCCAAAACATCAATGCCGCTTGTGTTGAGGCACAAGTTCCATTAGTTTCAGGATCGGCATTGCGTTTTGATGGGCAGCTAAGCGTATTTCATTCGGGTCTTTTGGACTCACCCTGCTATGCCTGTATTTTTCCACCCGAAGATGTGCCAGAGGAAATCAACTGTGCCAGTATGGGTGTATTCTCCCCCCTGGTCGGGATCATCGGTAGCATGCAGGCAGCGCAAGCGCTGCAAGTGCTAATCGGTTTTGGAGAGCCACTGATTGGGCGCTTACTCTTATGGAATGCGCGTACGACGCGCATCGATACGATTCAAATTCGGCGTAATCCTGACTGCCTCGTCTGCGGTCATCGCCACTAGAGAAAACGTACTTAGGTCGCAGCGAGTGCGGCCAATGCGCTAACCTGCTCCTCGGGCTCCACCGCAGCCAAAACGGCGGCAATGTGCTTCTTAATTTCCGATACATCCGCTCTCAAAATTTCACGCTTGACTAGCAGCAATTGACTAAAGTGCATTGAAAAATCCGTCAAACCCATGCCGAGTAACAGCTTCGTTAAGTCCGGATCACCTGCCATTTCGCCGCACACCGCAATTGGAATATCCGCTTTTTTTGCCTGCCCAATAATATTGGAAAGCAGGTTTAAAACGGCGGGGTGATAAGGGTCGTACAAATGTGCCACCGCATGATCAGCCCGGTCGATAGCCAAGGTGTACTGGATCAAGTCGTTGGTGCCGATGGATAGGAAATCAAAATGACGGATGAACAAGGGCAATACCAGAGCGGCGGCGGGAATTTCAATCATGGCGCCGATCTGAATGTTGGGATTAAAGAGCTGCCCTCGCTGCTGTAATTGAGTCTTGGCTTTTTCCAGCAAACGCAAGGTTTCATTAATCTCTTTGGCGTGCGCTAGCATCGGAATCATGATGCGGGCTTGGCCATGCGCAGACGCCCGCAGAATTGCTCTCAATTGCGTCAGAAAAATTTCTGGCTCAGTTAAGGACCAGCGAATCGCGCGCAAACCCAATGGCGAGGTGCCTGTCTGTGATAAATCACTACCCGAGCCAAGCGCCTTATCGGCACCCACATCAATGGTCCGAATATTCACAGGCAAGCCATGCATCAGCTCAATAACGCGGCGGTATTCTAAATACTGCTGCTCTTCACCAGGAAGCGCCTCATTGCGGTTCATGAACAAAAACTCGGAACGGAATAAACCAACACCCACCGCACCCGAGTCGACTACCTGCTTCGCGTCTTCAGGCAACTCGATATTGGCGAATAACGCAATCGGAACACCGTCTTTTGTTTTAGTAGCGGAATACTTAATTTGTTGCAACTTTTGAGATTCCGCTAATTCTTCACGCTGCAAGCTGCGATATTCTTCTAGTAAGCGTTCGCTTGGGGAAACCACCACCACGCCCCGATCCCCATCCAGCACCAACCAATCGCCATGGCGAATAATTTCACTTGAATGGCGCGCGCCCACGACTGCTGGAATCTCCATGCTGCGAGCGACAATGGCTGTATGCGAGGTTCGACCCCCCAGATCGGTAACAAATCCCTTAAACGCGTACTCTTTAAAACGCAACATGTCATGCGGCGCAATATCGTGCGCCACAATGATTGAATCCACGCCAATATCGCTGGGTGCTAAAAAATCCGACTGCGCTAGACCCTCTTTTTGTTGTGTATGTAGCGCCTTTAAAACACGTTCCGCCACTTGACGAATATCGTGTGCGCGCTCCTTCAGATACGGATCTTCGATTTCCGCAAACTGCTCTAGCAAATCATTAAGTTCGGTAGTTAAAGCCCATGCGGCATTGAGCCGTTGCGTACGAATTAGCTTTAATGGCTTTTCTGCCAATGTTGGATCGGCTAAGATCATGCCGTGCACATCTAAAAAAGCAGCCATTTCTTGCGGTGCATCTTTAGGCAATGCGTGGCGCAAGGTTTCCAGCTCTTGGCGCACATGCTTAAAGGCAGCCAACAGTCTATCCGCCTCAAACTCCTCTTGCCCTACGTCCACCAAATGGTGGCTGACCTCTAAGGCGGCGCGCGAGATCAATACCGCACGGCCAATTGCGATTCCCTTTGATACCGGAATGCCGTGCAGAGAAAAAGTCACGCTTACTCGCCCTCACCAAATCGGTTGTTAATTAGCTCTGTAATTGCGAGCATCGCCTCGTCCGCATCGCTTCCAATCGTTTCTAGAGTAACCGTACTACCGATACCGGCAGCCAGCATCATCACGCCCATAATACTTTTGGCATTGATTTGTCGACCGTTTTTACTAAGCAATACTTCGCACTGGAATTGGGCTGCTAACTGCGATAGCTTCGCAGAGGCTCTAGCATGCAGCCCCAGTTTATTGATGATGGTGATATCGGCTACTGGCATTAGCGATCCTGCATATCTGTCGTTTGCATATTCCCTAGAGCTCCCAAGCGTAAGATGCCATTTTGTCCACCCTGCAATGTTTTTTGTACCAATAACTCTAATGTATCCGTTCTGTATGACACTGCGCGCATCAGCATCGGGAGATTTAACCCAGCCAGCACCATTACCTTTAGGCCGGGGCCTGATTTCACGTGTTGCGTCATCAAGCGGGACGCCACATTCGCTGGAGTCGCCCCCATCAAATCGGTTAATACCAATAATGCATCTTCACTGATCACGCCTCGAGCAGCCTCCACCACCCGCTCAAAACTCACCTTAGCATCTTCATGGGGCGGAATGTCGACTGCCCGCACATGATCCGGTACGGCGCCATAAACATGCTCCGCGAAACTGAGCATAGCGCTTGCGATTGGCGTATGCGCCACTATCAATATGCCTGCCATGCTTATTTCAGAGCCTTTTCCAGTGCGCGCAACCAAATTTGAGCAACATCGCAATCCGTTTGTTCGGTAATTTCAACAAAACAGGTTGGGCTTGTGACATTAATTTCAGTAAGGTAGCCGCCAATTAAATCCAGACCCACCAAGAAAAGTCCTTTTTGCCAAAGTCGCGGAGCTAAATACGCAGCCACTTCTTTTTCTTTTTGCGTTAAGGGCATTGCAAGACCTTTTCCGCCTGCGGCGAGATTGCCCCGAATTTCACTGCCTTGCGGAATACGCGCTAGCGCATAGGGCACGACTTCGCCGGCAATTAATAAAACGCGTTTATCTCCCTGTGCAATTTCCGGCAAGAATCGCTGAATCATCAGCGTTCTAGCACCATTTTCGCCGAGCGTCTCGACGATGCTGGCTAAGTTAAGGCCGTCACTGCCGACACGGAAAACCCCCATGCCGCCCATGCCATCTAATGGCTTAATAACAATATCTTGGTGCACTGAGTGAAACGCCTCAACTTCTGCAAGCTCACGGGTCACCAGGGTTGGCGGAGTTAAATCAGCAAACTCGGTAATCGATAGTTTTTCGGAATGCTCGCGTATCGCGCTAGGGTCATTCAATACCCGCGCACCTTGACGCACCGCGGCAGATAACAGCCAAGTTGTATTGAGATACTCAATATCAAACGGGGGGTCCTTGCGCATCAGCACGGCAGAAAAATGCTGAAGTGTGCGCGCCTCAAGCTTTCCTAACTCGTACCATGAGGTGCTACTGGGCTTAATAATCAGTGGCGCGCAATCCGCTAGAACTGCATTGTCTTTCCACACTATCCCGTGGCTCTGTGTATACCAAAGGCGATGGCCGGCGGCTTGAGCGGCGCGCATCATTGCCAGAGTGGAGTCCTTTTGAATCTTGAACGACTCTAAAGGATCGGCTATGAATAATAAATCCATGGGCATCTAATTAAGTAATCCCTTAACTCTATGCTATTTCTGCATTAGGGTCGGTTCGCTCCAGCTCCAGTGAGGCTGCCAGCAAGGCCAAGCGGGCAACGACGCCATATAAATAGAATCGATTTGGAGCGGCACTTCCTGGTCTAGCGTGATAGTCCGGCATGGCATTTTGCTCAAACGCCAAAGGCACAAAATGCATCCCTGGGGCATTGAGGTTTTCATCGGGGCCGCGATCCGTATGTACACGGTAAAAGCCGCCCACAACATAACGATCAATCATGTACACCACTGGCTCTGCAACTGCCTCATTCACCTTTTCGAAGGTATAAACCCCTTCTTGAATAATAACGTCGCTGACTTCCAGCCCCTCTTTAACGATGCTCATTTTATTGCGATCGCGGCGGTTCAGATTCTTGAGCTGACTTGGGTCGTTTACCACCATGACGCCCATGCCGTAGGTACCCGCATCAGCTTTAACGACGACATAGGGCTTTTCTTTAATGCCGTACTCACGGTATTTTTTAGCGGTCTTTTTTAGTACCTGCTCAACCGCTGACTCTAATTCTTCCTCACCTTGGCGCTCATGAAAATTGATATTCGAGCAGCTTGCAAAAAGGGGGTTCACCATCCATGGATCAATATTAACCAGTTTGGCGAATTTTTTGGCTACCTCATCGTAGGCTGTAAAGTGATTTGATTTCCGGCGCACTTGCCAGCCAGCATGAAGTCCAGGCAACAAATACTGCTCATAAATATTCTCTAAAATGGGCGGAACCCCAGCAGATAAATCGTTATTTAGCAAAATCGAGCAGGGATCAAAATCCTTAATGCCTAAACGTTGCTTCTTTAATCCCAAGCGCGCCAGCGGCTCTAATAGCAGACGATTGCCGTCGGGCAAGTCAATCCAAGTCGGCTTTGTAATGTCTTCCGACAAGCTGCCAAGACGCACATTTAATCCCGCTTGACGCAAAATGGATGAGAGCCGAGCGATATTTTGAAGATAAAAAGTATTACGAGTATGCCGCTCTGGTATCAATAAGAGGTTCTTTGCTTCTGGGCAAATCTTCTCAATTGCCGCCATTGCTGCCTGCACTGCCAAGGGCAACATTTCTGGAGAAAGGTTATTAAAACCACCGGGGAATAGATTGGTATCAACCGGCGCGAGTTTAAATCCCGCGTTGCGCAAATCAACTGAGCAGTAAAACGGCGGCGTATGTTCTTGCCATTCCAGCCGAAACCAGCGTTCGATTGCGGGAGTTGCTTCAAGCACCTTTGTCTCAAGTTCAAGCAAAGGGCCACTAAGGGCAGTAATGAGATGTGGGACCATCTCACTATTGTAAGTTTTTTTAGAAAAAGGACATAGGATCCGAAGATCCTATGTCTATCTACTGCCTACCTACTGTTAAATCCGTTAGAACGGGCTTTTTGTAGTCGAATTAACCTACTAAAACCCCCACCTAACTAAACAGGCTAGCTAGAGTAGGCTGTTTCACCATGCGATGTGAGATCCAAGCCTTCGCGCTCCTGATCTTCGGGTACGCGTAAGCCAATAACCACATCCACAATCTTGTATGCAATGAAAGAAACAATGGCTGACCAAAGAATCGTGATTCCAACGCCTTCCGCCTGAATAATGACTTGGCTTGCGATCGAAAAATCATCTGCGCCTGTACCGCCCAGACTGGGGGCTGTAAACACACCTGTGAGGATTGCACCGATAATTCCGCCTACGCCGTGGACACCAAACACATCCAATGTGTCATCTGCGCCCAACATTTTCTTGAGTCCGCTAACAGCCCATAAACAAGAAAAGCCGCATACCAGTCCAATCACAATTGCACCCATTGGGCCAACCGTACCGCATGCTGGAGTAATGCCAACCAAACCGGCTACCGCACCAGAGGCCGCGCCCAACATTGATGCCTTGCCGCGGAACATCGTTTCACCTAAGTTCCATGCCAATACCGCAGCGGCCGGAGCGAGGAGTGTGTTGATAAATGGCAATGTTGCACCTGCGCTTGCTTCCAAGTTTGAGCCGGCATTAAATCCAAACCAGCCCACCCAGAGTAATGCAGCGCCAACCATGGTTAGAGTCAAGCTGTGCGGCGTCATTGCATCTTTCCCGTAGCCAAGGCGTTTACCAATCATATAAGCGCCTACCAAGCCTGCTATGCCGGCATTGATGTGAACCACTGTGCCGCCCGCAAAGTCCAGATCGCCCTTACCCAAGAGATAGCCGCCTGCACCCCATACCATGTGTGCGATGGGCAGGTAACAGAAGGTGAACCAGATCACCGAGAAGAGCAACACCGCAGAAAATTTAATACGCTCTGCGAATGAGCCCACAATCAGGCAAGCGGTAATACCAGCAAATGTGGCCTGGAACGCAATAAAAATGAGTTCAGGAATTTTTGAAGTTTCGGCAAAAGTATCTGATAGCGATGCAGTGGTTACGCCCATCAAGAAGATCTTGCTGAAGTCACCAATAATTAAACCCTCGGCACCAAATGCTAAAGAATAGCCATAGATAACCCACAGTAAAACTATCAAAGAAAATACAGTCGTGACTTGCATTAATACCGAAAGCATATTTTTGCTGCGTACTAAGCCGCCGTAGAAGAGCGCCAAACCTGGAATGACCATCAAAATAACCAAGATGGTACTGAGCATCATCCAAGCAATATCCGCTTTTTCTACTGTGGCAGCTACTGCCGGTGCAGCCGCCGCTACCGTACCCGCTGCGGCAGCTATAGGCTCATCGGCAGCATACGCTACTGAGGTCGTCATTACGCCAGTTGTGCCAATGGCTAGAGCCATAGCACCACCAGCAACCAGTCGTTTCATCCAAGTAAACATATCAACCTCTCTTTAAAGTGCTGCCGTACCGGTTTCACCGGTACGAATACGAATGACGTGCTCCACTGGTGAGACAAATATCTTGCCATCCCCAATCTTGCCTGTGCGTGCGGCTTTCTCAATTGCTTCGATTGCTCGCTCCAAAATACCGTCTTCTACTGCAGCTTCAATTTTTACTTTCGGTAAAAAATCGACAACATACTCAGCTCCACGGTACAGCTCGGTGTGACCCTTTTGACGTCCAAAGCCCTTCACTTCTGTAACGGTAATGCCCGAAACCCCTACTTCCGAGAGAGCTTCGCGCACTTCGTCAAGCTTGAAGGGCTTGATGATTGCGGTTATGAGTTTCATACGTTTCTCCGTAAGGAAGGGTTATTAAAATACTTTGGTGAGAGCAACTACAGCACCGCCTCTGCCCGCGCCGCCTTTATTGCCGGCAAACGTATTCCACCAACCGGGATTTGCGTTTGTAGAGACATATGATGCTGATAGAGCTAAACCGCCTCCAAAGTCTTTTGTCGCCCCTAATTTCCAATCGGTATAACTTAGTACTCCAGACGTACTAACTGGACCGCTTGTTACTGGCTGCCCAGCCACATATTGGTACCCAACGTGCCCATTTAAACTAATACCCCAAAAACCCGTATCAAGGTTTGAGGTCAGGTCCAAATAGTAAGAACCAGAACTATTAGGGATGCCAAAAATATTAGTAAGGCCATAGTTCACCTTACCAAAGCCGCTTACTGGACCAAAGGTATAGTTTTGCGCAGCATAAATTTCAGTTGTGTTTGGATTTACTATTCCAGCGTTGTAATTGCCGCCACTTTGGTTGTAGTAGTACTGAAGAACCCCAAAGTCTGTAGCAAAGCCGGGCGCAATCAATTCCTTTTTAAAGCCGCCATAAAAATTCATCTCCAAGGGTGCATTTATGCCATTATTGGTTGCATTTGAAACCCAGTTAATCGTACTGTTCCAGTTACCAACATAGAGGCCGCTCTCATGAGCGTAGTCAAAGCCGCCTTGAATTGCAGGCTGATAATTGGATTGTGTAATACCGCGGAAACGATAATCGCTGACTAGTGATACGTTAGCGGTTACCGGACTCACTTCAACTGAAGGGGCAGCCTGTGCAAATACCACTGGGGCAAAGAGGCCAGCAATCGCAGCAGCAATCGCGGTTTTTTTCAAAGTGCTCATGGAATACTCCTGTTTAGGGTTAAAAATTCGGTTTTCAGTTGCAACATTGGGTTGAACCCACTTACTGCGGCTCATGAGGCTCATATTGAGCCGTTGCTGCTTTACCGAATTTCTCCTTTTCCCCTTTTTAAGGCATGTGCACCAAAATGGATCACCAAACCGCACTCCTTTGGCTCATATTTATCCCTTTGAGGCATGTTTGAACCTTTTTTTAACGGCGCCGCCCTCTTTTTTCGTCAATAAACCTAAAATGGGGCATCTATTCACATTAAACGGACATCCTTTCATGCAAAAGCCAGGCCAAATCCTCGAGCAAATCCAGCGCATTGCGGAAGACATGCAAAGCAAGGTGGGCGATGCGATTCGCAACTCACCAGCGCAAGAAATTGAAAAAAACGTCCGTGCGATGATGAATCAGGGTTTTCAGAAAATGGATTTAGTGACCCGAGAAGAGTTTGAATTACAAGCTAGGGTACTGTCTAAAACGCGTGAGAAGTTAGAAGCCTTGGAAATGAAAGTGGCTGAAATGGAAAAGCGTCACGCTTAATTCAGTAGCGCCTCTGCCTTCGCCGCTATTGGAAAATATTTTGGCGACAATAAAAACCATACATACGCAAGCGCTTGCGCAAGTAAAAATACACCCAAAGCAACATCGAACGAACTTGCTTGCGACCATCCCGCATCTATACCGAGATCGACCAAGTAGCCGATTCCCCACTGCACAATAAATGCTCCAACAAAGAGCGATAAGTTATACGTAGTGCTAACACGCCCCGAAAATGATTTAGGGAAATAAGTCACGATTAAGCTTTGCGCTAGTACGTACGATGCGCACGCCACCGCCACCAAATACCACCAAGCCCAGACCCATGGTCCTCGCCAATAAAACGCACAAGCCTGAAACACAATAGAGGCGCCGACCATCCAAGTCATGTATCGCATCGTATCCATACCGATGCGAGCGAGCTTTGGCAAAATCCAGGCGTTCGTAAGATAAGCGCATAGCAATACTGCATTAAACCCAAACAGAATTTGTGCCGCAGTCGTCGCGCTGTAATCCATTACCTGAATAAGCCAAGGACCAAACCATAAGGTCTGAATCGCAATAAATCCACCATAGCAAAAAATACCCAAAGGCAAAATGCGCCAAAAAAATGCATTCGTCAGAATGGGTCTGTAGCTTTGCCACGACAAGCTCGCCCTATCACTCTGTTCGAGTGCGCCGGTTGCCTGACGTGCTTTTACAGGTAAGCCAATATACAAAATCACGATCGCCAGCGCAGAAAGACCTGCCATCGCAACAAATACACCACGCCAACCTATGAATGGCAAGACAACATGCACTGGCCAACTAGTCATTAAAGCGCCAAAGGTACCAAAGACCAACATCGCGGAAGCAAGCTGCCCCTGCTGTTCGGATGGAAACCAAGTCCGAAAGCCCGAAAAGGCTGACATCAAGCATGCTGAAACACCAATGCCAATACAAACCCGCCCAATCACCAGTGTTATGAATTGATCTGCAAAAGCAAAAATAAGAGCGCCAATAATGGCAAAAGCCATCAAACTGATTTCGGTTGCCCTTGGGCCAAATCGATCTAGCGCCAAACCCACAGGAATCTGCGTCATGCCAAACCCCACGAAATACGCTGATGAAAGAAAACCCAGTTCGGTGTGGCTAAGATGCAAATCACGGATCAGCTCTGGCGAGATAACCGCATTAATCGAGCGAAATGCATATGAAATAACGTAAGCCAAGGCAAAGCTCATAAAAACACGTAGCGCGTATCTGCCCTGCAAAGGTAGGGGAATGGCGATACCCGGCCTGCGATACCAATACGACATCATTTACTGCACACGGAATTCATCAAAAAATGGATCCCACTGTTCTGCATGCAATTCATCTTTAAAGGAAGTGGCTTTGAGGGGCGCAGAAATTAAAAGTGTTTGCTGATAAATACGACTACCGCCACTTTGATCAGGCCTCATAATCCAGCGTACACGCATCCAGCGATCGCCACCGGCATTCTTTATTTCAATAGAGTAGTCGTCTACCTCGACTTTAATGCGTGCAGTACCTGCAATATGATAGCTGGACTTTTCTAGATGCGGCTTTGCATCACCAATGCTTGCCGGGCTCAGCATGTTCTCTTGTAATTGTTTCAGCAAGACGCCTGCCTGCGACTGGATTTCTGATGGCACTTCAATTGTTGTTACCGAAAGCATTGCATCATCGACCTGCGCTAAATCTAGCGTTTGAATCAACTCCATCCCCGCATAAGATAGCTTGCGCTCGGCTTGTTTTGGTTTTGCTGGAAACAAAGTGGAGTAGCCCAAACGCTCCAATTGAACTGTTCTCCAATCCAACTTAGGACTACACGCTGTTAGCGCAAGAGATAGAGTACAAACAAGGGCAATCGAGGCCCTGCTGAAACGACACCTCACGACAGGCGTTGCTGATGAAGCAACACTAAACAACCCCGGCTCCATGAGCCTGTTGATCAGCGTGATAACTCGAGCGAACCATGGCGCCCACTGCGGCATGGGTAAAACCCATCGCATAAGCTTGTCTCTCAAACTCTTTAAACACATCCGGGTGAACATAGCGTTGAACCGGCAAGTGGTGACCCGAAGGCGCCAAATACTGACCGATTGTGAGCATGTCGATGTCATGTTCACGCATGTCCTGCATCACCTCCAAGATCTCCTCATCGGTTTCGCCAAGACCGACCATCAGGCCACTTTTAGTAGGGATACTAGGGAAGCGGCGCTTAAAGTCTTTCAAAAGTAAAAGGGAGTGGGCGTAATCCGCACCTGGCCGTGCTTGTTTGTATAGGCGCGGTACCGTCTCTAAATTATGGTTCATCACATCAGGTAAGCCCATTTCAGTATTCGCCGAAAAGACATCCAAGGACTTTTCAAGGCGCCCCCGAAAATCAGGTACCAATACCTCAATCCGCGTTTGTGGCGATAAAGCGCGCGTCTGACTAATGCAATCCACAAAGTGCTGCGCTCCGCCATCCCGCAAGTCATCGCGATCTACACTCGTTATCACAACATAATTTAACTTGAGGGCGGCAATCGTGCGCGCTAAATTGTGAGGCTCTTTTTCATCCAATGGATCTGGTCGTCCATGGCCCACATCGCAAAATGGGCAGCGCCGAGTGCACTTATCGCCCATGATCATAAATGTCGCTGTGCCACTACCAAAACACTCGCCTATATTAGGGCAGCTAGCTTCTTCACACACCGTTACTAATTCATTTTCGCGCAGGATCTTTTTGATCTCGGCAAAACGCGAGTTATTCGAAGCCGCCTTTACGCGAATCCAATCCGGTTTTTTAAGCACATGCTCGAGCGGCACAATCTTGATCGGAATACGAGCCGTTTTTTCGGCTGACTTTTGTTTACGCAGGGGATCGTAGTCTGCGCTCGAAGCAAGCCCGGTACTGGATTTATCTATTGTCATAATTTACCTATCAGCCTATACGCGTGCTATGAGCGGTAATTGCCGCTGCAACTGCCGCACCAAACGCTGCGCCACAGAATCAATATTGTCCTCGATACCCAATGTTCTCATATCCACCGTCTTTAATCCCGCATAGCCACAGGGGTGGATTTGGGCAAATGCCCCTAGATCGGTAGCCACATTCAGAGCCAGGCCATGATAGGAGCAATGCCGCGAGACCTTCAGGCCGAGGGCGGCGATTTTGGCGCCACCCCATTCAGGAGCGACGTTTGTCGACTTAGCAAGGTAAATTCCGGGGGCCCCAAGCGTGCGTTCAGTTGATATTTGGTATTCCGCCAGCGTATCGATCACCCCTTGCTCAATGCGATAAACCAGCTCTCTCACATGCAGGCCATAGCGACGCAAGTCAAGCAGCAAATACACCACCAGCTGTCCAGGCCCATGGTAAGTAATCTGCCCGCCTCGATCCACTTGAACCAAAGGAATCGTGCCATCGCCTGCGTGTAAATTAGCGGGGTCGCCCGCTAAGCCCAAAGTAAATACGGGCGGGTGTTCTAAAACCCAGATCTCATCTTGAGTTTCATTGGAGCGCGCTTTTGTAAATGCGCGCATTGCATCATATGTTGCCTCGTAATCCACCAACCCAAGCTGTTTGACTAGGATGGGCATACAGTCCAAATTTAGAGGGCAATACTAACTAAAGGATGCGTTGACAAAGTACGATAGAGCTCATCTAATTGCTCGCGACTTGTCGCATTAATGTGGAGGGTAAGGCCGAGGTAGTTGCCATTTTGCGAAGGGCGCTGCTCAATCGTCTTTTCATCAAAGATGGGGTCGAACTGCTTAGCGATGTGAATCATTGCCGGCAAAAATTCTGGGCTTACTTTTCCCATGACCTTAATTGGAAAGACTGAGGGATACTCAATTAACGATTTTTCTTCCATTGATTTTTATCCTTGGTTTGTCCAGGCAGGCTGGCCTAGCCACTCGCCCAGAATGATATTGCGAATGCAATGCAGCTTGCGATGAAAGAAGTGGTCCGCACCAGGCACCACTTGCACGGTTAATTCCTGCGGCCTTGCCCAATCAAATACATTAGACAGCGGAATAGTTTCATCCAGCTCGCCATGAATCAT
>JAUYRJ010000046.1 GCA_030696845.1 Polynucleobacter sp.
GAGCGTAGCTTTTCATTGGCGTAACCCAACTCAGCGGCGATTTCAGCGGCCAGTGGATTGACTTGGGTTCCGGGCGTAGAGCCCGCTGAATAACCCACAAAACGACCACTTGGGTGTGTTGAGGCGAGCGCCTCACCTAAAACGGAGCGTGCTGAATTGTGGGTGCATAAAAAAAGAATGTTGTATTGCTTCATTGGGCTTTAACCTTTTTGAGAAGTGGCTTGGGGAAACAGGACTTACCGCCGCAGCAGTTATCCAATAGAAATTCAACTAAGGCATTGGCATGCAAAGCGTTCGGACGGTAGATCAAATGGCGACTTTGGCGCTCTTGCGTAATTAAGTGCGCCTGCAAAAGCTCCTTAAGATGAAAGCTTAAGGTGGCATTCGGGATGCCTAGCATTTCATGAATTTGGCTGGGAGTAAGGCCTACATCGCCCTTTTGAACGATGAGTCGAAACACATTCAACCTCGACTCTTGTCCTAGAGCTAAAAAAGCGGATACAGCGTCACTGTTTTTCATATTTCGATAATAATCGAAATATGTGACAACTTCATGACAAAAAAGGCTATGCAAATGCATAGCCTTAACGGACTTTAAATAAAAACTATATCAAAGCGCTTTCCGATTTAACTGACCGCCCCAATTAAATACGGAATTTGCAATCGAGCCAATATCCTTGGCCATACGCTGTGGTGACTTGGCGATCATGGGCTTAAGCTTACCCAGCATTTTCTTGGCCTTTTTTTGGTCGACTTTTTTATGGATTAAATTGGTCTCCGGAAATTCCTGATCTGGCGGCGTCTGCGGTAATAAGGTCGCAAGTGATATCGAGTCCATATACGACTCCATCTTGAGCGCCAGGTCGCGCCAAATAGCGCCATCCATTCCCTCTACCGAGGTTTTAGCTTGATCAACCGCGCGCATAATGTCGCCAATTGAAACCGCTTCTGGTGCGCGTGTTAGCCAATATCCACCCCCAGGGCCTTTATGGCTATCAATTAGCTGAGCTGACTTTAGATTGCTAAAAATCTGCTCTAAATAGGAGACAGAGATATCGGTTTGCTTGCTGATATTTTGTAAATTAATCGCATACTTCCCTTGGGACTGGCTCGCAAGGCTAACCAAAGCCTCGACCGCATAACGACTCTTTGTGGTGATTTTCATAATCCATGACTCCTTTAAGAACAAGTTTATGTCAATGTACTATGTATTTCATTCATTTAAAAGTAGATAATCATTTAAAGTATTTTCTGAAATAACTGACAGTAAATGTATCATTAGAGGCTTAAGACCGCATAAAAAAGGATGGCTCAACATGACGCAACACTTTAATTACAGGCACTTACATTACTTTTGGGTGGTTGCAAAAGAAGGCAGCATGACAAAGGCCGCTAGTCGGCTCAATATTGCGGTACAAACGATTAGCACCCAAGTGCATGAGCTTGAGAAAGACCTTGGGCACTTGTTATTTAAACCTGCCGGGCGAGGTCTTGCCTTAACCGATGCGGGCTTTGCTGCGATGAAGTTGGCCGATCAAATCTTTCAAATTGGTGAGAAATTACCCAGTATTGTGAGCGGCTCAGCAGCCACACCCCGAAATCGACTTGCCCTCGGGGTTGCGGACGGCTTACCCAAGTTGGTGAGCAAGCAATTGCTTGACTCTGTCATTCATGAACAGCAAATCCAGCTGGTATGCCATGAGGGTGAATTTGACGACTTATTAGCAGATCTTGCATTGCACAGACTCGATTTGGTATTTGCCGATCGCCCTGCTCCAGTCAATAAAAATATGAGTCTTTACAGTCAAGAACTGGGCCGATCCCCTATCTCTTGGTTGGCTGCTCCAGACTTACTTGCTAAGGCAAAGATTAATTTTCCATATAGCCTTGCCAGCATTCCAGTCATCATGCCAACATACCACTCAACGGTGCGCTTCAAACTAGATCTGTGGTTTGAAAAATTAGGCATCACACCCAATGTTGTTGGCGAATTCGAAGATAACGCCCTAATGGTCACCTTTGGTTCTAGCGGATTTGGCGTATTTCCAGCCGCATCTATCTTAACCAATGAATTAGAGCACCATTATCAGGTCCATCAAATAGGTGCATGTGAAGATATTCATGAATACTTTTATGCTATTCGGTCTGAAAAACGCACGCACCACCCTTTAGTTCAAAGCATTCTCAAGCAAGTACTTTAATCAGAGCGGAGCAGGTCAAACCTATCAGGCGCAATTTATGCCCCTTCCTCATAGAGCATCCACGTATTTTTACCCTTTTCCTTGGCCTTATACATCGCAGTATCTGCGCGAGAGAGTAGATCCTCGATAGTAACGTTATCCATTGGATATAGCACCACCCCCATGCTTGCTGTAATAGTAACGCGCCTACCTTCAATCATGAATGGCATAGCCAGCGAATCCAATATTCGCCGTATCAGCACATTAAGCTCTCTTTTATTTTTAAGTCCCCCCAAAAGCAAAACAAACTCATCACCGCCTATACGAATAACCGAATCGCTATCACGAATTGCCTTACGCATGCGCTCCGCACAAGCTATTAATAAATTATCTCCAGACAGGTGACCCATTTGATCGTTGACTCCTTTAAAGCCATCCAGATCTAAAAAGCAGATCGCCAATAAATCAGCATCTCGATTCGATACTGCCATTGCAGTCTCGATGAGATGTTTCAATAAAAGCCGATTGGGTAATTTTGTCAAGCTATCGTAGTGGGCTACATCATATAAAGTTTCATTCTTATTGATAAGCTGACGCTCTTGTTCTTCGGTTTTTTGCTTGGCCCGATAAAACAAAGCGACTGCGAACCCAAAAAGGCCTATAAATAAAACGAAAACGGAGAGCATCACGTTAATGCGCAATCGATTTAGGAGCGCATCACTCTGATTGTTGAAACTTTGTAGCCGAATCCATCCAAGAGGGATCCCTGGATCCACCTTGTACCAAAGCACCGAAAAATTACCCTCTTGGCTTATGGAATGCGAGTCCAGCTGCATTTGGGGCAAGTCAATTCGGTTCAGCGAAAAATTAGACCTCACCTCACCTTCGGGGATTGCGCGCTCTAAAAAAGCCAGAATATTTCCCTTTAAGTCAGAAACCAAAACAGATCGGACGCTATCATTGCCCATAATTTGCTGTAAATCACTTTCAAGCTGGCCGTATTCCCGTGTGACAATTAAATCACTGATTGCGAGTGCCAATCCTTTGGCCAATGCTAGCTCACGCCTTTCTTGGGTGACCTGAATCAACCGATTCATACCGTAATAAGTCCAAATGCTGCTGATTGAAATAAGCAGAACAGCCGCGACAGAAAACCAAACTGTAAACCGGGTAAAAATAGGAGTAATAGACGAAGAACGTCTGCTATTCAGCACTTTTCACCACAAACTTTTCTAAATCAAGCGCTTCCAAAGGTTGATAATTTGTTTTGTAGGTAACGGTCATCGGCTTCACAATCTGAATGCGCTTTAATAGCTCCGCCCCCTCTTGCGACTGATCCAGCGCCAAAAACGAGGCTTGTACTTTTTTTCGAATGACTTCGGGTACCTGGGCGTTTGCCGAAAAGGGATGCGATGTGTATCGCTTTGTTTCAGCTAGGATCCGCAGTTCCGACTGCAGCTCGGGCGGCTCGGCAAGAAAGGTGGTTTGAATACCGCCACCAGCAAGGACATCCCCGCGAACGACAGAACGATAGACGTTCATATGCGTTTTGACATAAACCGGCTCAAAAGAAACGCCATCGGCTGTTAAGGTCGCGCGTATTAATAGTGATGCAGCGAATGCATTTGGTGCAGGAAATGCAATTTTTCCGCCATTTAAATCTTTAATGCTGGTGATCTTGCTGTCCTTTTTTACAGTCAGCACGCCGAATAAGGGTTCGCTACTCGCAATGAGTGGAATATATTTGTTATCACGCCATTTCATAACGGCATGGTATGGATTCATATAAGCAAAATCGGCTTTGCCATTTGCCAAGTCGCTTTCAAACTGAGGAATGCTAGTTGGTACGATTAATTCAAAGCATTGCTTCGTTTCTTTACCAATTTGCTCAAGCACAGGCCCCCATCGTGTGTATATTTGGGTTGCCGTTAACTGCGGAACTATATAAACCTTATACACTCTAGCTGTTGCCTGATCCCCAAGACATGCAGCCTGCGATCCCAATGCAAACATCGTCAACCCAACAACAATGAATAAATGGAGTGGTTTTTTTATTATTCTGCTCATCATAAATTTTATTTATATTATTTAAGACTACACTTATACACTAGTCCATTTAGAGCGAATTAACCCTATAAAAATTATTTGCAATATACCAAAGTAATTTAAATAGAAAAGATCATTACTATTTAAACCTTAGCAATATATCTTAAGTTATAGCCACTATTTTTTTCATATCAAAATAGTGAAGCGTAAATAAAAAAACCCGGCAAAGGCCGGGCTTTTTTTGAAGCAAGGGCAACAATTACACAACTACTAAATTACTTCGCTAAAAATCCAGCTTCAGTCATTAATTGCTTATGCAATGCGGCATTCTGATCGAGCCACTTATCGAACTCTTTACCGGTCATGAAGGTCTGGTTGAACGCACCGTCAGCCATGAACTTCTTCCACTCGGGA
>JAUYRJ010000077.1 GCA_030696845.1 Polynucleobacter sp.
CACGGCCAGAATGAAATCGGTATGCGCTTCGGGTAAGTAATGCAATTTTTCAACACTACCGCCAAGCCCAGTACCAAACCATTCACCGCGCCCAAATGCCATTAGAGAATGGGTTAATTGATAACCTTTATTGGCAGCATGGTCTGCCTGCCATGGGTCGAGAAAGGCAAAAATACGTTGCCGACGAAATGGGGATAAAGCAATAATGATCGCGGCGCTTGAAATGCCAACCAGAACTAAGCCTCCAAATAATTTGACATTGATTCCACCCAAGAAAAGAATGCCAAACGCGATTAAAGCAATGACAACAAAGGCGCCCATATCGGGCTGCCACAATAACAGCGCGCCCACAATCATGACGGCTACCCCCATCGGTACCAGCCCTTTTACAAAGGAATGCAGATACTCTTGCCGCTGAACGGTATAACTCGCCGCGAATATCACGACCGCGAATTTCATTAACTCTGATGGCTGGAAATTCATGACGCCAAGGGGAATCCAACGCCTTGCGCCATTCACGCCTTTTCCTATGCCCGGAATCAATACCAAAACTAAAAGTAGTATGGTGATACCAAACAGAATCGGCGCAAGCTTATCCCAGCTCTTTACAGGAATGCGAAACACACATAAGCCGACCACGGTAGCAATCGTGAGCGAGATTAAATGGCGAATTAAAAAATGATTGCTGCTGTAATTTTTA
This sequence comes from Polynucleobacter sp., assembly GCA_030696845.1. Classification (GTDB taxonomy): domain Bacteria; phylum Pseudomonadota; class Gammaproteobacteria; order Burkholderiales; family Burkholderiaceae; genus Polynucleobacter. The sequence goes on from JAUYRJ010000077.1 coordinate 701, forward strand.
TACTTTGGGCCATCCGCTAAGGTGATGGATGCGGAATACACCATTACTAGGCCAATTAAAGCCAATGAAATCACTGCCCATACTAAAAGCTGGTCATACTCCATCATGCGTGAGCGCGTTTGCTCAACGCCTGTCACAGCATCGCGTAAACCACTCCGAAAACCAGTAATTCCACCGCGCGAGAAATTCCAAAAGCGATTCCAGCCCAGTCGGTTTTCAGAAAAGGGGCGTTGCTTCAAGGTCATGCACTGACTCCATCCGAGCAATTGGACTCTACGCCGGGCTTTTCAAAAGTCATGGCAAGCTCTTCTACTTCTGAAACAAAAGCCGTTGCCCGATGAATGTAATCATGGAATTGATCAAAGCTGGCGCACGCAGGAGAGAGTAAAACGATGTCGCCCGACACCGCTTTCGCTGCGGCGCTTGTAACCGCATTACTCAGGGTCTCGCACATCTCGATTTCGACTCCAGTCGAACTCAGCGAATCCTGCATGAGTAAAGCATCTTTGCCAATTAACAAGACTCCTTTTACAAATCGTTGAATGGGCTCACGCAAAGGTGTGAAATCTTGACCCTTGCCTTCGCCGCCGGCAATAAGCCAGATTTTTCTGGTTCCTGCGGCATCACCCAATCCATTTAAAGCGGCTACAGTTGCTCCCACATTCGTGCCCTTACTGTCGTCCACATACTCCACATCCCGAATAACAGCGACACTCTGAACGCGATGTGGTTCACCGCGATAGTCCCGCAAACCATGCAGTAACTTATTCAGCGGAAGTCCTGCCGCGCGGGCGAGTGCCAATGCGGCTAATGCATTGAGCGCGTTATGACGACCTCGTATACGCAATGCATCCGCTGGAATTAAGCGCTTTAAGCGAATCTCTTCTTCTTCAACAACCGCAGACTTACGACGACGCTTTGGCTTTTCTAGCTCAGCCTCTTCATCGAGCTCCGCCCAAACAAGCCAATCAATACCGCCTGCGCGGGGATCGCGCTCAATTCCGAAGGCGCCCGGCTCATCTGGTCTATTCGAGCCAAAACTGATGATCTGCCGATCATCCAAGCGGGCGCCTAATAAATCACGCAATTGCGCTTCATCGCGATTGAATACGCAGATGCTACTTGGACCAAAAATAGCCGCCTTCGCTTGCGCGTAAGCATGCATATCGCCGTGCCAGTCCAGGTGATCTTGACTTAAATTCAAAATGGTTGCCGCGGTTGGATTGAGGCTATAAGTAAAATTCAGCTGGAAGCTCGATAGCTCTAAAACCCAAATCGCCGGCATATCTTGAACCGTGTCAGCCTCATCCAAGCAAGCCATCAATTTATCAAGCGCCGCAGGACTAATATTTCCGGCTACCGCGACCGTTTTTCCGGCGCGCTCACAAAGCTGTCCCGTCAATGCAGTTGTTGTGGTTTTTCCGTTAGTACCGGTTATAGCCAGCACCTTTGGTTGGTATAAAGGTATTTCACCCTGCTCCATAGTGGTAATGGATTCGCGCTCAAGCGCAGCTATTGCTCTGGCAAAAAACTCAATCTCACTCCACACCGCGATGTTTCGCTCGGCAGCCATTGCTAATACTGATTTAGCAGGCTCTTGAATTGGCGAAAGACCAGGTGAAATACCAATAACATCGATATCGCTGAGTAACCCTAAATCCAATGCGCCAAAATGCATGTCCTGTAATCCAGCCAGCTCTAACTCGCTAAGATAAGCTTCCTGTACTGATGTCAATGCCTCTTTTTGACGGGT
>JAUYRJ010000008.1 GCA_030696845.1 Polynucleobacter sp.
CCTGAACCAGAATATCGTTATCGATATTTTCTTCACCAAATTCATTTTCAATCACAGCGATTTTTTTGCCGTGCTGTTCGGTCAGAATGTGCTTTAGTAAAGTGGTTTTTCCACTGCCTAAAAAGCCAGTCAAAATGGTGACGGGTATTAATGCCATAGTCTTTAATTGCTTCCGTTGTTTCAATATATCGTTGTTAAATCGAATTCTTCGCGCCCTGCCGGCGTGCATCCAACCCTTTATATTACCGAGTTCGCCAGCCTCTTCTGGTTTCCCCTCAATTTGTCCGCCCTGCTTTGGCGCGCGGGTGCGCTAAATCATACGCCTGAGCCAAATGCTGAAAATCCAGGGTGGTGTAGATCTGGGTACTGGCGATGCTGGCATGCCCAAGCATCTCCTGAACAGCCCTTAAATCATGTGAAGACTGCAATACATGGCTAGCAAAGCTATGCCGCATCATGTGTGGATGGACATGGGTTGGTAGGCCAGCACGTATCGCGAGAGTGCGTAAACGTGCCTGCACCGTTCTAGGGGATAGGCGCTTCCCGTTATTAGCGATAAATAAAGCGGGTGATGGAGCCAAGAACGCTGCTTTCTGACGCCAATCCAGCCAGCGCGTCAGCGACGCCATTGCCGCGTTTCCTACGGGTACCGTTCTGCGTTTGCCGCCTTTGCCGAGAACGGTAACCTCTCCCGAGTCCCAATCTAGCCAACCAGCAGATTCCTGGTTTCGATCGCGACTTGGGGCAATATCAATGCCCAGCAATTCAGATAAGCGCAAACCGGATGAATAAAGCAAATCTATGATGGCCGCATCTCGCAGCGAATCAAATCCCGGGCTTGCATTAGCCTCGTCTACAGCCTGGCTTACCAAGGCAAGAGCCTGCTCCACCGAAAGCGCTTTAGGCAACGCCTTGGCGCGCTTAGGTGCCTTCACATCGTCGACTGGATTTGCCTTGAGCGTCACTGGATCGGCATGCTCTGCCAGCCACGCATACCATCCGCGCCATGCCGACAAAGCTCGAGCAATGGTTCTAGGGGACTTGCCCTGCGAATGCAATCGCCCAGCCCAGCGCCGAATATGCCCATTACTCACCTGAGCCAACTCCAAGTGATCCTCATTGGCAAATTGCTGTAATTCAGATAAATCGGTTTGATAGGCTTTTAGGGTGTGTGGTGACAATTGCCGCAACACATGCAGCTCGTGCAAATAGGTTTGCACTTGGGGGTGCAATTCAGCCAAGCGGGGCTTCATACGCTCCAACGCGATCGAGTGCGGCCGCAGTCAGTTCTGCAATTTGTCGTAAGTAGAACACGCCCATGTCGGCAGTGAATCGACTTGGATCCTGGCTTGCCAAAAACAAAACGCCGGGGGCGTGATTCTTTAGCGGTAGACCGATCGCAACCATGCTTTGCCAATCAGCGTGGATAGCAATTTGTTGCGCCAATAAATCGATGCTTACTGCCGGCAATTCGGTTGCAGCGCCACACAGCGGGCGCTCAACCCAGGGGGCAAAATCGGCATTGGGGCTCAGAATATGAACCGCATTCACTTCAAATACACTAGCCAGCCCAACGCTTACCGCAGACTCCACTTCGGCATGATCGCCCGCCCTCATTAGCATCATGAGCCATGCTACCAGCCCTTGCTGAGTCTTATCATTGCGGCTACCAAAATGCAGCATCTCACTTAGCCGACGATTCAGTTCATCGTTTTGGCTGCGTAATAAGGTCATTTGCCGTTCTTGCAATGAAATGGCGCGCCCTTCATGTGGGTGCTTTAAGCGGATATCGTTTAACAGCTCAGCATGGCGCTCGAAAAAGCCGGGGGTCGAACGCAACCACTCCGCCACTAAAGCCTCTTGCTCTGCCTGTGTTGCATCGATTTCGCTCATGGTCTTTCCTAACTTAATTTTTTACGCAAGAGCTCGTTGACTTGCTGTGGATTGGCCTTGCCTTGCGAGGCCTTCATCAACTGCCCCACCAATGCGTTAAACGCCTTTTCTTTGCCGGAACGGAACTCTTCGACTAATTTGCTGTTTGCAAGCATGACTTGATCGATCATCGTTTCGAGCTCGCCACTATCGCTAATTTGCTTTAGTCCTTTCGCGTCAATAATCGCATCGACTGAACTGATCGCTTTGCCCGCAATCGCCTCACTCCAGAGATCGGCAAAAATATCTTTCGCTATCTTGTTGGAAATGGTGCCATCAGCAACGCGATTCAACAATGGGGCTAAATGCACGGCTTGCAGCGGGGAATCTGCTGCCGTCATTCCAGCACGATTTAAGGTGGACGCAAAATCGCCAGTAATCCAGTTTGCCGCCGCCTTTGCTAAAGGCTTGCCGACCATAGCAATTACCTCTTCAAAAAATTGTGCGGTGGCACGATCTTGAGTGAGCAGGGCGGTGTCATAGGCGCTAAGCCCAAACTCGGCTTGCCACTGCGCTTTGAGTTGTGCGGGGAGAGTGGGCATACTAGACCGTACCGATGCCACCCATCCTTCATCAATCACCAGCGGCAATAAATCCGGGTCTGGAAAATAGCGGTAGTCTTGCGCATCCTCTTTACTACGCATACTGCGGGTTTCTTGCTTGTCTGGATCATATAAGCGCGTCTCTTGCACTACCGTGCCACCATCTTCGATTAACTCTATTTGACGGCCCACTTCATATTGAATCGCCTCTTCCAAAAAGCGGAATGAATTTAGGTTTTTTATTTCGCAGCGCGTCCCGAATTCACTCTGACCGACTGGGCGCACCGATACGTTGGCGTCGCAACGGAATGAACCTTCTTGCATATTGCCATCACACACGCCAAGCCATACAACTAGACTGTGCAAGGTTTTTGCATATGCCACCGCCTCGGCAGCGCTGCGCATAACTGGCTCGGTAACGATTTCAAGTAAAGGTGTTCCGGCGCGATTCAAATCGATTCCGCTCGAAGGCTCGCCATGCGGCCCAATAAAATCCTCGTGTACTGATTTCCCTGCGTCTTCCTCCAGGTGCGCGCGCGTTAACGCAATCACCTTGCTTTGATCACCTACCAAGATCTCCAGATGCCCGCCTTGCACTACGGGAATTTCATACTGGCTAATTTGGTAACCCTTGGGTAAATCAGGGTAAAAATAGTTTTTACGCGCAAAAATACTCACCGGCGCGATCGTTGCATTGATCGCTAAACCGAAGCGAATGGCATGCTCTACCGCCTGACGATTGAGTACAGGCAAAACGCCGGGCAAAGCTAAGTCCACTGGGCATGCTTGCGTATTCACATCAGCGCCAAAACGCGTGCTAGCACCACTGAATATCTTGGACTCGGTACGCAGTTGCGTATGCGTCTCTAGGCCAATTACAACTTCCCACTGCATTACAGAACCTCGCTTGGTTGTCGCAGATGCCAATCGGTTGTCTGCTGAAATTGATGTGCAATTTGCAAGAGTCGCGCCTCGGAAAAATAATTTCCAATCAGCTGCATTCCGATGGGTAGGTTTTGACTGAACCCACAGGGTACGCTCATGGCGGGCAACCCTGCCAAGTTGGTTGATAGAGTGTAGATATCCGCGAGGTACATTTGCAATGGATCTTTGGATTTCTCACCCAGCTTCCATGCCACATCCGGTGTGACAGGACCCAAAATCAAGTCGCACTTTGAAAACGCCGCTTGGAAATCTGCGGCAATGATGCGGCGGATGCGCTGAGCCTGAAGATAATAGGCATCGTAATATCCGTGCGAGAGCACATAGCTGCCAATTAAAATTCGGCGTTTTACCTCCGCGCCAAATCCTTCAGTCCGAGATCGTTTATACATCTCGGATAAATCGCGATACTCGCTTGCTCGATGCCCATAACGCACCCCATCAAAGCGACTTAAATTACTCGACGCTTCTGCAGGAGCCAGCACGTAATAAACCGGTATGGATAGTTTGGTTTTAGGCAGGCTAACCTCTACCAAGGTCGCGCCCAACTCCTGAAGTTGATTTGCGCCCGCCTGCACTGACTTTGCCACCGCATTTGATAGGCCCTCAGCAAAAAATTCGCTTGGCAATCCTATTCTTAACCCGTGTAGGGGCTTTGCAGCCGCTCCGCTAGCGTCCCATGCTGCATTAAGGTAACGCCCATAGTCTTCGCCTGAGTCTGCTAGGGAGGTCGAATCCCTTGGATCATGAAAGGACATTGCGCTCAGTAAGAGCGCGCAGTCTTCGGCGGTTTTGCCAATCGGTCCGGCCTGGTCTAACGAGGAGGCATAAGCGATCATCCCGTAGCGGGACACGCGCCCATAACTGGGCTTAATGCCTGTAAGGCCGCACAGGGCGGCCGGTTGACGTATGGATCCACCGGTATCGGTTCCCGTTGCAATGGGCGCTAAGCCCGCTGCTACGGCCGCCGCAGAACCGCCTGAGGAGCCGCCCGCAACGCATTCTGAATTCCACGGATTTAATACTGCGCCAAATGCCGAATTTTCATTTGAGGAGCCCATGGCAAATTCGTCCATATTGGCCTTGCCCAAGCAAACCATGCCTGCGCCATGCGGATTGTGCTCACTTGGCATGCCAAGACGCTCTACTACAGCCGCATCAAATGGGCTTTGGTAATCCGTCAGCATCTTGGAGGCGGCGGTTGACTTCCAGCCGCGCGTCACAAAAACATCCTTATGAGCCACCGGAATACCCGTTAGCTTACCGGCCTTGCCTGCAGCTCTGAGCTCATCGGCCAGGGAAGCCTGCTCTAAAGTCAATCCGGGATTGATGTCGAGGTAGGCGTTCCAGCGTTTTCCCGCTTTAATTCGGGATAAAAAATAGCTAGCCAACTCTGTACTAGAGACCTCTTTGGCCTCCAAAGCCTTTGCCAGCATAGAAATGGGGCTCTGATGCCAGTTCATTCAATCACCCTCGGTACTAAAAAATAGCCATTTTGCTGGGCAGGAGCGGATTGCATATTCCGCTCTCGATTGTTGGCCTCCGTGACCATATCGGGTCGTAGCGGCTGGGCTAAATCACGCAAAAATAGGATTGGGTGCGCCAAAGGCTCGCAATCGCCAGTATCTACAGCCTGCATTTCCTCCACAAGGGCAAAAATGGCCTGCAATTGAGGTAAAACAGCTTCTGCTTCCGCTTGGCTGAGCTCTAGTCTGGAGAGGTGCGCTATGCGCTGGACATCGTCAAGTTTCATGGGGCGCTAGGGTATCATTGATCGGTATATTCATTAACTCTACTATTTTCTCACTTCCATTATGTTTGGTTTTTTTCGTAACTATTTCTCGAATGACCTAGCAATTGACCTAGGTACTGCAAACACCCTAATTTATATGCGTGATCGGGGTATTGTGCTTGATGAACCCTCGGTCGTTGCGATTCGCCAAGAAGGCGGTCCCAATGGCAAAAAAACCATTCTGGCCGTTGGCGCGGAAGCGAAAGCCATGCTTGGGCGCGTACCCGGCAATATTGAGGCCATTCGCCCCATGAAAGACGGTGTTATTGCCGACTTTACGATTACCGAGCAAATGCTCAAGCAATTTATCAAGATGGTTCATGAAAGTAAATTGCTGCGCCCCAGTCCACGCATCATTATTTGCGTTCCATGCGGCTCTACTCAAGTTGAGCGTCGCGCGATTCGGGAGTCCGCATTAGGCGCTGGCGCATCGCAAGTTTTCTTAATTGAAGAGCCGATGGCGGCGGCGATTGGCGCAGGCCTACCAGTTTCCGAAGCAGCTGGATCGATGGTAGTCGACATTGGTGGTGGCACCACTGAAGTGGGCGTCATGTCGCTTGGCGGCACCGTCTACAAGGGCTCGGTTCGCGTTGGTGGCGATAAGTTCGATGAAGCAATTACGCATTACATTCGCCGTAATTACGGCAAGTTGATCGGCGAACAACCTGCTGAGTTAATTAAAAAAACCATTGGCTCCGCATTTCCTGGGGCTGAAGTGCGCGAGATGGAAGTCAAAGGTCGCAACTTGGCCGAAGGTATCCCGCGCAGCTTCACGGTAACCAGCAATGAGATCCTTGAGGCGCTCACAGACCCATTAAATCAAATCGTAACGGCCGTGAAAGCCGCTCTTGAGCAGACGCCCCCTGAGTTAGCTTCCGACATCGCCGAGCGCGGCGTCATGCTAACGGGTGGTGGCGCCTTACTCCGTGACTTGGATCGCCTACTCATGGAAGAAACTGGTCTACCCATCCATGTGGCTGAAGATCCATTAACTTGCGTAGCCCGCGGTTGCGGTATCGCCCTTGAACGTATGGATAAGCTAAGTGGAGTCTTCTCGCAAGAGTAAGTCGACCTTAGCTGAATAAGGTCTTGCAACACAGTATTCCGCCACTCTTCAAACAGGGCATTCCTGCCCTGGTTAAGCTCATTGTGTGCCTTTCAATTAGCGCCGCTTTAATGCTGATTGATTTTCGCTTTAAAGCTTTAGATCCGATTCGAGATCAACTCAACTGGGTACTACGACCACTCGAATATGGCATGCAAATACCTCGGCTTTTTTTTGAAACAAGCAGTGACTACCTGACATCGCGCGCAACCCTCGCCAAGGAAAATGAGGTGATGAAACAAAGGCAGACTGAGCTATCTCTGCTTGCCAATCAATCCGAGTTACTGCGCGTTGAAAATCAAAATTTACGGCAACTCTTAAGCCTCCAAAAAGAAGTGCCCTATAAAACGCTACCTGTTGAGATCCTCTACAACCCCACCAATCCTATTTCGCAGCGCGTGATCATCGATAGGGGCACTGTCGATGGCTTAAAACTGGGCAATCCGATTGCCAATGACTCCGGAATCCTTGGACAAGTAGTGCGTCTTTATGACCGCTCTGCCGAAGTGTCACTCCTAGAGGACCGCGACTTTGCGGTGCCTGTTCAGGTGGCGCGCAACGGCCTTCGAGCCGCCGTATTCGGCGCAGGCCGGGGTAACTTGTTAGAACTACGCTACCTGCCAGTAGCAAGCGATCTAGAAGTAGGCGATATTCTCCTGACCTCAGGAATTGACGGAGTCTATCCGCCGGGCTTTGCAGTCGCGATGATCTCGCGCATCGAGCGCAATGTGGATAAAAATACCTCCAATGTTTTTTGTGTGCCCGTAGCATCGATTAATCGGCATAGGCAAGCATTGGCCCTTTTATACGACCCCCAATGGGATGCAAGACCCAGCACCTCCATCCAGGAGAATGCGCCAGGACGCCGACAAACCCGCGCGAGGGGCATGCAATGATTGATTTTCAAAGCGGCTATATCCTGCGCCCAGTCAACCCGGTATTTATCTTTTTTAGCCTGTTTTGTGCGCTACTGCTCAACTTGATACCCTTCGGCAATCATGCCTGGGTACCCGACTGGCTAATTCTATGCATCGTCTTTTGGAATATTCACCAGCACCGCTATGTGGGTGTGGTTTGGGCATTTATCTTTGGCCTAATGATGGATGTGCACAACTCGGATTTGCTGGGGCTACACGCCTTTAGTTATTCCCTGGTGGCATTTTTAGCAATCGCTTGGCACCGCAGAATTGTATCCCTGCAAATTGTGACGCAGGCATTGCATCTATTGCCCATTTTTATTCTCGTATCGGCTTTTCCTGTGCTAGTGCACTGGCTTTTAACGGGAGAGCTTTATTGGTGGGGGCTTAGTGCCATTGTTCAAGCCATTATTGAGGCGGCGCTTTGGCCTATAGCTACCACCCTGCTCTTAGCACCCCAAAGACGTCCTGTCGATGTTGATCACAACCGGCCGCTGTAGATTAAATGGCATCGTTTAAAAAAACCGATCTCTATTCTTTCCAAGATCGCGTTCAGGTCGCGGTTATCTTTGTCACAATTTGTTTTTTGATTCTTCTAGCAAGATTAGTCTGGTTACAGGTCATTAGCCATAATAAATATTCCACACTTGCTGAAAATAATCGAATTGCCATTGTTCCCGCGCCTGCAAACCGAGGGCTACTGATTGATCGTAACGGGATTGTTATTGGGCGTAATTATTCTGCTTTGACTTTAGATGTAAACGTTAGTGAAATTGAGGGCAGTGTTGATCAGTTAATAGACGAACTCTCCGAAATCATCTTAATTAGCCCTCGCGATCGCCGCAACTTTAAGCGCGCTCTAGAAGACGCGCGCAATATGGGAACTTTCCCCTTGCGCTCAATGCTAAACGATGTCGAGACGGCGCGATTTATGGCAAACCGGTACCGCTTTCCTGGGGTCGAGATTCGTTCACGCAATTTTCGTGAATATCCATATAACGAATTGGGCTCGCACCTTATCGGTTATATCGGCCGCGTTTCTCAAAAAGACAAAGAACGCATGCAATCAGAAATTAATAATGCTAATGAATCCGATGACCCAAGCGAGTTAAAAAATGCGTTTCTACCGGGCATTCAGTATGTTGGAAAAATCGGTGTTGAACAAAGTTATGAGTCGGTTTTAAGGGGTGTGCCGGGCTATGATCAAGTTGAAATTACGGCGGGCGGTAAACCGGTACGTACTTTGTCGAGCTTTCCGTCGACGCCCGGCAAGAATGTCGTTCTCTCTATTGACATTAAACTCCAATACTTAGTGGAGCAGCTTTACGGAAACTTTCGGGGCGCCTTCGTCGCCATTGAGCCTGCTACCGGCGATATTCTCGCATTTGTTTCAAAGCCCAACTTTAATCCCAATGATTTTGTTGAGGGCATTGATTCGACTACGTGGAAAGAGCTAAACGAATCAAAAGATAGGCCGCTATACAACCGTCCACTTAAAGGCATCTATCCACCCGCATCCACCTATAAGCCATTTATGGCTCTTGCCGCGCTGGAATTAAAAAAACGAACCGCTTCGCAGTCTTTTGCGGATCCAGGGTACTTTACGCTCGGAAACCACACGTTTCGCGATGATAAAAAAGGCGGGCACGGCATGGTTGATATGGAAAAGTCGATCGTCGAGTCCTGCGACACTTACTATTATCAATTGGCCAAGGATATGGGCGTCAATATGATGCATGACTTCATGAAGCCCTTAGGATTTGGGCAAATTACAGGCATTGATTTAGAAGGGGAAGCGCGAGGCATATTGCCATCGACTGATTGGAAAAAAACCGCCTTTAAAAAACCTGAACAGCAAAAATGGTTTGAAGGTGAAACCATTTCGCTTGGTATCGGGCAAGGTTACAACTCATTTACGATTCTTCAATTGGCGCATGCCCTTGCTAATGTTGTTAATGATGGTGTTGTGATGAAGCCGCATTTAGTAAAAGCGATTGAGGATCCATTTACACGGCAACGCAAATTGACTACTCCGACAGAAAGTTACCGCATCGATCTCAAGCCTGAAAATATTGAAGTCATCAAAAAATCCATGGTGGCCGTTAATCAAACTGGTACGTCTGCGGCCTCATTCAAAGATGCTCCATATACCCATGCCGGCAAACCGGTACCGCACAAGTCTTCAACCTCAACGCCAAAGAATATAACCACGCCACCACGCCTGAGTTTTTACGAGATCACTCCCTCTTTATCGCCTTTGCTCCTGCGGATAAGCCAACGATTGCTATTGCGCTCATTGTCGAGAATGCAGGTTTTGGCGCGCAGTATGCAGCGCCGATTGCGCGCAAAGCATTAGACTTTTACATCAATGGAAAATGGCCGAAAGGAGTTCCAGAATGGAAAAGGGCGCCATAAAAAAACACGTATCTCGCTTCTTTTCGGGGCTCGATCCGCAACTTGGTTTTATATTTTTGGGTATTGCCATTCTCAGCTCGGTTACTTTTTTATCGGCGAGTCAAAACACCCCCGTTCAACTGATTGATCAACTTCGCAATCTTGCCCTTGCATTTATGGTGATGTGGCTGGTTTCCTATATCCCACCAAAGTGGCTTGAAACTGCCGCTGTTTGGGCTTATGTTGCTGTTGTGCTCTTACTGGTTGCAGTTGCCATCTTTGGATTAGTTAAAAAAGGGGCGCGTCGTTGGATTAATGTGGGAATTATTATTCAGCCTTCTGAATTAATGAAAATTGCCATGCCGTTGATGTTGGCCTGGTATTTCCAGCGTCGCGAAGGCATTCAAAATGCATGGGACTATGGCGTTGCCGCCATCATTCTTGCCATTCCAGTCCTGCTAATTGCGCGCCAACCCGACCTTGGCACTGCATTATTGGTTTTTGCTGCCGGCCTTTACGTCATTATCTTAGCGGGGCTACCATGGCGCTGGATTGTTCCGGTCGTGGCGATTGGTCTTATTGGTGTTGTGTTGTTAATTCTATTTCGCGATTCGATTTGCGCGCCGGATGTGACCTGGCCCTTACTTCATAGCTATCAAAAATACCGTGTTTGCACTTTGCTGGATCCGTCGACCGACCCCCTCGGCAAAGGCTTTCACACCATTCAATCTGTTATCGCGATTGGTTCTGGTGGATTTTTTGGAAAGGGGTGGGGGCAAGGTACGCAATCCCATTTGGAATTTATTCCCGAAAAACACACGGATTTTGTTTTTGCGGTTTTCTCAGAAGAGTTTGGATTCCTGGGTAACTTACTCCTGCTCGGCCTTTTCTTTGCCTTAGTCAAACGTGGGCTTGCTATTTCAGCCAGTGCGCCAACTATGTTCACACGCCTTTTGGGCGGCTCCATTACGATGATTTTCTTCACCTATGCTTTTGTGAACATCGGCATGGTGAGCGGTATTTTGCCGGTGGTTGGCGTGCCGCTGCCCCTCATGACGTATGGTGGAACTGCTTTAGTGACATTGGGATTTGGGGCCGGCATCTTGATGAGCATTCATCGACATCGCCGCTTAGTGCAAAGCTAATGTACTAAATAAAAAAGCCCGGCATATCCGGGCTTTTTTAATCAGAGGCGCAGATTACTTCTTACGCTTGTTCACTGAGTCCTTAAATGCTTTACCAGCAGAGAACTTAACTGTCTTTGCTGCTGCAATTTTGAGTGGCTCACCCGTTTTTGGATTGCGGCCCATACGCGCAGCGCGCTTGCCTGAGCTAAATGTACCGAAGCCGATCAGCTGTACTGAGTCACCTTTGGTAACTGCTTTAATGATGTGCTCAATAGCTGAATTCAATGCAAATTCTGCTTTGGCTTTTGAAATCTCAGCATCGTCAGCAATCGCTGCGATAAGTTCTGCTTTGTTCAAGTGAAGCTCCTTGTTGGTATAAATGTTGGCGCACAACGCGCTGACATGATTTTAAACACAAAAAATTATAAAAATAAAGCTGCTTTACAACATTTCTATCGCGCACCAAAACTAAGATTGATCTAAAACAAGTAAATCAATCACAAAGTACTCTGTTTCCCCAAAACAACTGGTTGGCAGGCCAATATGCTGCTCGTATTTTAATGCGACTTTTTTCCCTAAATTGGCGTTTATTTTTTGCGCTACAGCATCATCGCGCACCGAAAAGAAGAATTTTTCAGACATCGTGCCTGGCATCGACACCATTGCCAACTCACCCTCCCATGTCTTGCAAAGATATCCTCTGCTCGAGAATTTCTGCACATATCCGGCACGCTCACCGTCAGCATAGCTCCAATTGAGCATCCCCCAGGTATAGAGTGATAAGAGCGTAACCCCAAGTAAAATAAGGCTTAAAGTAGTTTTAATAAATCCATTCATGGTTTTTTCTCGGTAATAACGCGGTCTGATTTGATCAGCGTCATATGGCCATTTCTGCACTACGCCACACGAGCCAGCCAAGGTGTTTATCTTAATGCATTGCCCATCATCCTTTGTTAGCTCTTGGGCTTATTCGTTGCATTTCACTTTTTTTCTATTTTTGTGAAAGAATTCCCCCATTACCTTTTGAAGGAGTCTGCTTATGTTCCGTTATTTGATCGCAAGCGTCGGTCTATTTTTCTTTACACTGAACACCCACGCTGCTACTGGGGAAAATACCTACAAGCAAGTGTGCGCTTCCTGCCACCAAACAGGCGTTGCTGGCGCACCTAAAGTAGGCGATAAAGGCAAGTGGGCGCCTTTAATTAAGGAGGGCACTATTCAACTAACCGCGCACGGGTATGTTGGCGTTCGAGGCATGCCCGCCAAAGGGGGCAAGCCCGATCTAAGCGTTGCTGACTTTGCTGCGGCATTAGTTTATATGGTGAATCAGTCTGGTGGAGCCTGGACTAACCCCGACTCGAAAACCCTAGATCGAATCAATGCTGAAATAGCTAAATTGCAACGCTCTAAAAAATAGTGCTATTGCAATGTGTTTAATAGCTGCAAGGCTTGCCGGATGAGTAGGGCCTTATAGAGCATATAAAATCCAATCCCCGCAAAGCCCAGCAAAAAGATTGTGGAAATAGGGGCTTCAATTTCAACACGTGTTGAATTTAATAAAAACAATGCTATACCTAAAAAGAACAGCCCTCCAATTGCGAGTGCCAACCAATTCTCAGAACCCCGCCTTTCTGAACTCTGATTCCAGTATGCTAATACTGTAAATAGAGCGTC
>JAUYRJ010000060.1 GCA_030696845.1 Polynucleobacter sp.
GCAGCGCGGGCGCTGGGCCTCACCAATATGCAAATCATGCGTCGCCATATCCTGCCTAATAGCCTAACGCCCGTCATTACCTTCTTGCCGTTTCGGATGAGCGCGGCGATTTTGTCTTTAACCAGTTTGGATTTCTTAGGCCTGGGCGTGCCACCCGGAACTCCGAGTTTGGGTGAGCTGCTGTCTCAAGGCAAAGGCAATTTAGATGCCTGGTGGATTTCCGTATCGACCTTTGTGGTTTTGGTTTCTACCTTATTGCTGCTGACCTTTATGGGGGAGGCGCTGCGTGATGCGTTTGATTCTCGTAAGAATGGCGCGTTACTGGGGGCGCGCTCATGAGCCACGCTCAGCAACATGCTATGCCACTGCTGCGTTACGATAATCTGTCGATTTCGTTTGGGTCGGGGCGTCGTGAAAAGTTCGCTCTGAAAGACTTCAGTTTAGAGATTGGGGTTGGCGAACGCGTAGCCCTCGTCGGTGAGTCTGGTTCTGGCAAAACCCTTTCGGCTCTTGCGCCATTGCGCCTTCAGCCCGAGGGCGCAAAAGTCACCGGTCAATTGATTTGGACGCCCGTTAGTGCCAAGCAAACCCAAGTAAGCCCGCAGTCAGTTGATCTCTTGACCCTGTCTGATCAGGCGATTCGGGATATTCGGGGGCGCGATATTGCGATGATTTTTCAAGAGCCAATGACGGCGCTCAATCCACTGTTTACGATCGGCAATCAAATTGTTGAGGCGGTCTTAGTGCACGAGCCTTTGACTTCAAAAGCAGAGTGCATGGAAAAGGCTGTCGCTTTACTGCGTAAGACCGGTATTCCAGAACCGGAGCGGCGCTTTTATTCTTATCCCCACCAGCTTTCCGGTGGGCAGCGCCAGCGGGCCATGATTGCGATGGCGCTCGCATGCAAGCCGCGCCTTTTGATCGCCGATGAACCGACTACCGCGCTGGATGTTAGTTTGCGCATGCAAATATTGGATTTGCTAAAAGAGCTCCAAGAGGAGGCTAAGGCGGATCAGGGTATGAGTATTTTGCTCATTACGCATGACCTCAATTTAGTGCGTCATTTTGCACAGCGCGTTGCCGTTCTCAATCAAGGCAAGTTAATGGAGTCCGGATCAACACATCAGGTATTCGACCACCCGGAAAATAGCTATACCGCAGCGCTTGTTCATAGTGAGCCGGTACGCGCCATATTGCCGGTGATGCCATTGGCTCCAGTTCTATTAAGCGCCGATACGCTTAGCGTGTCCTATCCAGGATCCAAAACCGGAAGCCCATTGCAGGTGCTGTCCTTTTTCAAAAAAGCACCTCGGAATACGGTGCTCAAGAAAGTCCACTTCACCTTAAAGCAGGGGCAGACCATTGGCGTCATCGGTGAATCGGGTTCGGGCAAAACCACTTTGGGCATGGCTATTTTGGGCCTATTAGGCGATTCCTCTGCAGAGGTGAGCGGCTCGGTCAATGTATTGGGTCAGGAGTGGGCTCGCTTGGATTCGGCGGCAAGGCGGCAAATGCGCTCTAGTTTGCAGGTGATCTTTCAGGATCCCTTTGGGTCCTTATCGCCGCGCATGACAGTGATGGATATTGTGGCCGAAGGCCTTGATGTGCATTGCCCAAACCTGTCTTCATCCGAGCGAGAGTCGCGGGTATTGGATATGCTTAAAGAAGTCGGGCTGGATCGCTCGGCTCTGTCGCGCTATCCGCATGAGTTTTCCGGGGGGCAGCGCCAACGCATCGCGATTGCGAGGGCATTGGTTCTGCGCCCACAGATCTTGGTTTTGGACGAGCCTACCTCCGCTTTGGATGTATCGATTCAAAAACAGGTATTGGCTTTGCTGACCCAATTGCAACAGAAATACAACTTGGCTTACCTGATGATTAGCCACGATTTAGCGGTGATTCGGGCCATGTCCCATGACATCTTGGTTTTAAAAGGCGGTAAGGTGATCGAGTTTGGCGAGACCGAGGCGCTGATTGCGCAGCCAAAGCAAGCCTATACCCAGCAATTGTTTACAGCGGCCGAGTTAACGTAAGTTGACATAGACGGCTTCAATGTGGTGCAGGATTTCCCTTATATTTATAAATCAATAATAAAAACAATAACTTACAATAATAAATTCGGTTTGGTGAAATTTGTAAAGTTTGTTAAACTGCCGCACATGACCCCTTTTGCCCACCCTTTGTCTTCAGGACAGAGTCAAAAATGCTTTGTGTCCAAGGCTGTCGCGTACACGGCGGCAATCGCTTGCTTGCTCCTGAGCTTATCTTTTTCCGTAAATGCAAATACGGCAGCAGACCCAGCAAAAGAGTCTGGCGCGGAATCCTTCACTCAAGCTGGTAAAGCGTATTTCAGCCGAGCTGCGGATAAGCTCGTGGATTCAGTATCGGGTCGCTCAGAAAGTTTAATTAATCAGGCCATGGAATTCATTGGCGTGCGTTACCGCTGGAGCACTGAAGCGCCTCAGTCGGGCTTGGATGGTAGCGGCTTTGTTGCTTACGTGTTCAAAGATAAATTGGGCTTTTTAATTCCGCGTAAAACCTCGCAAATGACGAGGGTAGGTAAATCCGTTAGTCGCGATGAGCTGCAACCCGGTGATTTGGTATTTTTTAATACCATGCGCCTAACCTTTTCCCATGTGGGTATTTACGTTGGCGATAACAAATTCATTCACTCCCCTTCCAAGGGTGCCAGTGTGCGGGTTGATGATATGGGTAGCCTCTATTGGGATAAGCGTTTTGACGGTGCTCGGCGCCTTGACGGTAGCGATGATTTCTCAGATCAAGAGCGCAAAACGCTGATGAATGAGATGAAGAAATTCCAAAAGCAATCGCAAATGCTCTAAGCGGCAAGAATCGCTTTAATCTGCGCCATCTTTTCTTGAGTGGCGATTTCCCCGGCTAAGATGGCTGCGCTGCGAGCCTTAAAGTCAGCACCGCTCATCTGGTGCAGTTTAGGTTGAATCACGACATCCGCGCTTTGTAACTCATAGTGGTTAATGCGCCCCTGCATGATCGAAATCGTTTGTTGCAACACGCCGAGTGTGCCAGAGGCGTTTTGTTGCCCGGGTTCGGTGGATATATTGACCGCAATGATGATGTTGGCGCCCATCTGGCGCGCGTAACTCACTGGCACAGGCGCAACTAGGCCGCCATCGACATACTCTTTACCATTGATATTGGTCGGCTGAAAGACGCCTGGAATGCTACAGGAGGCGCGAACCGCAATGCCGGTATCGCCGCGGCGAAATAAAATCCCTTTGCCCGACTGCAAATCGGTTGCTGTAATCCCCAAAGGCAGGCGCATTTGTTCAATGGGTTTGTTTTGGACCTCGCGATTGATCATGGCTTGCAGCGCATCGCCTTTGATGAGCCCACCAAAGCGCCCCGCAAAAGGCAGCCCCCAGTCGGCGATGGCCGCTTCATCTAGGCTGAGGGCGATGCGATTGAGATCATTGCCGCTGAGACCAGAGGCATACAGCGAGGCAATCACGCTGCCAGCACTACTGCCAACGATCACATGAGGGCTAATGCCTTGGGCTTCCAGCGCCTTGATCACGCCAATGTGGGCAAATCCCCTAGCAGCGCCAGCCCCAAGAGCGAGGCCCAGGACTGGTTTTTTTGGGGTTACAGTGGCGCAGGCTGATAGCCCTAGGGCGCCAAATCCGGCTACTGCGGAGGCAAAACCGAGAAATTGGCGGCGTTTGGGTCTGGCGGGCGGGCCGATCAAAAATGAATCCATCTGGCTATTGTATTGAGCCTCCCCTATAATGGCGCAACTGGTGAACGAATTACGTGAATAGCCTTATTTGCCTTCCGTATGCCGTTTTAGCTCAGACAGCAGCGCTCAACCCACAAACCGAATCACTGGGGCGGCGTGTTTGTAGCAACTAGAGAACACCCCAAACCCATTACGGATAGACCTTTGGATGCCACTCAGGCTTAGACCTGTTAGGCCGAATTTTATGGACGATCACAAGAAACGCGTTATTGAAACAGCACTGCTATGTGCTCAAGAGCCTATTACAACCATGGATCTGAAGCGTCTCTTTGTAGACGAGCTCGGCGCCGATGAGCTTGAGGCGCTATTGGCGCAGATTCAGGTGGATTGGCAAGATAAAGGCATGGAACTGGTTCACATTGCCACTGGCTGGCGTTTTCAGAGCCGCCTATCGATGCGTGAATATTTAGATCGCCTTACTCCAGAAAAGCCGCCAAAGTACTCGCGCGCTGTGATGGAAACGCTGGCGATTATTGCCTACCGCCAACCCGTGACACGCGGTGAGATTGAAGAAATTCGGGGTGTCGCGGTGAGCAGTAACGTCATGAAGCAACTGGAAGACCGCGGCTGGGTTGAGGTAATTGGCCATAAAGAAACGGTTGGTCGTCCCGGCCTATATGCGACCACCAAGCAATTTTTAGATGATTTAAGCCTCACCAATTTGCAAAGTCTCCCGATGCTAGAAGACGCGGCCCCCACCTTTGAGTCTTTGGGGCAGGGCATCATCGAGTTCGATCCCGATGCGACGGTCGAAACCGTCATCACCAATCCGGATGAGCAGGCAGTACCGGAGGCACCAGAAGCGCCAGAGGCGCTGGCGTCCGAAGAAGTAGAGTTCACCGATTATTCCAGCGCAGATTCGGATCCAGAGCAGGATGCATCAGCGCAGTCCGATACCGAAGCGAAGTCCGACACACAACCTTAATTATTAATGACATCTTCAGACGAAATACATTCAGCAGCACCCCCTTCAAATCCAAGCGCAGCAGGTGCTGAGGGCGGTGATCACGGCCCAAGCAATGCGCCCAAAGGCGATCAGCAAAAAGGCGATGGCGGGAGTGAGCGCCGCCCACGTCGTTTTGGAAAGCACCCCTTTAAAGGCCGCAAGCCACGCGGCGACAAGCCGCCTCGCCAAGACGGTGGCGAACGCGCTTCGCATGGCGGTGGTGAACAAAAAGTAAAACCGACATTTGATCCTGCACAAAGCGAAGCCTTATTCGCTTCGGTTGTTTCCGGTGAATTTGATGCGGCGCTCGATGCGCCCGAAGTCGACGTTCATCATGCCGGTGGCGCACTTTCCAATTCTTCTGAAGAAATTGCGGTGTCGCATCAAACTGGGGTTGAGCGTCATGCCAATCGCCACAGCGATCAGGATGAATTGGATGGTCCCAGTGATGAAGAGATGGGTAGTTTGCAGTTCGCCAATGTGGATGAGCTGCCACTGAGCTTGCGTGATGAGGTTTGGTCGGACTTGGATGGTCTGGATGACGATGCCGACGACGAAGACACAGTCAAGTTGCATAAAGTACTTGCCGATGTGGGTATGGGTTCGCGCCGTGAAATGGAAGACCTGATTGTGCAAGGCCGCGTTTCCGTCAACGGCATGCCGGCGCACATTGGCCAACGGGTTGGCCCAACCGATCAAGTGCGGATTAATGGCAAAGCGGTGCACCGCAAGATTCAGACCAAGCCACCGCGCGTGATTCTGTATCACAAGCCCGCCGGTGAAATCGTGAGTCAGGCCGATCCCGAGGGTCGTCCCACGGTATTTGATCGCCTGCCGAAACCCCGCCAAGGCCGCTGGATTGCGGTTGGACGCTTAGACTTTAATACCGAAGGTTTATTGTTATTTACCACTTCCGGTGAGCTTGCCAATCGCTTGATGCACCCCCGTTATGGAGTGGAGCGCGAGTATGCGGTGCGAATCCTGGGTGAGTTAAGCGATGAGCAGCAATCTGAGCTCAAGACCGGAATTCAGCTCGACGATGGTCAAGCGCGCTTTTTGCGCTTAGCTTCGGGCGGTGGCGATGGCGCCAATCGCTGGTATCACGTCGCCTTAACCGAGGGCCGTAATCGCGAAGTCCGCCGAATGTTTGAGGCTACCGGTCATACCGTATCCCGTTTAATTCGAACCCGCTATGGCATTTTCTTATTGCCCCCACGCCTACGGCGCGGTAAATGGGAAGAAATTCCAAACGAGGGTGTGGCGCAACTCATGAAGGCTGCGGGACTCAAGGTGCCACAAGCGCAAGATAAAGGCCGTGGACCACAGGGTCGCGGTGATGCTGGGCACGGCAAGGGCGAGGATTTTCAGCCTGACCCGATGCAAACCTCAGTCTCGTATTGGGGATCGCGTGAGGCGCTAACCATGGCAAATCAGCACCATGGACTGACGCACCAGGGTAAAAACGGCAAACCAGGGGGTGGTGGCCAAGGTCAAGGCGGTCGCGGACGAAGCCAAGGACAGGGCGCCCGAACAGGCGGTCAGGGCGCTGGCGCAGGCGGCCGAGCTAAAAAAGTACACCACGGTCATGCGTTTAATCCGCAGTCCCCCCAAGGTCCGGGAGCAGGTGGACCTAAGCGCGGCGCACCAAAAGGACGAAAACCCTTCAATAAAGGCCCCAGAAAACCCCGAAATCCCAGCGAAAGCTTCTGATTTGTATCGGAATTTTTCTGAATCGGCTATAATTTTGGTCTTGCAGCAATATTGGTGTTGAAGTAGGAAGCAAATACCTTCCTTTTCCGAATTCCTCGATTGCTGAATTGCTTTGCTGTAGTTACCGGCTGATGTTGCGATCAACGTAAGCCGGCCTGTTCTGTTTTTCGGAATATGGGCTTTGAAGCCCATTTTTTTTTGCCATTTTTGTATCAAAGGGAAATTGTGAGAGAGCAGCAGATTATTTCTGCCGAGTTGGAAAACCTGGGTTACGCGCTGGTGGATATCGAGCGGGAAGCCGGTGGTTTGCTGCGCGTTACGATTGAAAATCCAGATTACGAGCGTTTAATAACAGTCGAGGATTGTGAAAAAGTCAGTCACCAACTGAGCTATTCCCTGCCGGTCGAAAATATTCCGTATGAGCGCCTTGAGATTTCTTCGCCGGGCCTAGATCGCCCCGTGAAGTCCGCCGCCGATTTTGTGCGGTTTACTGGTTTTGAAGTGGATTTGAAATTGCGCGTAGCCGTTTCTGGGCGCAAAAATTTTCGCGGTGTTTTGGAGGGGCTCATCAGCGGCGCTGTTGATTCACCTGACGCGAAGTTTGGTTTGTTGTTTGAGGCAAGCGATGGTGCTGAGTCTCAATTGGAGTTTTCCCTTGCCGAGGTTGATAAAACTCGGTTGGTCCCTGTCATTGATTTCAAAGGAAGAAAGTCATGAGTCGAGAAGTTCTCATGTTGGCTGACGCGCTTGCGCGTGAAAAAAACGTTGATCGTGAAATTGTGTTCGAGGCCCTCGAGCTTGCGCTCGCATCGGCCACAAAGAAACGCTATGAGGAGGATGTCGATATTCGCGTCTCCATCGATCGCGAGTCTGGTGAATACGAAAGCTTCCGCCGTTGGCTCGTGGTGCCTAGTGAGGCCGGTCTGCAGGAGCCTGATAAAGAGATCTTGCTATTTGAAGCGCAAGAGCAATTCCCTGAGATGGAAGTCGGCGAGTACATCGAAGAGCAAATCGAATCCCTCGCGTTTGGCCGGATTGGCGCACAAGCCGCTAAGCAAGTTATTTTGCAGCGCATTCGGGATGCCGAGCGCGAGCAAATCCTGAATGATTACCTCGAGCGTGGCGAAAAAGTCATGACCGGCACCGTCAAACGTGCGGACAAAAATGGACTCATTATTGAGTCGGGTCGAGTCGAAGCTTTATTACGCCGCGATCAAATGATTCCCAAAGAGAACCTCCGTTCTGGCGATCGGGTTCGCGCTTACATCATGAAGGTGGATCGCGAGGCTCGTGGTCCTCAGATTGAACTCTCCCGGACTTGCCCCGAGTTTTTAATTAAGCTGTTTGAAAACGAAGTTCCCGAAATCGAGCAAGGTTTATTGGAGCTCAAGGGCGCTGCCCGTGACCCTGGTATTCGGGCCAAGATTGCCGTAGTGACTTACGACAAGCGCATTGATCCGATTGGTACCTGCGTTGGCGTTCGCGGAACGCGCGTTACCGCGGTTCGCAATGAAGTGGCTGGCGAGGCAGTGGATATTGTCTTGTGGTCTGAGGATCCGGCTCAGTTTGTCATTGGCGCATTAGCGCCTGCCCAAGTTTCCTCGATCGTGGTGGATGAAGAGCGCCACGCGATGGATGTGGTGGTGGATGAAGAGAATTTAGCCATCGCCATTGGCCGTAGCGGACAAAACGTGCGCTTGGCAAGCGAGCTCACGGGCTGGCAGATCAACATCATGACCCCGGAAGAGTCGGCTGATAAGACTGAAAAAGAAGTGGCGATTGTTCGCCAAATCTTTATGGACAAGCTCGATGTGGATCAAGAAGTGGCAGATATCTTGATCGAGGAAGGCTTTAATACGCTGGAAGAAGTCGCTTACGTACCGTTGACAGAAATGCTCGAGATTGACGCGTTTGATGAAGATACCGTAAACGAATTGCGTACCCGCGCACGCGATTCCTTGCTCACCATGGAGCTCGCTAAAGAAGAGCGGGTTGGCGAGGTGTCTCAAGATTTACGTTCCCTTGAGGGGATGACAACGGAATTGATTGCCAAGCTGGCTGACAATCAAGTCCATACCCGTGACGACCTTGCTGAACTGGCTGTTGATGAGCTGGTTGAGGCGACACAAATTGACGAAGAAACTGCGAAAACGCTCATCATGAAAGCGCGCGAACATTGGTTTACTTCATGAGAGGAAGCGCATGGCAACGACCACAATAAAAGAACTTGCTCAGGAGCTTAAACGCTCCTCAGCCGACCTCTTGGAGCAATTGAAAGCAGCGGGAATCGCAAAGGATTCTGAGGATGCAAAGATTACCGAGAAAGACAAAACCGCATTGCTAGAGCATTTGCAAAAAGAGCACGGCAGTGCCGATACAGGCAGTCGGAAAAAAATTACACTCACCAAGCGTGAAACGTCGGAGATTCGGCAAGCCGACGCCGCGGGTCGTACGCGCACTGTGCAAGTCGAAGTGCGCAAAAAACGCGTGCTGGTTAAGCGCGGAGATGAGTCAGTAAAAGAGGAGGAAGCTCCTGTTGTAGAAAAGACTGCTCCTGTAGCGCCAGCAAAACCGATTATTTCTGAAGAAGAGCTCGAGAAGCGCGCAGCTGAAGCCACGCGTCAAGCGGAACTCTTGGCGCGCCAAGAGGCGGAAATGAAGGCGGCCGAAGAGGCTCGCCAAAAAGAAGCCGCGGCACCTGCGCCAGTAAAACAAACGGACGAGGAAATAAAGGCCGCGCAATCTGCTGAGGCGGTGACGGCGAAGAAGAAAAAAGACCAAGAAGCGAAAGATTTAGTCGACGCGAATGAAAAGCAGTTGGCTGACATTCGGACGCGCCGCGCCGCTGCAGAAGCAGAAGCGTTAGCGATTCGGGACATGATGAGCGCGCCAGCGCGCGTTCTCAAAGCGCCGAGCGAAATTGCCGCTGAAGAGGCGAAAAAAGGCACATTGCACAAACCGCTCAAGGCGGAAGGTGCGGACGATAAGAAAAAAGCTCCCGCTAAGGTGGGTGGCAAACTCATTAAGTCAGCTGAAACATCCTCCACCTGGCAAGAAGAGGGTGCGAAACGCGCTGGTGGACTTAAAACGCGTGGCGATAGCTCGGGCGGCGTGGGTGGTGGATGGCGTGCAGGCGGCGGCAGAAAGCGTCAGCGCCAATCCTCTGACAGCAACGTCGATACCAATTTCCAGGTACCTACCGAGCCGGTCGTGCGCGATGTGCATGTTCCCGAAACCATAACGGTTGCGGATTTGGCGCACAGCATGGCGGTTAAGAGCGCTGAAGTGATTAAGTTGCTGATGGGTATGGGTCAAATGGTCACCATTAATCAAGTGCTGGATCAAGATACGGCGATGATTTTGGTGGAGGAGATGGGTCATAAAGCCCATGCGGCAAAACTCGATGATCCCGATTTAGATCTGGGTACCGCTGGACAGGATGCGGAGTTGCTAGCTAGACCGCCGGTAGTAACGGTGATGGGTCACGTGGACCACGGTAAAACATCCTTACTCGATAAGATTCGCCTTGCTAAAGTTGCCTCAGGTGAGGCAGGTGGAATTACCCAGCACATTGGCGCTTATCACGTGGAAACACCGCGTGGTGTGATTACCTTCCTCGATACACCGGGTCACGAAGCCTTTACGGCAATGCGCGCTCGCGGCGCCAAGGCTACGGACATTGTGATTTTGGTAGTTGCTGCCGATGACGGCGTGATGCCGCAAACCAAAGAGGCGATTGCCCATGCGCGCGCCGCTGGCGTACCGATTGTGGTGGCGATTAATAAGATTGATAAACCCGAAGCCAATCCTGATCGCGTCAAGCAAGAATTGGTGGCCGAGCAAGTGGTACCAGAAGAGTATGGCGGCGATGTGCCGTTTATTCCGGTATCCGCTAAAAGCGGTGAAGGCATTGATTCCTTATTGGAAAACGTATTGCTTCAAGCCGAAGTATTGGAATTAAAAGCGCCTAAAGAAGCCCCAGCACATGGCTTAGTCATTGAAGCGCGCCTTGATAAAGGTAAGGGTCCGGTTGCAACGGTTCTGGTTCAGTCTGGCACCCTCAAGCGTGGCGATATGATTTTGGCGGGATCTTCCTTTGGTCGCGTACGCGCCATGCTCGATGAAAACGGCAAGCCTTGTACCGAGGCAGGCCCTTCGATTCCAGTGGAGATTCAGGGATTATCCGAAGTGCCAGCAGCGGGAGAGTCGGTGCAAGTAGTGCCGGATGAGCGCAAAGCCCGCGAAATCGCTTTGTTCCGCCAAGGCAAGTTCCGCGACGTGAAGTTGGCGAAACAGCAGGCAGTCAAACTCGAAACCATGATGGAAAACATGGGTGAGGGCGCGATTGAGGCGAAGTTATTGCCAATCATCATTAAGGCTGACGTGCAGGGTTCTCAGGAGGCATTGTCGCAATCACTGCAAAAACTCTCTACTCCTGAAGTGAAGGTGCAGATTGTGCATGCGGGTGTGGGCGGCATCACCGAAACCGATGTCAATTTAGCAGTGGCTTCTAAAGCGGTGATTATTGGATTTAACTCCCGCGCCGATGCCTTGGCGCGTAAGCTTGCTGAAAATAATGGCGTCGACATTCGTTATCACAACATCATTTACGATGCGGTCGATGAAGTGAAGGCCGCCTTAAGTGGCATGCTGACGCCGGATAAGAAAGAAGAAATTACCGGTCTCGTCGAGATTCGCCAGGTCTTCTTGGTATCCAAAGTGGGCGCAATCGCCGGTTGTATGGTGCTCGAGGGCGTTGTCAAACGCAACTCGCGTGTCCGTCTCTTGCGTGACAACGTAGTGGCTTGGACGGGTGAGCTCGATTCCTTGAAGCGCTTTAAAGATGATGCCAAAGAAGTTCGCGGTGGATTTGAGTGTGGCTTGTCATTAAAGAATTTCAATGACATCAAAGAGGGCGATCAACTCGAAGTCTTTGAAGTGACTGAAGTGGCTCGTACCCTTTAAGCATTGAACAAACTGCTCCATGCATAAAACCAGCCCCCATCGGAACCAGCGCTTAGCGGATCAAATTCAGCGGGATTTAGCTGAATTGATTCCGCGCGAGCTGCGCAGTACGAGTTTGGGCCTCATTACCTTGCAAGGGGTGGAGTTATCACCGGATCTAGCGCACGCGAAAGTATTTTTCACGGTACTGGGCGCGGAACCAGACCATGTGTTGACGGCACTGCGCGAGAAAGCCGGTTATTTGCATTCCTTATTATTTAAGCGCTTGCATATTCATACCGTACCCACTTTGCATTTTGTGCACGATACCTCGGTTGAGCGTGGCATGGAAATGTCGCGCTTAATTGATCAAGCGATCGATAGCGATCGTAAAGACTGAGAACCCGAATGCCTCAACGCCTTGACGGAGTAGTACTGCTGGATAAGCCTGCTGGCATGAGCTCGCAAGGCGCGGTTACTGCCGTCAAGCGTGCCTTAAATGCGGATAAGGCTGGGCACACCGGCACACTCGATCCAATGGCAACGGGTTTATTGCCCATTTGCTTGGGGGAGGCGACAAAATATTCACAAGATTTGCTCGAGGCAGATAAGCGCTACATCGCGCAAGTCCGTTTCGGCATTAAAACCGATACAGGCGATGCCGAAGGGCAGATTATTGAAGAGTTTTTGCTACCAGAATTCGCAGATCTAGCGGCGGCGCGGCAGGCCTTGGATGGGCTCCTACCTGCCTTTTCAGGTTCGATTACGCAAGTGCCGCCAATGTACTCCGCCTTAAAGCGCGACGGCAAACCGCTCTACGAATATGCCCGCGCAGGCTTGGAGGTCGAGCGCGCTGCGCGTGCGGTAGAAATCCACTCGATTCAGTGGACGGATATTCAGTGGCCAGTTGCGACGCTGGAAGTCAGTTGCAGCAAAGGCACTTACATTCGGGTGCTGGCTGAAGACATTGGCGCCGCCCTAGGGTGTGGCGCCCATTTGGTGGGATTGCGCCGCACCGAGGTTGGTCATTTGAGCTTGGCGCACTCGATCACATTAGATTCCCTGCTCCATAGCGTGAGTAGCTATGCCGATTTTGTCCTCCCAGTTGACGCTTTATTGCAAAGCTTGCCCCACCTCACAGTCGATGAGCAGCAAGCCAAGCGCCTGGAGATGGGTCAGCGCGTACCCTTGACCGCAAGTCCTAAATACCCCTTGGCAGAAGCCCTGGTTCGTATTTATCGCGCGACTGCGGCGCCCCACAACTTTATCGGCACTGCCGATTGGCGCTCTGGTGTATTGCATCCCAAGCGCTTGATTTCGCAAGCCCATTGAGGCACATATTTTTTTAGAGAATTTTTATTTACTACCGATTAACCTTAATTTAACTTTAGAAGCTTCACATGACTAAACGCGCACTTCGTAATATCGCCATCATTGCCCACGTTGACCACGGTAAAACTACCTTGGTTGATCAATTGTTACGCCAAGCGGGCACCTTCCGCTCCAATGAAAAAATGACCGAACGGGTCATGGATTCTAACGACCTTGAAAAAGAGCGCGGCATCACGATTCTTTCAAAGAACTGCGCGGTTGAATACGATGGCACGCACATTAATATCGTGGACACGCCAGGACACGCCGACTTTGGCGGTGAAGTGGAGCGTGTGCTCTCCATGGTGGACGGCGTCCTCTTGCTGGTGGATGCGGTTGAAGGTCCGATGCCGCAAACCCGCTTTGTCACGAAAAAAGCCTTGGCCTTGGGTCTGAAGCCAATCGTGGTCATTAATAAAGTCGACCGCCCGGGCGCACGTTGTGACTATGTGATCAATGCCACCTTTGAGTTATTCGATAAGCTGGGTGCTACGGAAGAGCAGTTGGATTTTCCGATTATTTACGCATCCGGCCTAAACGGCTATGCTGGAGATTCTGAAGATGTTCGCTCCGGTGATATGCGCCCCCTCTTTGATGCGGTGCTCAAGAATGTGCCTGTGCGTGACGATGATCCCGATGGTCCTTTGCAATTTCAGATTTCATCGATCGATTACAACAGCTATGTGGGCAAGATCGGTGTTGGCCGAGTGAATCGGGGTCGCGTGAAGGCGGGCATGGAAGTCATTTGCATGAATGGCCCTGATGGTGTGCCATTTAAAGGTCGCGTAAATCAAGTATTAAAGTTCAAAGGCCTTGAGCGTGAAGTGGTGGAAGAGGCCATTGCGGGCGATATCGCTTTGATTAATGGCATCGAAGAGCTGGCCATTGGCACCACGGTGTGCGCCGTTGACACCCCAGACCCATTGCCGATGCTAAAGATCGATGAGCCAACCTTGACCATGAACTTCATGGTCAACACCAGCCCTCTGGCTGGTCGTGAAGGCAAGTTTGTGACAAGCCGTCAGATTCGGGAGCGCCTGGATCGCGAGCTCAAGTCGAATATGGCTTTACGTGTTCGGGATACGGATGACGATACCGTGTTTGAGGTGTCGGGTCGTGGTGAGTTGCACTTAACGATTTTGGTAGAAACCATGCGCCGTGAAGGTTACGAGTTGGCGGTATCCCGTCCGCGCGTGGTGTTTCATGAAGAAAACGGCGTCAAAATGGAGCCATATGAGAACTTGACCGTGGATGTGGAAGACACGACTCAGGGCGGCGTGATGGAAGAGCTCGGTAAGCGTAAGGGCGAGCTTTTGGATATGGTTAGTGACGGCAAGGGTCGCACCCGTTTGGAGTACCGGATCCCCGCACGTGGTCT
>JAUYRJ010000084.1 GCA_030696845.1 Polynucleobacter sp.
TTTTCATAGTTGACGATATCAATGACTTACAAGGCGCCCTCTCAAATTATGATTTCTTTAAAGTCCCTTCCCCTGAGTTAAAGAATGTTGAGTTAATTAATAAGTTACTAGGTCTTGGGCGAGATGTTTATATTTCTACTGGTGCTCATGATGAACAAGCTGTCCAGGAAACATTTAAGGCTCTCGCTGGAGATAATTGGAATCCATTCCACTGCATTTCGAATTATCCCACTGAACTATTTAATTCCCGACTGAGCTACTTGAAGTATTTGCAAAAGACATGGAATAGACCAGTTGGTTATTCAAGTCATGAATCGGATTGGCGGGCATGCATTGCCGCATTGGCATTGGGTGCAAGGTGGATTGAGCGGCATATTACCTTAGATAAGGCAATGGATGGTTTAGATCACTCTACAAGTTCAACCCCTGATGAATTTGCTGATCTTGCAATTTATGCGAAGTATGCTGATGCTATGCTTGATGGCGATTCCCCAAGAGTTGCAAATCAGGGCGAAAGAATGAATCTGCAGAATCTAGGACGCTCATATCACATCATCAAGCCCATCCAAGCTGGTGTAGCACTAACTGAGGATGCAATTTCATATCGATCTCCCGCCACTGGAATTGGCATGAATCAAATTAAAGCGTTTCTCGGTAGGAAATTATTGCGAGATGGATATGTGGGACAACCTTTAAGTGAGTCATTATTTTCTGTTATACCTGAGTTGACGTTAGACCAGATCAAATTTTTGAATATCAATAAGGTAAGTCTTCCGGCGCGGTTTCATGATCTTCCCAAGTTAAGGGAGGCATTTGCTATTCAGAACTTTGAGATGCATCTTTCTTATACCGAATTGAGTTCAGAGATTGACGAATCTCTATTTAGGGCTGAGGAACGCTATTCAATTCACTTGCCTGATTATATTTCCTCGACGGAGTTGATTAATCCTTTTTCAATAAATCAAAGCATCAAGGAAAGAAGTATCAAAATTTTTGAAAATACATTAGCTTTAGCCACTAACTTATTCGAATTAACAGGAACTAGGATTCCTCTGGTGTCAAGTTTGTCTGTTGTAGATGATGGTATTGAAAATTTTTACAAAGACTGTAGTGCGCTGACCAAGCAATATAGTAACGCTGGTGTTGAGCTTACATTTCAAACCTTGCCACCTTTTGCTTGGTATTTTGGGGGAAGTGTGCCTCTGAATGCTTATTGTGCTCCGGTAGATTGGGACTTTATAGCTGAGCTGGAAATTCCAATTACATTGGATCTAAGTCACCTTATTATGTGCTGCAATTACTATCATGCTGATTTACAGGCTGCAATTAATCAACTGCTTCCTACGACTAAACACGTCCATTTATCACTTGCAGATGGAGTAGATGGGGAGGGCGTTGGTTTTTCTGAGCTTTCTAGTCAGAACAAAGAACTTATTCAGCGGATTCTTGCTTTGCATCAGGTAAAAGTCATAGAGGTATGGCAAGGTCATCTTAATGAATTTTCTGGCTTTAGAGATTCCATCACGCAACTGTATAACTTAGCACGAGGGAATTGACATGAGCAAGGTTGCTCTTGTTTTGGGTGTGCAGGGTCAGGACGGCGCTCTCCTATCTAAGCACTTGCTGGATGAGGGGTATGAGTTATTTGGTGGCGCCCGCAATTTAGATGTGTTTAATTGCTGGCGTCTGAAGAGTCTCGGGATCATCGAGAAGGTGCAGTTAAGGAAGTACGACATTCTAGACAAGGAAAGTCTGAGAAAAATCATGACCGAGTGCACGCCATCTGAGATATATATGTTGGCGGGGAACTCGAAAACCTATTCTTCTTTTTATGGGCCGGATGGGGCTATTAGCGAAGCAGTTCATGGTGTAACAAATATATTTGATTTATGCGTTGATTTAATGCCCCATGTCCGTATTTTTATTGCCTCAAGTTCCGAAATGTTTGGCGAGGCGACTCCCAATCCAGATGGACTCATAAATGAAGAAGTCGCTTGTTTTCCCATGAATCCTTATGGATTGGGTAAGCTATGCGCATTCCATTTGGCAAGACAATACCGAAGCTTTCATAATCTACATATTGTCAATGGAATCCTATTCAATCATGAGAGCACGTATCGAGCAAAGCATTTTTTAACAAGAAAAATCACCTACAATTTAGCGAGATTGAAGGTCGAGGGCGGTGAGCCTCTGACGCTTGGAAACTTGAATATGGAGCGCGACTGGTCATCTGCCAGTGATGTTGTTAAAGGCATGCATCAGTCAATCTTGAAAAAAGAAGGCAACGATTACATATTTGCATCAGGCAAAACTATCTCAGTGAGAAGCTTTTTAGCCTTGGCTGCAATAGCCGCAGGATTTGATCCAATTTTTACTGGCAGTGGGCTTGAAGAAAAATGCCACTGTAAAAAAACGAACCAGCTATTAGCCGAAGTGAGTATGAAGCATTTCCGCGAGATTGATACCCCGGGAATGGCGGGAGATTTTACAAAGGCACGCGAATTACTTGGGTGGGCACCAACCAAGTCAGTTGAAGTAATTGCAAGCGAAATGGTGGCTGAAGATCTTCAGAGATGGAGTCTTGGCGAGATCTCTCATTAACTATTCAATCTTAACCAATAGGAAGTATTGTGAATTCATATGATGTAATTTTGACGGGATCGTCAGGCCGTATTGGTAGCGAGCTACTCGCGTTATTAAGAGAATCAGGCTTGACTGTAAAGCCAGTTGACCTCTCTTTGGGTGATGATTTAGGTGATGAAAAATATGTGGATGAGCTATTCAAAAATAATCGCGCATCTAATTTAGTCAACTTGTTTGCTTTGAATGAGCATATTTCCAAAAGCGCGAGGCAAGCAAAAACAATTTGGGATTTTTCTCTGAGCGATATTGATGATTATTTGCATACAAATATCACCACCTTATTTTCAGTATGCAGGGCATTTGCTAAATACAATGAGACTGGATCTATCGTCAACTTTTCATCAATCTATGGAGTAGTTACTCCTAAACCAGATTTATATGATGGGCATCTAAAACATATCGGTTACCCAGTTTCAAAATCTGCTGTGATTAATCTGACAGAATATTTGGCGATTTGCTTGGCTCCTAAAATGAGAGTGAATACAGTAGTACCAGGCGGAGTATTGTCTGAGCAGTCTCCTGAATTTATTGAGCGCTACTCCAAAAGATGCCCTATGGGAAGAATGGCGCTACCAGAGGATCTAGCTGGTATTGTTAAATTATTAGTTAGCAATGAGTCTTCATATATCACGGGCGCAACTTTTAATGTTGATGGCGGCTGGGTGCTGTAAGTACAATGAATATTCTGATCATTGGGCTGGGATCAATTGGTATACGACATCTGATTAATTTTCATGCATTAAATCCAGCAGCAAACTTTTTTGCTTTGAGGCAAGCCGCATCTCAGCAGATTAAGTCACATCCTGGATTTGACCAGACTATTCCGGATTATCAAACCATTGTTAGCCTGCAAGAGGCTAAGGACCTTAATCCTGGGTTGGTTGTGATTGCAAACCCTTCTGCCCTTCATGCTGCAACAGCCTTATTTTTCTACGAGAAAACCTCTGCCATTATTTTGTTGGAAAAGCCTTGCGCCTGTAATTTTGACCAACTAGCTCTTTTTGATCAGATTGAAAATCCCGACCGAATTTTAGTGGTTCAGCAACTACGATTTAATCCTCTGAGTGCGCTGATTAAAAAAATAATCAGCTCCAATGTAATGGGCTCACTATATCGATTTACTATGACCCATTCAGAGCACATATCTCTCTGGCATCCTTGGGAGAATTATCGGAACAGCTATGCCGTTCAAAAAGCTTTAGGTGGAGGGTCATTTTTGACTCAAAACCATGGGACTGATCTCATGTTTTATCTGCTGGGTAAGCCCGATGAATATGTCACCATTTTAGGTGACGGCAGTCACCTTAAAATTGATTGTGATGAGATGTTTACTAGCTCCCTACTGTACGATCAGCCTACTGGATGTACGATGGGAAGTATTAATGGAGACTATCTTGGCAATCCTCCCGTCATGGAAGGGGTATTTGAATTTGATAGAGGTCTATTGAGATTAAATTTTCGGACTGCCCAGATTGAAGCAATGGTACAAAAACGGATAGGATATAAGCGCTATATTCGTTCGATACCATTTGAGCGTAATACCCAGTACCTAGAAATGGCTCGCGCAGTTCTTGCATATTGCCATTCGCAGGATCCTCTAAAGGTCGATAATCGTTTAGTGCCCTTAAATGAGGCGCGAACTATTCTCAAGCTTGGCTTTTCATCTGTTACAAAAAATTTTTCTTCTTAGGACTATATTTATGCGGGTCGCTGATTACATCATTAAACAACTCCAAAATTTCGGTATTGATACTGTATTTTTAGTGCCAGGAGGTGGGGCAATGTATTTGGATGATGCTGTAGCCTCATCTGGTATGCGTTATATCGCTTGTCTACATGAGCAAGCAACAGGAATATCTGCTGAGGCGTATGGTCGTTATCATCCTTGCGGACTCGGGGTTGCTATTGTCACGAGTGGGCCAGGAAGTACAAATGTTATTACGCCAGTTGCAGGTGCTTATATTGAATCTAACCCACTGTTGGTGATATCTGGTCAGGTAAAGAGATCAGATTTAAATACAGGCGGCCTTTTGCGACAATCGGGTGTCCAAGAAGTGGACACCATTTCAATGGTTAAAAATATTACAAAATGCAGCATTTTGATTGATGATCCGCTGTCGATTAAATCTGATTTAGAGCGTTGTATTGCCTTCGCAATGACGCCGCGATGCGGTCCAAGTTGGTTGGATGTACCCTTAGATATTCAGGCATTTGTTTTGCCGGAGGACTATCCAGATGTCGATTTCAAGTCCTTAATGGATTCTTGCGTAAATCAATCAATAAAATTTAATCCCGCGGAGATTATTTCCCAAATCCAAACCTCAAAGAGGCCACTCTTATTGGTGGGTCAGGGAGTTCGTGGCGAAGGAGATCGTCGACTCCTCAAGGCTTTTTCTGAAACATTTCAGATTCCCGTTATCTCTACCTTCCCTGCATTAGATTTATTTGAGTATGATCACCCTCTGTACGTGGGGCGCCCAGGTGGCGTCTCCATGCGTTCAGCTAACTTTGCCGTACAAAATTGCGACCTATTAATTAGTGTAGGCTCAAGTTTAAATAATGTAATTACGGCATTTAATCCGAAAAACTTTGCGGCCGATGCAGCAAAAATATTAGTTGATATTGACCCGCATGAGATTGAGAAACATGCCCTCAATCGGCTAACACCTGTTGTTAGCGATGCTAAGAATTTTCTGAGGTCAGTCATGAAGAGTTATAGTGAGTCCGGCTCCCTCCAGCGTCCCGATACGAGCGAATGGGTTGCATTTACCGCATGGCTCAAAAATACTTATGCAAATGAATACCAACATTTCTTGAAAAAATCAAGTGAGCATATTTCTCACTATGAGGCAATAGATGTTTTATCTGATGTATTGCCAGTAGGTGCAAATATTGCTACCGGAAGCTCAGGTCTGGGTATCGAGGTTTTTTATGCATTCTTTAAAAATAAGTTGGATCAAAAAATTTCGATTACATCTGGCTTGGGCTCAATGGGGTTTGGATTGTCTTCGGCAATAGGCGCCTCGCAAGCTCGCCCAGGTTCACAAATATTCTGCGTTGAGGGTGATGGAAGTTTGCAAATGAATATACAAGAGCTGGCTGTAGTGGCAGGAGATCATCTTCCAATTACATTAATCATATTCAATAACAGTGGATATGCCTCTATTCGAAATACGCAAATAAATTACTTTGAGAAACGCTTTATCGGCACAGGCGAGCAAAGTGGACTTCATATACCTATGCTTGAAAAAATTGCAGAGGGCTATTCAATACCATACCTCTCTGCTAAAACCGTTCAAGATCTCACTATGCATCTAAAGCAGTCGATTGGCACATTAAATCCTTTGATCATTGAGGTATTCCTTGATCCAGATGAGAAGTTATTCCCAAAGGTGCAGGCTCATATTTCAGATGATGGAAAAATTACGTCAATGCCGATTGAAGATATGTCGCCACTCTTGCCGATTGAAGAGCTCAAGCTAGCGTTGAAATATACGAATATTAAAAAAGAATCTTATGAGGCTAGAGGCCTCTCAAGTGAGGTCAAATAATGAAGCAAAAGGCGGAACAATTCTCTGAGGAGCGGGTAGCGCAGGAATGCATTTGTTGTGCTAGTAAAGTGCTCAATAGAACATCGGCAATTATTATGCCATTCATTGCAAAGCGCATCTGGGGGTATGACTCGGTTGAAATAACACCCGCTTGGGGATTACGCGACATTAAACCCGGGTTTGCTTATTGCTTATGTAATTCTATGCATTGCGGGAACTGTGGCGCACTCTTTTTGGATATTCGATTTACTGACCATGAGCTCGCTCGCTTGTATGAGGGCTATCGCGACGATTCCTACACTGCTTTGCGTGAGCTTTATGAACCGGGATATGTCGAGAAAAATAAATTCTTTTCTGGGCGTGCGCCCTACATTAAGGATATTGAAGAATTTTTATTGCAACGTATTTCTGTACCCAACAAAATATTAGATTGGGGTGGAGATACAGGTATCAATACTCCTTTGCTCGGAACAGCCAAAGAGGTACACGTTTTTGACATTTCAGGGATGCGCGCTATTGAGGGCGTGAGAGCAGTCTCCCGTGATGAGATAAAAGAGAATGGCTATGATTTAATTATTTGCAGTCAAGTGCTTGAACATATTCCTTACCCTCAAAAACTTCTGCGAGATATTATTTCGGCAATGTCTGATTCAACTATTTTGTATCTTGAAGTGCCTTATGAGGAGGTGATGAGAGAATTTGTGGGATCTCCAGATTTAGCTCAACGAAAAAGACATTGGCATGAGCATATTAATTTCTTTTCGCTAGAATCAATACGAAAACTCGTTGAAGGCGCAGGTCTAGAGTTGATTGAAATTATCCCAAATGAGATTTCATTAGGTTGGCGGACTGCAGTAGTTACTAGTATTTTGTGCCGCAAGGCTCAAGCGTAATAATATTGCTGATATGAAGCTATTCTTAACTGGCGGAACGGGGTTTTTTGGCAAGTCTATATTGCAGTATTTGCAATCCAGCCACTTAACTCCAAATCAAGAGGCTGGGTTTGAAGTGGTGGTCTTAAGTCGAAATCCTCACTTATTTCTACAGCGTCACCCTAAATTTTTGGCTTGCTCTTGGTTAAGGTTGCATCAAGGTGATATTAATGATCCGCAGTCCTTTCCTATAGGGGAGGAATTCACTGATGTTTTGCATGCTGCGGCCGATTCTTTAGATATTCCTGGCTTTACTCCCCTCAATCGATTTGATCAAATCATCAAAGGCACACGTAATGTTTTAGATTTTTCTATACAAGCTAATGTACAGCGGTTTTTATTAACTAGTTCTGGTGGGGTATACGGACCACAGCCTGTAGATATGACGTCAATCCCTGAGACTTATTTGGGAATGCCAGACCCACTGAATGTTCATAATGTCTATGGTGTGGCTAAGCGACAAGCAGAGCTGTTGTGTAGTATTTATGCTTCTCAATTTAATCTTGATGTGAAGATTGCCAGATGCTTTGCATTTTTAGGGCCTGAATTACCTTTAACTGCTCATTTTGCGATTGGTAATTTTATAAAGAACGCACTCTACGATAGAGAAATTATTGTTGCAGGCGATGGTACCCCATTGCGTACTTATCTTTATCAGGAGGATTTAGCTAGATGGCTTTTAAGAATTTTAGAGAAAGGTCAGTCAGGCCATGCTTACAATGTGGGCTCAAACGAGGTTATTGCCCTTAGTGATTTGGCAGCGCTGGTAGGATCTGTATTGGCCCCCAATAAGCCAGTATTAATAAAAGGAACCTCTCAAGGCATCGACCGTAATCGTTATATCCCCGACATCAGTAAAGCGAATCAAATGCTTGACTTGCGCCCCTCTTACACCTTGCGCCAAGCTATAGAGCTGACTGGCGACATTTTGCTCGGGCGATCAGGATTCGCATGAGGCTGAATGAAAAAACACGTTACTTAATCGCAGGTGCTTCGAACAGTATCTTTGGTTATAGCATTGGTCTCATTCTTTATGAAAGTTTTTCTTTAAGATTTCACATCATTATTATTTCTGTAGTTGCGAATATATTGGCAATATCTGTTGCTTTTCTCACTCATAAATTATTCGTTTTTAGGACTACTGGAAATTGGATATCCGAGTACTTCAAATGTTACCTTGTCTATGGAGGCACTGCAGTTTTAGGAACTGCATTAATTTGGCTACTTGTCGATTTTTTTAAATGGCCATTCTGGGTTTCTCAGGGAGTTATCATGGTGATGACTATGCTTATATCCTATTTTCTGCATCGAATTTATACTTTTTCTCATGCCTCTAAATATCGAAGTGAATAATTAATATGTCAAAGCTCATTAGCATTCTTACACCCTGTTTTAATGAATCTGGAAATGTTGAGGAGCTCTATGCTCGTATTTGTAAGTCCATTGATTCATTAACGCAATATGATTTTGAGATGATTTTTATCGACAATTCTAGCGAGGACAATACGGTTGAAATTCTTAAGAAAATGGCAGCTAAGGATCATCGAATTAAAATTATTGTCAATCAGAGAAATTTTGGATACCTTCGGTCCCCCTATTGGGGAATGATGCAAACGCAGGGAATGGCGACTATTGCGATGTCATCAGATTTACAGGATCCACCTGAGTTGATCCCCTTATTTTTGGCTGAATGGGAAAAGGGTTGGAAGGTGGTGCTCGCAACAAAGCCGGTTAGTTATACAAATCCTTTGCTACATTTTATTAGAAGGCTGTATTACAAAATGCTGGATGGCGTTTCAGATATTAAGTTGGTTCGAGATGCAACGGGATTTGGTTTGTATGATAAAGAGGTGCTAGATCAAGTGCGTAAAATTGCAGATCCTTATCCCTACTTAAGAGGGATGATTTGTGAATTTGGATACCCAATTAAAACCTTGTCATTTGAGCAGCCCCAGAGGAAATCAGGCAAATCAAAAAATAACTTTTATATATTATTTGATTTGGCCATGCTGGGCATCGTTAGTCACTCCATGTTACCCCTGCGTTTAGCCACTTTTGTTGGCATAGGTTTCGGGGTATTCAGTTTCATAATCGGAGCTTACTACCTGCTAATGAAATTACTCTATTGGGATATTTTTGTGTTGGGGTTGGCGCCACTGGTAGTTGGTTTTTTCTTTGTTAGCAGCCTATTATTAATTTTTATTGGCCTGCTTGGTGAATATATTGGCTCGATTCATACTTTTGTAAGGAATCGTCCGATAGTGATTGAAAAAGAAAGGATTAACTTTTGATTGGGAAAAATATTATTTTTTTTAAGTAGTACGATTATCGTTGCTCAAAAAAATGCAATAATTTTTAATCCTTGATTAGAGCTAATTGGGATGTTTTAGTCAGTGCCATCATTGGATTAATACTCATTCCCTTATGGGCAATTTCATAATGCAGATGAGGACTAGTGGATCTACCCGTAGAGCCTACTTCAGCAATCGCTTGTCCTCGTTTTACTTTTTCGCCTTCCCGAATCAAGAACCGCTTGATGTGCGCATATTTGGACGTAAATCCTTCAGCGTGTTCAATGACAATGTATTGCCCATTATTCCGATCAAAGTCAGTTCGAGCAATTCTGCCATCCCCCGTTGCATAAATAATCGTTCCAGCTGGCGCAGAAAAGTCTACGCCTGCGTGATAGGTCAGCAATTTCGTAAACGGATCAATGCGGCTACCATAGTTACTGCTCAGGTCGGCATGGTTTTCAATCGGAAACCCAGTCGGCATATGACTGAGTAAATTCAGTTCCTCAAGCCATTTGGCTTCGGCACGCTGTAGTGTAATACCCCCTAAGAAGTAGACACTCCTAAAGCGGATTTTGGACTACCCACAGTTTCGTAGACACCTATGGACTACCCACAGTTTCGTAGACACCTACGCCTGTTTACGCCAGATCTCCTCAAATGCCTCAGGACTAATTCCCTCCAGGTGCGAGTGGCGTCTAGCACGATTATAAAACACCTCAATATAGTCAAATATTTCTG
>JAUYRJ010000045.1 GCA_030696845.1 Polynucleobacter sp.
GGCTTTTCCGCTCCGATCGTGATTGAGTTTGATCAAACCGAAACTGACTTACTGACTTTATTCGCCAGCGATGACGATGCATTTAATCGCTGGGAAGCTGGGCAAAAGCTCGCAATGCAATTTATTTTGGTGGGACGGACTCCAGACGCATTGCTACTGGAAACGTATCGGGCGATTTTGCGCGACACCCAATTGGATCCGGCATTTAAGGAGTTGGCTCTTGGCTTGCCTGCCGAGAGTTATTTATACGAACAATGCGCCAGCGTAGACCCGCAGCAGATTCATGCCAACCGCAATGCGTATCGTGAGGCTTTAGCGCGGGGCTTAGAGACCGAGTGGGCGCATTTGTATGAAACCATGCAAACCCCGGGCGACTTTACGCCCGATGCCATCAGTGCCGGCAAGCGGAGTCTGAAAAATCTGGCTCTGGGCATGTTGTTGATCGCCAGCCCCGATGCGTGGGCACCTAGAGCAGCGCGGCAGTATCAATCATCGAACAATATGACCGATCGCTACGCCGCTTTAGCGCATTTGATTCAGCGGGGAGCGCCAGAGGGCAAAGCATGCCTTGATGATTTTTATGCGCGCTTTAAAGATGATCCTTTGGTGATGGATAAATGGTTTGGTTTGCAATCGACCTGCCCGCCGATATCAGGCGAGACACTCACACCATTAGGCAAGGTGCGCGCTTTACTTGCGCATCCGGATTTTAAGATGAGCAACCCCAATCGCGTGCGTAGTGTGATCCATTCCTTTTGCATGGGCAATCCAGCGGGCTTTCATGCCAAGGACGGTAGTGGTTATCAATTTTGGGCGCAATCCGTGGCTGAGCTCGATGCAGTGAATCCGCAAGTGGCAGCCCGCTTAGCGCGCGCGCTGGATCGGTGGCGAGTATTTGATAAGCCTTATCAAGAGCAGATGCATGCTGCCCTCAAACAAGTGGCAGCATTGGGTTCCCTGTCTTCAGATGTGAACGAGCTTATTTTGAAAGCCTTAGGCGAATAGCGTGATAAAAACTGCTGGGCATATTGGAAACGGGCAAAATAGGCTTATTCCTAACCCAGCACCCTTTGTGGAGAATGCGTTTTGGCAAACCCAATTCAATTAAAAACACCCTTTCGGAATTACGTAGAGCAGGCAAAACCGCAGGGAGCCGCAGTGCCCGAAGGCTTGCAGTCTTTGCTTATTGCTTTGGTGGGCACTTGCCGTACCTTGAGTGACGAGGTAGCGCAAGGTGCTTTGATTGGTATTTTGGGTTCGGCCGGCACAGGAAACGTACAGGGCGAGGTGCAGCAAAAGCTCGATGTGATTGCCAACGACCTACTGATTGAGGGGGTGCAGGGCTGCGCCGCTTTAGCGGGCATTGCCTCTGAAGAAATCGAGGAGCCGCTTCCTGTGGGTAAGGGGGTTGGTGACTACCTCTTGCTCTTTGATCCTTTAGATGGTTCATCGAACATCGATGTCAATGTATCGATTGGTACCATTTTTTCTATTTTGCAAAAGCCCAATCCCAATACACCACTCACTACCAGCGATTTTTTGCAGGAAGGCAGAAAGCAAGTGGCTGCCGGGTATGTGGTGTATGGTCCGCAAACCACCTTAGCCATCACCTTGGGTGATGGCGTAGATCTCTTCACGCTGGATGCGGTCAGCGGCGAGTTTTTATTGATTAAGCAAGGTATTGCGATCTCCGCATCAACTAAAGAGTTTGCGATCAATATGTCGAACATGCGCCACTGGGCTGCGCCCGTTAAGCGCTATGTGGAGGAGTGTTTGGCTGGCGTAAGTGGGCCACGTCAAAAGGACTTTAATATGCGCTGGATCGCATCGATGGTGGCTGATGTGCATCGCGTTTTATCCCGTGGGGGTATTTTTATGTACCCCTGGGATCAGCGTGAACCCGGTAAGCCCGGAAAATTGCGCTTGATGTACGAAGCAAACCCTATGAGCTTGTTGGTTGAGCAGGCAGGCGGGCAATCGATCAATGGTGTGGATGCCATTTTGGATCTCAAGCCCCACGGATTGCACGAGCGCGTATCCGTGATGCTGGGATCAGCCGAGGAAGTGTCTTTGCTGCGCGCGTATCACGCGCAAGGGTAAGTGGTTTACGGTTTGATCTGCGCAGCTAAGTAAGCCAGCGACTCTTCGACCTGATCAATCAAGATTAAGCAAACGTCCCCAGCCTCCAGTTGCTGGAGCGCGGTATCGATGGCTAAAAACTCGCCACGAATCTCTTGGACCTGCTTTGCCTTGGTGGTGCCAACGAGACCTTCTTGAAGTAGTTTAAGCACCTCGCCATCCGCGCGACCGCGTTGGCATTGGTCTTCATACAAAATAATCTCATCAAAGGCATTGCCGAGGATTTGGGTGAGCAAGCGAATATCCTCATCGCGGCGATCGCCGGCACCACTGATCACAACGTGACTACGCTTCGGCTTTAAGGCATTAACAGCATCCGCTAGCGCCCGCATCGCATCGGGGTTGTGTCCATAGTCCGCTATAACGGTTGCGCCGCGATGCTCAAAGACATTGAAACGCCCAGGTACGGCATTGGCACTGGAATCAAAATGAGAGAGGCCGTGTGCAATTTCATCCCAATCCAAGCCAAGTGCCCATGCCGCTCCAATAGCAGCCATTGCGTTGTCAATCTGAAAGGCGAGCAGGCCATTGTTGGTAATGGGAATGGAATTAACCGGGATTCGATACAACTCATTCAAGCCTTTGGCGGCGATGATGTATTCGCCATCAAAGAAAATCACTTTTTTATTCTTAGCGCGGTGTGCCGTAATCACGGGGTGCGCTGGATTGTGAGCGAAAAAGATCACGCGACCAGGGCACACATCACCCATTTTGACCACAATAGGATCCATCGCATTTAACACGGCTGCGCCGCTGGGGGCTACGTTTTGCACGATCACCCGCTTCAAAATAGCC
The DNA here is from genome assembly GCA_030696845.1 of Polynucleobacter sp. Taxonomy (GTDB): domain Bacteria; phylum Pseudomonadota; class Gammaproteobacteria; order Burkholderiales; family Burkholderiaceae; genus Polynucleobacter. The sequence goes on from JAUYRJ010000045.1 coordinate 2,935, forward strand.
AGGTCTTCCACGCTGCTAATGTAGTTGAGACCTAAGTGGTCGCCTTCTCCAATATTGGTGACAACGGCAACCTCACACCGATCAAAGCCTAGACCTTCCCGCAAAATTCCGCCACGCGCGGTTTCGAGAACGGCCGCATCCACATCCGGATGCATGAGTACATTACGAGCGCTCTTGGGGCCGCTGCAGTCGCCGGTATCGATTCGGCGATTTTCTACATAGACACCATCGGTCGATGTCATGCCAACCCGCAATCCGGTTTGCTGCAATAAATGCGCAATCAGGCGGACCGTGGTGGTTTTGCCATTGGTGCCCGTAACTGCCACTACTGGGATACGTCCATCTTCACCTTGCGGAAACATCATGTCGATGATGTGCTCACCCACGGGGCGGCTCTTACCAAAGGAGGGCTGCAAGTGCATGCGCAGTCCAGGCGCCGCATTGACTTCCACAATACCGCCACCCTGCGGCTCTAAAGGCTTATAGATCGCCTCACACAAAATATCAACGCCCGCGATATCAAGACCAATCATTTGGGCTGCAGCTACAGCGCTAGCAGCAACATCGGGATGGACGTCATCGGTAACGTCGGTAGCTGTTCCACCCGTACTCAAATTGGCGTTATTACGCAGCAAAATGCGTTCACCTATTTTGGGGACATAGCTGCGGGTTAAATTGGCTGCAGCTAAAGTAGCGATTGCGATGTCATCAAAACGAATCTTGGTCAGGGCGGTGCCATGGCCATCTCCACGAAGTGGATTTTGGTTTTCCATCTCAACCAGTTGCTCGATCGTATGCTCGCCATCGCCAATCACTTGCGCTGGCTCGCGGCGCGCGGCGGCAACCAGTTGATTACCAACCACCAGTAAGCGGTAGTCCTGCCCGGGTAGATAGCGCTCTACGATGGTTTCATCGCCAAAGGCTTGGGTGACTTCAAAGCCTGCTCTAACTTGCGCTTCAGTTTGTATGTTGGCGACAACCCCTTTGCCTTGATTGCCGTCTTTCGGTTTGAGAACAACAGGGCCGCCAATTTCTTGTGCGGCGCGCCAGGCATCGTCCGCGGTAGTGACTACTTGCCCATGGGGAACCGAAACGCCAGCCGCATGCAATAGGTTTTTGGTGAGCTCCTTATCTTGGGCAATAGCTTCGGCAATCGCACTCGTATTACTGGTTTCTGCAGCCTGAATGCGTTTTTGTTTACTGCCCCAGCCAAACTGAACCATACTGCCTTCCGTCATGCGGCGGTAGGGAATGTCGCGCGCTATTGCAGCATCGACGATCGAGCCTGTGCTCGGCCCAAGTCGAACATCCTCATATAAGGAGGCGAGCTCACTTAGCGCGGTCATCAGATCGAAGGGGGCTTCGTCTTGCGCAGCCTGAATCAGCGCTAGCGCGAAATCAAAGGCCATCCTGCCCACCGCCTCTTCGGTGTACTCGACTACCACTTGATAAACGCCTGCATCGATGGTTTGCACGGTGCGACTAAAGGTTACGGGGCAGCCCGCTTGCGCTTGAAGGCCTAGCGCGGTATGTTCAATGACATGCGCTAAGGAGATGGTTTCGCTGGCTCCACTAAAGCGCATTAAACCCAGTTGCGGAAAACGCTCGCGCAGCTTTTGCTCAAAGCCGGCAATTAAATCAATCGAGCGTTCATTTTCATCGCAAGCGACGATGGCTTCTAGGGCGGTATGACGGCTCCATAAATTGGGGCCGCGCAACATGCGAATTCGGGATACGTTCAATTACGCCTCGACGTGAAGGCTTGAGTCAGAGTAAAAAGTCTCTGTACCCGCAGCGATGATGTTAAAGGGGATGTCCAACGCCCATGCGGCGGCAGTCGCCGCTGCGAGGTTAACCGGTTTCCAAAGGGCGGTTTCGGGCGTGCTCTTCGGGTTTTTGGGAAGGCGGAGTACTTGCTCATCGCGATCGCCCACCCTGAGAATAATTTGATGCTCTCGCACCAATACGGCGCGCCCACCCTGTTTAAGGTGCTCTACGACGATGGGAGCATCTTCATTTCGTGAAAAGAAGATCACTTCACCGTCGCAAAGCTCGGCCATCTTGGCCACCATAGGATCATCGGCATTCAGTACGGCCGCGCCGGAAGGGAGCACAACATCCACTTGCGTACGCACAATACTAAATAATTGATCTTCATCGTAGATCGCGTATTCAGGGAAAGTGACTGTGGGATCAATATTAAGCACGATGCCAACCTGGCAGCGATCGTATGCGAGGCCTTCAATCAGCATCGAGAGGTGATTATTTTC
>JAUYRJ010000062.1 GCA_030696845.1 Polynucleobacter sp.
TCACCCAAACCGAGAATCAAAAAGCGCGACGGGGTATTCCCAGGCTCCTGAGACAAGCTTGGGCTAGGCTTCATAAATGGATTCTCTACATTGCGCATCGTGTACTGATCACCGTAATTTCAAGCTAGATAAACCAATCAACACCAATAAAATAGTGATGATCCAAAAACGAACTACGACCTGGGTTTCACGCCAGCCGCCTAATTCAAAGTGGTGATGCAAGGGCGCCATTCGAAAAATACGGCGTCCCTCGCCGTAACGTTTCTTGGTGTATTTAAACCAAATGACTTGCATCATGACGGAGACGGTTTCAGCCACAAAAATCCCGCCCATCACAAACAGCACAATTTCTTGCCGCACAATCACTGCGATCGTGCCCAGGGCTCCACCCAAAGCAAGCGCGCCCACATCACCCATAAATACTTGGGCTGGATGGGTGTTGTACCAAAGAAAAGCAAGGCCTGCGCCGCCCATAGCGCCACAGAAAATCATCAACTCACCCGCGCCAGGAATGTAAGGAAAGAGCAAATACTTCGCATAAATCGCATTGCCCATAACGTATGCGAATGCGCCGAGGGCTGCGCCAACCAGAATGACCGGCATGATCACGAGGCCATCTAAACCGTCCGTTAAATTAACCGCATTACTGCTGCCCACAATCACAAGATAGCTCAAGATAATGAACCCAAGCACACCCAATGGATAGCTCACCTCTTTTGTGAATGGCAAATACAAATTTGATTTTGCGGGCAGACTTAAAGAAAATCCGCTTTGCACCCAGTCAATAAACAACTGCAGCACCTTCAAATTATTAACTTCCGATACTGAAAATGCCAAATAAATTGCCGCAAACAAACCGATTAAGGTTTGCCAGAAAAACTTTTCTCGGGAAGCCATGCCTTTTGGATCCTTGCGTGCCACCTTACGGTAATCATCTACCCATCCGACCATGCCAAAGCCAAAGGTGACCAACATCACAATCCATATAAAGCGATTGCTTAAATCGGCCCATAAGATGCAGGCGATAAAGATGGCGATTAAGATCAAAACACCCCCCATCGTCGGGGTGCCGGATTTTACTAAATGGGTTTGAGGACCATTCGTACGCACCGCCTGTCCTAGCTTTAATTCTGTTAACTTACGTATTACCCACGGGCCTGAAATGAGACCAATCAGAAGGGCAGTTAAGGTCGCCATCACCGCACGAAAAGTGATGTAATTAAACACCCGAAAAAAACCATAGTCGTCTTGTAACCACTGCGCTAGCATCAAGAACATGGCTGATCCTCCAGCAATAGGCTTTCTGCTGCCTCTACAACACGTTCCATTCGCATAAAGCGCGATCCTTTAATTAATACGGTAAATACTGCGTCGCGATCCAGCGGTTGCTTAAGAATCTGACAGACTATCGCCAGTTTGGCATTTAGCGCTTCCACGGTCTCGAAGTGTGTAGCCTCTGCCAAAGTTCCCAAGCGCAGGCTAGTTTCGTTAAAGCCTTGGATGGCAAAACGACTTAACTCACCTAGCGCTAATAAATAAGAAATACCGTGCTCGGCAGCATAGGTCCCGACTTCACGGTGAAACTCCGGGCCCTTACTGCCGACCTCGCCCATGTCACCCAACACTAAACATGTTTTTGTGCCGGTTTTTTCGAGCGCATCAATCGCGGCCCGAACGGAATCAGGGTTGGCGTTATAACTGTCATTAATTAAAAGACATTGACCTACCCGCTTGGACTGCATTCTGCCAACCACGGGCGTGAACGACTCCAGCCCGAGTCGAATGGTTCGCAAATCTAGCTTGGCAGCCAAACCAACTGCGGTTGCCGCAAGGGCATTGCGCACATTATGGTCACCCAAAGTAGCTAAACGGACTTCTATAGCGCCTTGGTCTGTTTCAATTTTGATGTGCCCATTGTGTAAGATGCTGCCCTTAACTGCTGCATCGGCATCCAGCGCAAAATCAATGACTTGCCGCTGACCTGCGATCGCTTTCCAGTCGGCTGTAAATGGAGAATCTGCCGGGATGACGGCAACCCCATTAATGGGCAGTGCCGCAATCGCATCAGCATGCTCCTTAGCGACTGCCTCCACCGTTGCCATAAATTCTTGATGCTCTCGCTGCGCATTATTTATTAAGGCAATGGTGGGCTGAGCTATACCCGCCAGCACGGCTGTTTCACCTGGATGATTCATGCCCAATTCGATCACCGCTAAACGGTGGTGATCGCGTAAACGCAATAAGGTTATTGGTAGACCTATATCGTTATTTAAATTTCCGCGCGTTACTAAACTCGCATCCTCGCCAACCGCAGCCTTAAATAGGGATGCGATCATTTCCTTAACAGTAGTCTTACCGTTGCTCCCTGTCACCAAAGCCAGTGGTAGTGCAAATTGTGCGCGCCATGCTTTCGCAAAATCACCGAGGCCGATGCGTGTATCCGCAACGCAAATAGCAGGCAGGGTATTGGGGCATGCATTTTGATCACTGATCATCACCGCACTGGCTCCTGCCGCTTCTACTTCGGGCAGGAATTGATGCGCATCGAATCGCTCGCCTTTTAAAGCAATAAATAAAGAATGGTTTTCCACCTTACGGCTATCCGTCTCAACAGCCTGAATCACATGATGTTGGGCTGCCTCAGCTGAAATATTAATCAGCTGACTAGCGGGCAACATGGCATGCATTCGAGCGAGTGTCGTCATTGTCATCAGACAAGTCCTCCCGCCGCTAAGCGGACATGCTCTTGATCGGAAAACGCGAATTTTTTGCCTTTAATTTCTTGAGTGGCTTCGTGACCTTTGCCCGCTATCAAAATGACATCGGTACTGTGGGCATGCCGTACCGCGCTCATGATGGCGGCCGCCCGATCGACAATCGCTTGTACCGATGCCGAGTTCGGTATGCCGCTACGTACAGCATCGATAATTTTTACTGGATCCTCGGATCGCGGGTTATCACTGGTGATCACAATGTGATCCGCGAGCGCACTGGCAATACTTCCCATCAATGGGCGCTTGCTAATATCGCGATCACCACCGCAACCAAACACACACCAAATGCGCCCACCCCGTTCTGTCGCAATGGGACGTACTGCTTGCAGCGCCTTTTCTAATGCGTCGGGTGTATGCGCATAATCAACTACAACTAGTGGGCCAGATCCTTTTGTAGTTCGAGGTAACGCCACCCACTCCATGCGGCCACTCACAGGCTTTACGTTGGCGATGCGTTTACTCGCTTCCGCCAAATCCATTCCTTCAAGCAATAAACAGGCCCACACAGCCAAGCAATTGCTGAGATTGAATTCACCAATGACTGGAATCGTCAACTCAGAAGTCCCGTGACCTTGCCATTCCAATAGGCCGCGATAGCCTGCATCTTTAAACTGCATACTGGATGCGCAAACTCGATTTAAACGCTGAGCAAACTTCTCAAAACCAACAAATGCGCTTGGATTAAGCGCATAGCCCCATACCTGAATCTGCTGCTTTGCCAATAACTGCATTGCTAATTCACGACCAAATGCGTCTTCAAGATTAATCACTGCGTGCCGCAATCCCGCCTTCTGAAATAAGCATGCTTTCGCTTGGGCATAATCGGCCATGGTGCCGTGATAATCCAAGTGATCCTGACTCAGATTACTAAATACAGCTGTTGAAAATTGAACCCCGTTCACTCGGCCCTGCTCTAGAGCGTGCGAAGATACTTCCATCGCAATCCGCTTCGCTCCCGCATCCACCAGGTTTTTAAGTTCGGTTTGCAGACGCGGGGCATCCGGAGTGGTGTAACCCATCAACTGCAATTGACCAGGAAACCCAACACCCAATGTGCCCATCACCGCCGCCCGTTCAGATGGCTGATCCAGCGCCTGCATCAGCCACTGCGTAATACTCGTTTTACCGTTCGTTCCCGTAACGCCGATAACACTGCACTTCTCGCTTGGATTGCCGTACCACTCGGAGCAAATCATGCCGGCGAATTGCGCTAAATCCCCCACGGCATAGCATCGCGGATCTTCGATTAGCTTATCCGGAGCCATTCCATCGGGATCGTATGCAACTGCCGTCGCTCCCGCGTCGAGGGCGGCGCCAATAAAAGATCGGTTATCGCGTAGAGCGGATCCATGCCCCACGCTGTAAGCTAAAAACACATCGCCGAGCGCGATTTGCCGAGTATCTGCCGTGATCTTGGCGGACGCCAAAACCGATCGACGCAAATGATCTATAAATTGATTGGGCTTTAAAAGTGTTGCCATCATTGCTTTAAAGCCACTTTTTGTATTTGGGCGGTTGTGCTCAGTTCAGCTGGCCCGTCTCGCAACACCATATTCTTAACGGCACTATCTGGCGCTACGTTCATTGCGCGCAAGGTCTCCGACACGATGGTTGAGAAGATGGGCGCCGCTACTTCACCGCCATAATATCCATTCGCTGAAGGCTCATCCACCATGACCGCTACCACAATGCGTGGCGCGCTAATCGGCGCTATCCCCGTAAAGTACGCTAAGTATTTATTCGATGCATACCCTTTTCCGGCGACCTTATGTGCGGTGCCGGTTTTGCCCCCCACGCGATAGCCTTCTGCATGCGCGCGCGTCGCCGTTCCGCCAGGCTCGGTTACCGACTCCAACATGCTACGCATCTCAATGGCGGTTTTAGCTGAAATTACGCGTGTACCTTGCTTATATTCAGGGCTATGCTCAATCGTGATGGGCACCAATTCGCCATCACGCGCGAAAATCGTATAAGCGCGCGCCATTTGAAACAGCGATGTTGATATGCCGTAACCAAAAGCGATTCGCGCCTGATCGGTTGGCATCCATTTTTGATGGGGGTGAACCTTTCCGGCGACCGCGCCGGGGAAACCCACTTTAGGAGCCTGTCCAAATCCAAGCGCAGTAAACAAGTCCCACATCTCGCTAGCGGGCATATTCATCGCCAATTTAGAAGTGCCGATATTGCTGGATTTTTGGATGACTTGCGCGACTGTTAAAGAGGGGTAGGTATGCGTGTCGGTAATCGGCTTAGGTCCAACCAAGTATTTAGCCCCGATAGTCATTACGGTATTCGGATTGACTTGACCCTTCTCCATTGCTAAAGCGACCGTAAAGGGCTTAATGGTCGACCCTGGCTCAAATGTATCAGTCATGACCCGATTGCGGAGCTGCTCTCCGCTTAAAATTCTGCGGTCATTGGGGTTATAGCTAGGCCAATTGGCTAAAGCCAGAATTTCGCCGGTTTGAACATTCAACACGACAGCGCCGGCCGCTTTCGCGCGGTGCTTCTCCACCGCATCCTTTAAAGCGTTAAACGCAATATATTGAATTTTGCTATCCACAGACAGCTTTAGATCTTTCCCATTTTGCGGAAGCTGCAAAATCCCCATGTCTTCAACAATTCTGCCGAGGCGATCCACTACAACCCGTCGTTTGCCGGTACTCGCAGAAAGATCGGCCTCTCGGGAGAGTTCCATGCCTTCTTGACCTTCATCTTCCACATTAGTGAAGCCAACAACGTGCGCCATTGCCTCCCCTTCGGGATAAAAGCGACGGTATTCATTGTTCAACCCAATTCCGGGTATTTCTAATTTTCGAATTTGTTGTGCAACCAGCGGATCAACCTGTCGCTTTAAAAAAACCTGATTGCGTTCATTTTTGAGTTTCTTGCGCACATCGGATTCGCGCATCTCCAATAGTTGAGCGAGTTGTTTTATTTTTTCGCTTGATAAATCATCCGGTATGGTGTCGGTATAGGCAATAACCGCTTTAGCTTCGAGACTGGTTGCGATTACCTGCCCATTGCGATCTAATATTTTTCCCCTACTCGCCGACATCTCGAGTTCGCGCTGTGTACCTTTAATCGCTTTTGCTTCATAAAACGCATTCCCCGGACCTTGAATCCATAATGCGCGCAGCAACAACATCGCAAATGCGACAAACAACATAAAGAGCATGAGGCGTGAACGCCACATGGGCAGTCGCAAGACTAAATTAGGGGTTGTTGAAAATCCGACGCGCTTCATCGCTCCCCCTTCAAATACAGGGTGCGATCGGGTGAGATAGGACGCATCCGCAATTGGTTTCGCGCCGCATCCCGAATTCGAGCAGACTTCGATAAGTTGCGTTGCTCATATTCGAGACGCAACCATTCTTGATTTAATTTTCGCTCTTCGATTTGAGCGCGTTCGATGGCTGTTACTAACTTTCGTCCACGCTGCTGCGCCGAAACTAAAGACAGCGCACAGATGAGTAGCAATATAAGCAAAGTGAGAGTTGCTCTATTCATGCCGCCACCTTGCGACGGTAAATTAAGCCCTCTTCAGAAACGCGCTTTTGAGCGACCCGCATTACGGCGGAGCGCGCACGCGGGTTCTCATCCACCTCGGTTTTACTCGGCTTCACGCGCGCAATTAATTCCAAAGCGCCTTGTGGCAAATCTTTATCGCGTATTGGTAAACCCCTTGGCACATCCACAGTGGCGTGCGCCTGCATAAATTGCTTTACTATCCGATCCTCTAATGAATGAAAACTAATCACCACTAAACGGCCACCGGGTTTTAATAATTCCAGCGCTGCCCGCAAGCCACTTTCTAAATCATCGAGTTCTTTATTGATAAAGATTCGCAATGCCTGAAATGTACGTGTCGCTGGATCATGACCCGGCTCACGCTTTTTCACCACGCCACCAACTAGATTCGCCAATTCCAATGTGGTATTGATCGGCGTTAATTCCCTACGCGCAACAATCGCTTTTGCAATCGGCAACGCAAAGCGCTCTTCGCCGTAATTCTTGATAACGCGCGCGATGTCCTCTAGGCTCGCTTTCGCCAACCACTGCGCTGCGGTAATACCTGTACTGGTATTCATGCGCATATCAAGCGGTCCATCCCGCCGAAATGAAAAGCCACGCTCGGCCTCGTCGACTTGAGGCGAGCTGATTCCTAAGTCGAGCAAAATCCCCGATACAGATGCTGGATTTGCGTATTGCGCCATATTGGCAAAACTGCCATGAATAATCTGAAAGCGCGCGTCCTGGATGACGTTGGCTGCTGATATCGCCTGCATATCTTTGTCGAAGGCGATTAATCGCGCGTTGGGGGATAGCGATTTGAGTAAGGCTTGCGAATGCCCTCCGCGCCCAAAAGTGCCATCGATGAGCAAAGGATTGTCGTGATCCGGCGCTTGTAGCAATGGACTGCCTAACAGCGCCGTCACCGCCTCGGCCAGCAAGACTGGGCGATGTGTATTGTTCATCGGACCCCGTCATTAAAAAGTAAATTGCTTCAGAGCGTCTGGCATGCCTTGCGCAATCGCAGCCTGCTCTTTAGCTGCGTAGGTTGCGGCATCCCATAACTCAAGATGGCTACCCATGCCCAGCAAAATGACTTCGCGCTCTATTCCCGCTGCTGCACGCAGTTCTGGCGATACCAAAATACGGCTAGCACTGTCCAGCTCCAGTTCCGCTGCGTTTCCTAAGAAAATACGGCGCCACCAATGCGCATCCATCGGCAATTGCGCAACCCGCGCCCGAAATGCCTCCCACTCCGGTCTTGGGAATAGCAATAAACAGCCATCGGGGTGTTTGGTGAGCGTCACACGGCCTTCGCCCTGTACCAACAAGGCGTCACGATGCTTCGCCGGCACAGACATACGGCCTTTGGCATCCAAATTAAGAGCTGATGCACCTTGAAACACATTTACCCCACTTTTTCACACTTCCTCCCACTTTAGAGGATCGGATAAAGGGGGTCAAGTCTTTTAATGGTTTTTTTTGGATTTTCCCTAGTGATTACAATCACTTAGCGTTGACTGTTGATATTATGCTGAAAATAAAATAGTCACCCAAAACAAGGGCTTGGAAAATATACTTAAGAATATATCTTAGCTATTAACATTCATAATCAGATTTAATACTGTTTATATATACAGTATTAATTATCGAATACAAAATAAATCGATTATCTGTAATCTAATTTTGGTGTGCCCGCCCAATTACACCTTGTATGCAAGGGTCGTCATGACTTTAGAGACAGCCGACATCGCTTTTTTAATTGGCTCGGGCAATGACTCGCCCCCTAAATTGAGCGCTGACTGACCATGCTCAATCTCGTCGCGGCGCATTTGATCGACGATGGCTCGCGAACGCAAATCTGCTTTAGGCAGGGTTTCAAGATGGCCGCTCAGGTGCTTTTCGACCTGCTTTTCTGTTTCCGCCACAAAACCCAAACTCCATCGATCGCCCGCCAAGCCCGCCAATAGGCCCATTCCAAACGCGCCACCATACCAGAGTGGATTCAAATAGCTGGTATGTGATCCTAGTTCAGATAGACGCTCTTCGCACCATGCCATATGGTCCATTTCCTCTTGGGCGGAGTGATCGAGCATTGCTCTAGTATGCGCCTGCCTTGCGAAGAGTTTTTGCGATTGATACAAAGCCTGCGCGCAGACTTCGCCCACATGATTCACCCGCATGAGTCCGGCAGCATGGGCGCGCTCAGCAGGATCAAGGGGTGCAGCTTCTGCTTCAGGTATGGACCGATGCGCTTGTGCGCCGCCCGCAACGGATCGCAAAGCAATATCAAACTCCGTAATAAGGCGATCCAACAAGTTCATTTGCATCAGAAAACTATACCGTTACTTCTGCTTTCATGCTCTGCTTGGTCTTTAAACCCAGTTCAGCTAAAAGAGCGAGGTCTTCTTCCGCCTCAGGATTGCCGGTAGTGAGTAGTTGCTCACCATAAAAAATCGAGTTTGCTCCAGCCTGAAAACACATGGCCTGTACCGCTCTTCCCAGCTCTTGCCGGCCAGCGGAGAGCCGCACACGCGCCTTGGGCATGGTAATGCGAGCTACCGCAATGGTGCGTACAAACTCGAGCGGATCCATTGGCGGCTGATCTGCTAGCGGCGTTCCCGCAACCGGTACCAAGTGGTTAATCGGAACCGATTCGGGATACGGACTCAAATTGGCTAAACGAGCGATAAAAGCAGCGCGCTGCACGCGCGACTCACCCATACCCACGATTCCGCCACAACACACCGACATGCCAGCAGCGCGGACATGCGAAATCGTATCCAAGCGATCTTGATAATCGCGAGTATTAATGACGGAGCGATAAAAATCTTCGCTGGTGTCGAGGTTATGGTTATAAAAATCCAGCCCTGCGGCCTGCAGGGCCTTTGCCTGCAGAGGCTCAAGCATGCCTAAGGTGGCGCAAGTCTCTAGGCCAAGCGCCTTTACGCCCCGAATCATCGCGGCTACTTTTTCGATATCCCGGTCTTTGGGTTCGCGCCAGGCGGCGCCCATGCAAAAGCGATTGGAGCCCGCCGCCTTGGCCGCCTTAGCGGCATCTAAGACTTCATCCAAATCCATTAACTTATTGGCTTTAACGTCCGTGTTGTACCGCGCTGCCTGTGGGCAATATCCGCAATCCTCAGGACAGCCACCGGTTTTAATCGACAGCAGGGTAGCCAATTCCACATCACCCTCAGGGAAATGGGTGCGGTGCACCTCTTGCGCGCGATACAGCAACTCTGTAAAGGGTAGCGCAAACAATGCCTCTACCTGGGGCACCGTCCAATTACCAGAAACATCACCAGACCCCAGCGCATTTGCGCGCGGTGATTCAGCTCGCACCAGGGGTTTTTCAATGGTTTGACTCTGCGGCATGGTGAAATTCCAAAAAAAGGGCTGACAAGCCATAAACATAACAGATGAATCGCCTCAATCCCAAAAACTAGTGGTCAAATATCACTCATGAAGACATTAGTTATGGACGCCAGCAAATCCGATACATGGGTTTCACGTAGTCTAGCGGCAGTCTGGCATCCCTGCACTCAAATGAAACACCATGAGGGCATGCCCCTGGTTGCCATCACGCACGGCAAAGGACCATGGTTATATGACGATCGCAATCGGGCCATCCTGGATTGCATTAGCTCTTGGTGGACTAATTTATTTGGTCACTCCAATCCCTTCATCAATCAAGCTATTCAAGCTCAACTTGAAAAAATTGAGCATGTGATGTTGGCCGGCTTTACCCACCAACCCGTTATTGAACTCTCCGAACAATTGGCGGCGCTAAGCAACCATCAATTAGGTCATGCTTTTTACGCATCCGATGGCGCCTCCGCAGTTGAAATCGCCCTAAAGATGAGTCACCACTATTGGCGCCTTGCTGGCAAACCGGATAAAAATACATTTGTTTGTTTACGCAATAGCTATCACGGTGAAACGCTAGGCGCGCTCGCGGTAACCGATGTGCCTTTATTTCGGAATGCATATGGCGCGCTGCTTTCCGATGTTTTTTCCGTCATGTCGCCAGACAGTAGACAAGCCACTCACGGCGAATCCGCAAACGATGTTGCGCTTCGCGCCGCACATGAATTAGAAACACTATTGCAACGCGAACACCATCGCATCGCAGCCCTCATTATCGAGCCCCTCGTGCAATGCGCTGGACAAATGGCCATGCACTCTCCTCAGTATCTCCGTCTTGCGCGCGCACTCTGCGATCAGTATGGCGTGCATTTGATTGCTGATGAGATTGCGGTGGGATGCGGCAGAACGGGTCGTTTTTTTGCTTGCGAACACGCAGAAATTTGGCCGGACTTTATCACGCTCTCCAAAGGCATTAGTGGCGGCTATTTACCGCTATCACTTTGCCTCACTACAGACGCGATCTACAACGCGTTTTATTCTGATGAAACGGCGCGCGGGTTTTTACATTCCCACTCGTATACCGGCAATCCATTGGCGTGTGCCGCGGCATTAGCCTGTCTTGAACTCTTTAAGACTGAACAGGTGCTGGAGAAAAATCGAGATCGCGCCCGGGACTTACGCGCTGCGTTTCTTTGGACGCACGATGATCCCCGTATTGAGCACTCCCGCCAACAAGGCATGATTTTGGCGTTTGATATTCGCGCTTCGGCATTACCCAACCCCAATGCATTCGCGCGCGATGTATTCTCACTGGGGATTCAAGAAGGTCTACTCATCAGACCCATTGGCTCTACCGTCTACGTCATGCCGCCCTATATTCTGAATACAGAGCAAACCATGGCGATGGGCCAAGGTATTCGCAGCGTACTAGATCGAATCCTCCCAATACCAAGTCCATCATGAAGCCTGCGCAGCAGCGGTTTACCGCCCTTGATCTCGCCCACCAGCAAATCGACGATTTAGATTCCCGTTTATTGCGGCGACGACTTCAGCAAACGCAAAGCCCATGCGATACCACCCTGCTGGTAGCGGGTCGCGCACTGAATGCCTTTTGTAGTAACGATTATCTGGGGCTTGCCAATCACCCAGCGCTGATCGCGGCAATGGCGGAAGGCGCCTCTCGCTATGGCGCTGGTAGCGGAGCATCCCACCTCATTAGCGGCCATAGCATTGCGCACGATTTACTTGAAACTGAATTGGCCCGCTGCCAAAACCACCATATCCCCCAAGCGCGCGCGCTTTTCTTTTGCACTGGCTATCTTGCGAATATCACTGCAATTACAGCGCTCGCAGGACTTGGCGCCAACGCGCCTCAATCCAATCCTGGCATCAGTATTTATTCCGCAAAACTCAATCACGCCTCCCTGATCGATGGAGTCAAGCTGGCGGCGGCACAAACCAAGGCGCACGTTCATTTATTTGATCACGCTGATCTAGGCCAACTTAAAAACGCTCTGGCGGGCGATACGGCAGCGCATAAGCTGATTGTGATTGATGGCGTATTTAGCATGGATGGCGACCTCGCTCCGGTACCAGAATTACTTGCGCTTGCACACGCATTTGATGCGCTTCTCATCGTGGATGATGCCCATGGATTTGGCGTACTCGGCGAACATGGGCACGGCATCTTGGAACACTTCCAAATGCAATCGAATCGAATTGTCTATATCGGCACGCTGGGTAAAGCGGCGGGTGTGAGTGGCGCTTTTGTTTGCGCTCATGAAACACTTCTGGAGTGCTTAATTCAAAAAGGTCGGCCTTATATTTACAGCACCGCCACTCCGCCAGCCATAGCGCATACCCTCTTAACCAGCCTTACATTGATTGAGGGTGAAGAGGGTCGCAAACGGCGCGCACATCTTCGATCGCTGATTTCGATTTGGCAAGAGGAGTTGTCTTTTATGCGCTGGCATCGTACGGAATCGACTACCCCCATTCAACCGATTATTTTGGGCAGTAACGCAGCAGCACTCGCAGCCTCTCGGTTACTGGATCAGGCTGGATATTGGATCCCGGCAATACGACCACCCACCGTACCCGATGGAAGTGCGCGTTTACGCATTACCTTTTCTGCTAATCATAGTATTGATGCGGTACGTGCCTTAATGCGACATCTGCAGGAAATTGAAACTCAAGTATTAGTAGATAAGAATGCAGCGCTCCTATGAATGCAAATCACAATAATGGGTTTAGTGGTTTTTTTGTCACCGGCACCGACACTGAAATCGGCAAAACCCTGATTGCGTCGGCCCTTATTTTAAAAATCAAAGCACTCTGTCCTGAGAAAACAGTCTTTGGCTTTAAGCCGGTCGTTGCTGGTACATACCGCTCAGGCAATAACGCCACTGCGAATGAGGATTTGGAATCACTCAAGCTCGCATCCGGCTACTCAGGCAATGCGAGTGATTTATGTCCTTATGTGTTACCAACCCCTGCAGCGCCACACTTGGTTGCGCAATCCCTTGGTATTACCCTCGAACTAGACACCATGCTCTCGGCCTTTCACGCCCTGCATCAAAATGCGGACTGCATGGTGGTGGAGGGCGCAGGGGGATTTTTGGTGCCCATGAACGATCAACTCGATCTTAGTGACTTTGCTCGAGCGCTAAACCTACCTGTCATTCTGGTTGTGGGCATGCGTCTTGGCTGCATTAATCACGCGCTACTCACAGCAGAAGCAATTGCACAGCGTGGACTTACTATTGCGGGCTGGGTTGCCAACACTCTGGACCCCGCTATGCCTTTCCTGAATGAGAATGTCCAAACCCTATCGAACCGAATTCCGGCGCCGCTACTTGGCACAGTAGGCAGACTGCCTCTGCCGCAACAGCACACATCAAATGCGCCCTATTCACTGGAGGCCATGCAATTTGCTGCTGAAGCCCTCGATTTAAGCCGCATTACGCGCTTGATCACGTAGTACGCGTCGCAAAATTTTGCCTACGTTATTTTTGGGCAAGCTCTCGCAAAACTCAATTGAGCTTGGGCGTTTATAGGCGCTAAGTTGATCCGCGCATACCGCCATAATGCGCTCTTGACTGAGGGTCGGGTCATCCGTTACCACAAAGAGTTTAACGAGTTCACCGGCATTGGATTCAATCCCAATCACAGCGCACTCCAGTACTCCGGGTATGGCAGCGACCACCTCTTCTACCTCATTGGGATACACCTTGTATCCCGCTACCGTGATCATGTCTTTTTTGCGATCGACGATTCTAAAATAACCTGCCTCATCCATTACACCCACATCGCCCGTCTTAAAGAACCCGTCACTAGTCAGTGCGTTAGCTGTTTCCGTCGCTTGATTCCAGTACCCTTGCATCACTTGCGGCCCACGGATGTAAATTTCGCCAGCCTCTCCAGCGGGCAGAATTTCTCCCGACTCATCCCGTATCGATAACTCGGTATCGGGCAAGGGCAAACCAATCGTGCCTGTAAATGCCTCAATCATTGGCGTATTGCAACATGCAACGGGCGCGGTTTCCGATAAGCCATATCCCTCTGCTATCGCCACTCCCGTAACCGCCTTCCAGCGATCGGCTACGGATTTTTGCACGGCCATGCCGCCGCCAATAGTCAGAACCCATTGCGAAAAATCCAGCTTGGTGAATTCTGGGTTATTGAGCAAGGCCTGGAATAAGGTATTCACCCCGGGGAAAAAATTAATCTCCGGAAACTCTTTCATGATCCCGACTAAATTCGCAACGTCGCGCGCATTCGGCACCAAAATAATTTTGGCGCCCAGTCGCATTCCAAGTAAGCCGCAGCCTGTAAAAGCGAAGATGTGATAAAGCGGTAAGGCGCACAAAAAGTTCCACTGCGCGACCGGCTTTACTTTTTCTATTGGCTTTAACCAAGCTTCTACTTGCAGCAAATTGGCGATTAAATTGCGATGCGTCAAAATCGCACCCTTGCTCACCCCCGTTGTGCCGCCCGTGTATTGCAATAAGGCGATTGAATCGCTCGTTAGTTTTGGCCTGCGGTACTGACCAGCATCCCCCAACTCCAGGGCGGACTTGAGCTGCATCTGATCAATCGATGAGGGCAAGGTATACGGAACTACCTTGCGTTTGAAAGTTCGAATGAAGCGATCAAGCCAAGGACCGCGCCATCCCAAAAACTCTCCGATGCTGCTCACAAATACATGCTTTAACGGTAAGGTCGGGTTTTGCGTTAATGCTTGCTCGACCGTATTGCCAAAGTGCTCTAAAACAATCAAGGCTTCTGCCCCGCTGTCACGCAACTGAAATTCCAATTCGTGCGCCGTGTATTGGGGATTGACGCTGACTGCGATATAACCCGCCCGCATAATTCCATATAAAGCGATGGGATATTGCGGCAAATTCGGCAGCATCACCGCAACCCGCGCACCAGCCGATAAACCCAAGCTTTGTAAATGTGCCGCGAATTGCAATGAGGCTTGATCGAGCTCGCGATAGCTTAAGCCCTTACCCATGCACCAAAATGCGGTGCGCTGCGCATAACGTGCAAATGCATCCTCTAGCACCTCTATGAGGGATTGGTATGCGCTGTAATCCAATTGCGCGGGTACGCCAACCGGATAATGGTTCAGCCAAGGGTAGGATGGTGCCGTATTTGTCATAAAACTCGCAATCGTGTTTTAGTACTGTACCAATAAGCCATTTTTTTAGATCAATTAGCTGTGTTGCGCTGCAATATGCAGGTGTCCCGCCTTTCAGATAAGATTGAAATATGCGATTACTCCCAGAAATCGTCGATTCCGCAGCAGCAATTCAAGACATTCGGCGCAATATCCACGCCCATCCTGAGCTGCGCTTTGAAGAGAATCGCACTGCCGACCTCGTAGCAGATGCCCTTTCAAGCTGGGGTATACCAATTTTTCGTGGCCTTGGTAAAACGGGTGTTGTAGGTCGACTTGATGGCGACTTCGGTCCAGGCAAAATGATTGGCTTGCGCGCCGATATGGATGCTCTTCCATTACAAGAGCAAAACACCTTCGCACACGCTTCGCGCCATGCTGGAAAAATGCATGCCTGCGGCCATGATGGTCATACTGCGATGCTACTTGGCGCCGCGGAGTATTTATCTAATCACCGTGATTTTGCTGGTACCGTGATTTTTATTTTCCAGCCTGCCGAAGAGGGCGGTGGTGGAGCGCGCGAAATGATTGAGGACGGGCTCTTTGATCAATTTCCGTGCGATGCGGTTTTTGGGCTACACAATTGGCCCGGATTAGAGGCCGGGCACTTTGGCGTAACGCCCGGACCCATGATGGCATCCAGCAATGAATTCACGATCACGATTAAAGGCAAAGGTGGGCATGCCGCTCTACCGCACAATAGTGCTGACCCGGTTCTGACCGGAGCGCAAGTTGTCAGCGCTTTGCAAAGCATCATTACACGCAATAAACGTCCGGTTGATGCCGCCGTTTTATCGGTGACCCAATTCCATGCAGGCGAGACTAGCAACGTGATTCCGGACAGCGCCATGATTGGCGGAACCGTGCGCACATTTACGAACGAGGTGCTCGACTTAATCGAACGCCGCCTTACGGAAGTAGCGCACCATGTTGCCAGTGGCTTTGACTGTCAGGCCGAAGTGGAATTTATGCGCAACTACCCGCCCACCATCAACCACGATACTGAAACGCAATTTGCGATTCAGGTGATGCAAGAGTTAGTTGGCGAGCAGCGCGTGAACACCCGCATTGATCCAACCATGGGAGCCGAAGACTTTGCATTTATGCTTCAAAAGAAACCGGGTTGCTATGTCTTTCTAGGCAATGGTGACGGCGATCATCGCAGTCTTGGTCACGGCATGGGTCCATGCCATTTGCACAACCCTTCCTATGATTTCAATGATGAACTCATCCCTATTGGCGTGAGTTACTGGGTCAAGTTAGCGCAGCGCTTCCTACAAAAGCCCTAAGACCCGAGCCATCGAACAAAAGCGGCTTGACTTAAGAGTTTTTAAAGTGTGGCGCGCGTTTTTCGATAAAAGCGGCCATTCCTTCTTTTTGATCATCCGTGCCAAAACAGCTGTGAAATAAACGGCGCTCAAAGCGAATGCCTTCCGACAAAGGCATTTCATAGGCAGCGTTGATGCTCTCTTTAACCATCATGATAGTAAGTAGCGGCATCTCGGCAATCGCATTCGCAATCGCCTTTACTTCGACCTGCAAATCGGCTGCTGGAAAAATACGGCTCA
>JAUYRJ010000068.1 GCA_030696845.1 Polynucleobacter sp.
AATTACTTCGCTAAAAATCCAGCTTCAGTCATTAATTGCTTATGCAATGCGGCATTCTGATCGAGCCACTTATCGAACTCTTTACCGGTCATGAAGGTCTGGTTGAACGCACCGTCAGCCATGAACTTCTTCCACTCGGGAGTGGCGATGACTTTCTTAAAGAGATCCACGTAGTAGTTCACTTGGTCTTGGGTTACGCCAGGAGCCATGAAGATACCGCGCAGCATCAAGTAGTCGGTTGGTACGCCCACTTCTTTACAGGTGGGTACGTCGTTCCATGACTGGGTTGGGGTGATCTTCTCTTTGTAAGGCATGCGGGTATCGTCAAATACGCACATCGCGCGCAATTTGCCGGCACGCCACTGCGCAACCGCTTCAATTGGGTTGTTTACCGACGAATCAATGTGGTTACCCACGAGCTGCACGGCTACGTCGCCACCTCCCTTAAAGGGGATGTACACGAACTTGGCGCCCGTGGCTTTCTCTAAGGCGACCGTAATGATCTGGTCTTCTTGCTTAGAGCCTGTACCGCCCATCTTGAACTTGCCTGGGCCTGCCGCTTTAGCCGCGTCGATGTACTCTTTCGCGGTTTTGTATGGCTTATCGGCGTTGGTCCACAGGACGAACTGGTCTAAGGCCAGCATCGCTACGGGGGTCATGTCTTTGTAGGAGAACGGCACGCCCGTGGCGAGTGGGGTGGTAAAGAGGTTGGAGAGCGAAATGATGATCTTATTGGGGTCGCCTTTGGCTTCTTTAACCGATAAGAAGCCTTCTGCACCTGCGCCAGCCGACTTGTTTACGGGAATCAAGGATTGCTTCATCAAGTTGTTCTTACTGATGATGCCTTGGATCATACGAGCCATTTGGTCGGCGCCGCCGCCAGGACCAGCAGGAATCACGAATTCGACGGGTTTATTAGGCTCCCAAGCGGCTAAGGCTGGGGTCATACCGACTGCGCCTACCGCGACAGCCGTACAGAACAATGCACTTTTGATCTTGTGACTCATGAACGCTCCTCCAAAAAATGGTT
>JAUYRJ010000010.1 GCA_030696845.1 Polynucleobacter sp.
ATCGCTGGCGTTTTTTCCAACCCCGAGCACTTCATAAAAATCGCGTTTACTGGTGGCCACTACCTTATCCTCTCAACGTCATCAAAACGGCACAAGTCGGCACGAGGCCGACTTGTTGGTTTACTACCTTAGCAAAAAAGCAGCTTACTTCTTTTCCTCGTCCACTTCTTTAAAGTCAGCATCCACTACATCCGCATCGGCTGGACCGCCTTGGGATGCGCTAGCACCTGCTCCAGGAGCAGCGCCGCCACCCGCCTTAGCTTGCTCAGCAGCATAGGCTTTTTCACCCAGCTTCTGACTTGCCTTACCGAGGGCCTCGGTTTTAGCTTCAATCGCGGCTTTATCGCTACCCTTGATGGCCTCATCGAGCTCTTTTAATGCGGACTCGATTGCCTCTTTCTCAGCCGCCTCTAAGCTGGCACCGTGCTCTTCCAAGGCCTTCTTGGTCGAGTGGGCCAAGGCATCCGCGGTATTACGCGCGGTTACCAGTTCCAGCACTTTCTTATCCTCAGCAGCGTTTGCTTCGGCGTCTTTCACCATCCGCTGAATCTCTTCTTCAGTTAAGCCCGAGTTCGCCTTAATGGTAATTTTATTTTCTTTACCTGAGGCTTTGTCTTTCGCCGTCACATGCAAGATACCGTTCGCATCAATATCAAAGGTCACCTCAATTTGGGGCGTTCCCCGTGGCGCAGGAGGAATGCCTTCTAAATTAAATTCACCCAATAATTTATTGGCGCTAGCCATCTCGCGTTCACCCTGGAAACACTTAATGGTTACCGCGGGCTGATTATCTTCCGCAGTTGAGTAAACCTGAGCGTGCTTCGTTGGAATAGTGGTGTTCTTTGGAATCATCTTGGTCATCACGCCGCCCAGGGTTTCAATGCCCAAAGACAGTGGCGTCACATCCAGCAAGAGAACGTCTTTACGATCGCCCGACAAAACCGATCCCTGAATCGCTGCGCCAACGGCTACCGCCTCATCTGGATTCACATCTTTGCGTGGCTCTTTGCCAAAAATATCCTTTACCTTATCTTGCACTTTTGGCATGCGGGTTTGACCGCCCACCAAAATGACATCATCGATGTCCGATGCCGATACGCCCGCATCCTTTAGCGCCATTTGGCAAGGGCCCATGGTGCGCTCAATCAACTCCTCAACTAGGGACTCCAGCTTGGAGCGGGTCAGCTTCAAGTTCAAGTGCTTAGGCCCACTAGCGTCCGCGGTCACATACGGTAAATTGATTTCGGTTTGCTGGGATGAAGACAATTCAATCTTAGCTTTTTCAGCAGCGTCTTTTAAGCGCTGCAAGGCCAGCACGTCTTTACTTAAATCAACGCCTTGCTCTTTTTTGAATTCATCAATGATCCAGTCAATAATGCGCTGATCAAAGTCTTCGCCACCCAAGAAGGTATCGCCATTAGTCGACAGAACCTCAAATTGCTTCTCACCGTCCACGTTGGCGATCTCAATAATCGAGACATCAAAGGTGCCGCCGCCGAGGTCATAGACGGCAATCTTGCGATCCGCTTTTTCTTGTTTATCAAGGCCAAATGCCAAAGCAGCTGCGGTAGGCTCGTTAATGATGCGTTTAACTTCAAGGCCAGCAATACGCCCCGCATCCTTAGTCGCTTGACGTTGGCTGTCATTGAAATACGCTGGAACCGTAATAACCGCTTCGCTTACTTCTTCGCCCAAATAATCTTCAGCCGTTTTTTTCATCTTGCGCAAAATCTCAGCAGACACTTGCTGAGGCGCCATTTTTTTGTCGCGCGCCTCTACCCATGCATCGCCGTTATCGGCCTGAATAATCTTGTAAGGCATAAGGCCAATGTCTTTTTGCACTTCGGCATCGGTGAATTTGCGACCCATTAAACGCTTGACCGCGTAGACGGTATTGCGCGGATTGGTAACGGACTGGCGTTTTGCAGGAGCGCCCACCAATACTTCGCCATCTTCCATGTACGCAATAATGGAGGGCGTGGTTCGGCCGCCCTCGGCATTCTCGATCACCCGCGGGGTGCCATTTTCAATCACGGAAACGCACGAGTTTGTGGTTCCTAAGTCAATCCCAATAATCTTTCCCATCATCACTCCAATTCAGTTAAGTCTGTGCGTAAAAAACCGCGTTAATAAGTCTGTTACCGCTTATGTGGGGTCAAAAAAGGGGAATTCAAGGGCAAAATTACCCAGAAAACCCCCATTTTTGACTATTTTTTGCCCTTAAAGGGCTTTTATACGCCCTAGGCAGTCTGGCTAACCGTGACTAGAGCAGGTCTGAGAACTCGATCTGCGAGCGAGTAGCCGCGCTGCAATACGCTCACCACCGTGCCGGGCTCCTGCTCGGAGGGCACCATCGAAATGGCTTGATGGTGGTGCGGATCAAATTTATCCCCGCTGGCCGGATTAATTTCCACTAAGCGGCCTTTCTCAAAGGCGCTGAGTAATTGCTTCAGGGTGATCTCAAGACCCTCTTTAAAGGCCTTGGCGTCCACCGCTTCTGCATGGAGGGCTGCATACAAGCTATCTGCTACGGGCACCAAATGCTCGGCAAAACCCTCAATTGCAAACTTATGGGCTTTACTGATGTCTTCGGCGGCGCGGCGGCGGATATTCTCGCCCTCGGCTTTGGCGCGCAAGAAATTATCTTGCATCTCACTTAATTTTTGCTGGAGGTCGGCAATCTGTGCCTCAGGGCTCTGTTCAGTCGCCTGCTCCGGGCTACCAGCATTGGCATCTTCAGTAACTTCAGGCTGTTGCTCGGCGGCTGGATCGGGTTTTTCTGGTGTCATGGGTATCAATCGCTTTTCTAGGTATATCGATTCGGATATGTGGCATTTTAAATCGCCCTTATGTATCCACTATAAGGGGGTCTCTAGTCCCGTTTTCAAGGGGATAAAGGAATATGCCCCATTTGCCGTTTTAAGTACTAGTAGCGATATTCGCTTCAGCCTGCTGAGCACGGGTATTGCGCTCAGCCAAGACTGCAGGGGATTCCTCGGCCATAGGCCAACCCACCAGGTGATCTGCGGCAATGGCGTGCATCGCCGCAATCCAGTCTGGACTGTTATTCAGGCAAGGGATATAGCGGTAATCATTGCCGCCATGCTCAATGAAAATTTCTTTGCCTTCCATCGCGATTTCTTCTAAGGTTTCCAAGCAGTCTGCCGGAAATCCAGGGCAAAAAATATCCACCCGCGGACAATGCTGTTTCCCGAGCTCCTCGAGCGTTGGAGCGGTATAGGGCTTAAGCCACTCCGCCTTTCCAAAGCGCGATTGGAAGGTAACGATGTACTGACCCGGCACAAGACCCAAGGCCTCACCCAATAAGCGTCCGCTTTTAAGGCATTCGCAATGGTAGGGATCGCCCTTCAGTAAATTGCGCTTTGGCAACCCATGAAAGGACATCACGAGGCGCTCGCCTTTTGCAAAGTCGGGACGCCCCTCTTTTTGCCAAAACTGCTCCACTTGTTTGCGCAGGGCATCAATGTAGGCAGGGTGATCGTGATAGTGTTTCACGGTACGAATTTCAGGTTGATTGCGCCAGGATTTGAGCACCCGAAAAACCTCATCAAAACTCGATGCGCTGGTCGTTGCCGAATATTGGGGATACAAGGGCAGTAATAACAAACGCTCCATACCCTGCGACTGCAAAGACTCTAAGGCTTCTTGGGTAGCTGGCTTGCCATACCGCATCGCTAAATCCACCAATACCATCTGGTCTTGTTGTGCATACAGCGCCGCTAAGGACTTGGCTTGCAAGCGTGAATAATGCAACAGGGGCGAACCCAGTTCAGGCAACCAAATCGTGGCGTATTTTTTAGCCGAAGCGCCGCTGCGGATCGGCAAAATAATGCCGTTGAGAATGCACCACCAAATCAGTCGCGGAATTTCAACGACGCGCGGATCGGATAAAAACTCTTTCAAATAGGTTCGAACGGCGCTGCGCGTTGGGGCGGCGGGCGTTCCCAAATTGAGCAACAAAATAGCGGTTCTACTGGGGCGCAAATGCGGGTTTTGATTCAAAACAAGTCCTTAGGAATGGCTGAGTGCGCCGGAGAGCAACTTCGAGGTGATATCAACGATGGGGATGACGCGATCATAAGCCATACGCGTCGGTCCAATCACCCCAAGAGTACCAACAATCTTGCCATCCACGCTGTAAGGCGCGCTAATCACTGCCATATCCTCATAGGGCAACAAATCGCTTTCACCGCCAATAAAGATCTGAATACCGTCAGCATGACTGGATACATCGAGTAATTGCATCAGAGCGGATTTTTGCTCCAGCATGTCAAACATCTTGCGCAGCTTATCCAGATTGGAGCTCAAGTCGCCCACATTCAGCAAACGTCGCTCACCCGACAAAATCATGCCGCCATGCCCCATATCGCCTATCGTTGAGCTACTGTCTAAAGCCAAGGTCATGAGCCCTGAAATATCCGCTCGCAAATTGTCGAGATCGGCTTTTAAGCGCAAACGCACTTCATCAAAGCTCTTACCTGAAAATTGGGAGTTGATGTAATTTCCTGCCTCCACCAACTGACTTGGGCTGTAGTCTTGCGTGGTCGGCAAAATGCGATTTTGCACATCGCCATCGGGTGTAACGACGATCAGCAGGATCTTGCCCTCGCCCAGACGCAAGAATTCAATGTGTTTAAAGATTTGAGCGCGCTTGGGCGTCATGACCACCCCCGCAAAGCGAGTGAGGCTGGACAGAATCTCGGCAGCAGAATTAATCACCCGCTGGGGAGAGTCGGGCAAGAGGTGCTGCTCTAAATCGCGGGCAGCCAGCTCTTCTAGCGGCTGCATCGTCAGCATCGTATCCACAAAGAGGCGATAGCCCCGCGGGGTTGGCACCCGACCAGCCGATGTGTGTGGGCTGGTAACAAAGCCCATATCTTCCAAATCCGCCATGACATTCCGAATCGTGGCCGCAGAGAGGTCTAAGCCCGAAAAGCGGGATAGGGTTCTGGACCCAATAGGCTGCCCTTCCTCAATGTATCGCTCAATGAGGGTTTTTAAGAGGGCTCGGGAACGGTCATCCATGATGGGATTAATTTTATGCCTATGGTTTAATCCTTGTATGTTAAGCCTTTCCACCCCCGCTCACCCAAAAGCCTTTGGCCGAATCGCCATCGTCGGCAAATACCAAGCCGACGGCATTGAAGATCGCCTGCGCGAACTGGCTAAGCTTGCGATTGGCGAAGGTTGCGAGGTCTTTTTGGAGGCTGCAACCGCGGCCAATACCCCGATTACGGACTATCCCCACAAGAAAATAGAGGACTTTGCTGGCTCGATTGATCTCGCGATTGTGCTGGGGGGCGATGGCACCATGCTCGGTATCGGCCGCCAATTGGCCGGAAGCCAAGTGCCGCTGGTGGGGGTCAATATGGGTCGTCTTGGTTACATGACCGATATTCCGATTCAGGATGTCCAAACTATCCTTAGGCAAATCATCGCCGGAGAGTACGAAGCAGATGAGCGCACCCTCTTGGATGCAGTTGTGCTTCGTAATGGCACTGAAATCAATCGCGCGCTAGCACTCAATGATGTCGTTGTTAATCGCTCGGGCATTTCGGGGATGGTAGAGCTGGCGGTCAAAGTCAATGGCTCGTTTATGTACAACCAACGCTCCGATGGCTTGATTGTATCAACGCCAACCGGTTCAACCGCCTATGCACTGTCCGCTGGCGGTCCAATTTTGCATCCCCGCGTTGCCGGCATTTTGCTGGTGCCGATTGCGCCGCATGCCCTATCCAATCGACCCATCGTATTGCCCCAAGATGCCAAAACCAGCATTGAAGTGATCAGCGGTCGCGAAGTCATTGTGAACTTTGATATGCAATCCCTCACCCATTTACAGATCGGTGACCGCATTGAGGTGCGCCAGTCTGACAAAACCATTACCTTGCTCCATCCCCGTGGCCACAGTGATTACAAAACATTGCGTGAAAAGCTACATTGGAATGAGTATCCGTCGACATTCTGATCCCCTCTGATTTAGTACCCTAAAGACATGCTTCAGACTATTGCCCTTCGCGACTTTGTCATTGTGGACACCTTAGAGCTGGATTTTTCGTCCGGATTTACCGTGCTAACCGGCGAAACGGGTGCCGGCAAATCGATTCTGCTTGATGCCCTCGGTTTAGTCTTGGGGGAGCGTGCCGATAGCAGTCAAATTCGTGAAGGATGCAATCGCGCTGAAATCAGCGCACTCTTTCAGATCGATCCCAGCCTGCAAGCCAGCTTGAGCGCATGGCTGGAAGAACACGGATTCCCCGGCGAAGATGAAGGTCGAAGTCTCTTCTTAAAGCGCATTGTGGAAAGCGGCGGGCGGAGCCGCGCGTTTATCAATGGCAGCGTCGCAACCTTGGCCCAACTGCGCGAGGCTGGCGATCAACTAGTCGATATCCATGGTCAACACGCACACCAACTTTTGCTGAAAGGAGGCGCGCAGCGCGACCTGCTCGATCGACATGCGGGACTAGGCGGCTTAGGCAACGAGGTGGGGCAGGCCTTTCGTGCTTTAAATGATTTACGTAAACGCTTAGCCCAAGCCGAAAATGCGGGGCAAGATATTGCGCGTGAACGTGAGCGCCTCGAGTGGCAGTTAGATGAGTTAAGCGAACTTGCTCCGGTGGCGGGCGAGTGGACCGCAATTCAGAGTGATCATGGCAGGCTAGCCAATGCCGCAAAAATCATCAGTGGCTGCCAAGAGTCCATCGAGATATTGAGCGAGTCCGATCATTCGGTTGAATCGGCACTGACCAAAATAAACTCCGCAATGCACGATTTACTGGAACACGACCCTAATTTAAAAGACATTGCGGAATCACTTGAGTCCGCACAAATTCAAGTGGATGAAGCGGTACATAGCCTCAATCGGTATTTACAAAAACTGGATCTCGACCCCGAACGCTTGGCGCAAGTAGAAGCGCGCATGCAAAGCCTGCATAGCGCAGCGCGTAAATATAAAGTCGATGCCGAAGCACTACCCCAGTTACTAGAAGAAACTGCGGAACACTTGCAAGCACTGACTGCCGCGCAAAATATGGATGCCCTACGGAAACAAGTTGAGGAGGCAGAAGCAGCCTACCTTAAGCTAGCAAAACAGCTCTCGCAAAAACGCGGTAAAGCAGCGGCTGAACTCAGCAAGGAAGTCACCCTCGCTATGCAGAATTTATCGATGGCGGGCGGCCAACTCGACATTGCCTTATTGCCCTTAGCGGAGGGTGGCGCGAGCGGTCTAGAGCAAATTGAATTTCAAGTAGCCGGTCACGCCGGTAGTACACCGCGCTCGCTTGCCAAGGTTGCATCCGGCGGCGAACTGGCTCGCATTAGCTTAGCGATTAGCGTCATTACCAGTAAGGCCTCTTTTACGCCCACCCTCATTTTTGACGAGGTCGATGCTGGCATTGGCGGCGCAGTTGCCGAAACCGTGGGCACCCTACTTCGCCAACTGGGCGAATCGCATCAGATCTTATGTGTTACGCACCTGCCTCAAGTTGCAGCCCAAGGCAATCACCACTTCAAGGTCAGTAAATCCCAGGCCGGGGATAAAACTCTCTCTCAGGTGAGCTCACTTGGCCGTGCCGAGCGCGTTGAAGAAATCGCCCGCATGCTAGGCGGCGCAACCATTACCGATACAACACGGCGCCATGCGCGCGAGCTGCTCGAGCACCATTAAGCCAGGCTGAGGGCCACTACACAAGCTCGTCGGATGGCGCTTGAAAAATACCTTCCCATAACTGCGTTACCGCAGAGCGCGCCTCCAATAAATCAGGGTACTGCGCTAAATCCAAGCGTGTCTTTTCTGCCCCATCGAGGCGCAGACGGTGCTGTTGCTCGCGCAACAGACGGTAAGCATCCGCGACCGATTTAGAAAGCGAATCTGAAATTAACCCCTCTTTGGCCGCGATTCCCAATAGAGCAATATTGCCCAGATTACCTATCAACGCAGGGTATTGGTGAGCGTAAGCCAAAATCAAAAACTGCACGATGAACTCAATATCCACCATGCCGCCCGCATCATGCTTTAAATCAAATTGCTGCGATGAATTAGGGTGGCCCGCATGAACTTTGCGACGCATATCTAAAATTTCAAGGCGCAGCGCATTCGGATCTCGTGCCTGACTGAGCACCTCGGCGCGAATGGCATCAAATCGAGGTCCAACAGTGGGGTTGCCAGCCGCGAACCGAGCGCGCGTTAAGGCCTGATGCTCCCACACCCAAGCGGCGTTATCGCCCTCACGAAATTGGTACTTCCGAAATGAATCCAAGCTGGTCACCAAAAACCCGGCAGATCCGTTGGGGCGCAAGCGTGTATCGATTTCAAATAAAGTGCCTGCTGCCGTATGGGATGTAAGCCAATTGATCATACGCTTAGCCAATAGCGAGAATAACTCTTGCGCCGGGAGGCTCGCCCCACCATGCTCCGACTCTGCTTGATCGTACAAAAAGACCAGATCCAGATCGGATGCGTAACCTAATTCTTTGCCGCCCAATTTTCCATAGGCGATTACCGCAAATGCCGGCTGACCAATATCCAGATCGAATTTCTTGGCAACGCCCGGCCAGATTCGTTCAAAACTCACTTGCAGGATCATGTCTGCCAAGGCAGATAGTCGATCGCTGACCGCCTCAACGCTCAGTGGGGTCGTAATTCCAATACCCAAATCGGCTAAAAGTGTAATAAATGTTTCGGTATGGTGAGTCACACGCAAGATATCCATCGCATGCTCGGCGGCGCCATCACCCTCGGCCAGGGCATCATCTAGGCGCATGTCTAAATCCGCTTTAACTCCCTGCCAATAGGCCTGTGGGTTGTCGACCAACTCCGATTCGGAGCGTGTCGACAACAGGTAATCCAATAAATGCGGATGACGCGTTAGGTAATGCGCGCCCCACTGTGAAGCGCGCAATAGCGCAAGAATGTTATGCAGCGCACGGGGATACTCCGCCAATATCGATAAATACGCACTACGGCGCGCAATGGCCTCTAATAAATCGAAAAAGCGTAATAAAGTCTGATCGGCGATCGATTGATCGATAGAAGACGCATCCAGTTGCTCTGCCGCTTTGCAAATGAGATTGTTGAAAATGTGGCGGCTTTTTTCTGGGAGGCTGCGTTGCTTGGAGCTGTCTAACCAGGTTTGCCAGCGCTGACAGGACCCTGGATAGCGATCGCAATTAGGCTGCCAATCGGGGGCGATGGATTCCGTATCGAGACGGGTCTTGTCATCCAATACAAAGGCTTTTTCAAATAAACGCGCGACGCGATTTTGTTGCCGGCTTAGCTCGTCCAAAAATATGGAAAGCGAATTACCATCTGCCTCGCTGGCAGGACCAGTCATCGCTTCGGCAAGGCGCGCGCGCGATGCCTCATCCTCGGGAAAGTAATGGGTTTGCTGATCCTCCCAAATTTGGATGCGGTGCTCTAAGCGGCGAAGAAATACATAAGCCTCACTGAGGTCCCGCACCTCATCATCCGGTAATAAGTGCTGCTGAGCTAATAATTGAAGAACCTGCAATGTCGGTCGAATCCGAAAACGGGGGTCGGTTCCGCCGCGCATCAACTGAAACATTTGCGCCAGAAATTCAATTTCTCGAATGCCGCCGCGCCCTAACTTGATATCCTGAGACCGCCCATGGCGATTAGCGCTTCGCTTCTCCGCCTCACGCTGAATTTGGCTATGCAAATCCCGTATCGCCGCGATCACGCCATAATCCAAATGCCGTCGATATACAAATGGACGAATTAATTGATCCAACGCTTTTTCACAGCGCGCATAGTCTGGAGCATCGCTTAAGGGATGAATGAGGCGCCCCTTAATCCACGCGTATCGCTCCCACTCACGTCCCTGCACCGTTAGGTAGATCTCCAACATATCGAGACTGCACACCAGCGGCCCAGAATCGCCGTTAGGCCGTAAGCGCATATCCACTCGAAACACGAAACCATTCGCATCGTGATCGGAAATCACCTTAATTAAGCGCTTACCCATTCGAGTAAACCACTCGTGATTAGAAAGGCTTTTTTCACCGCCTTGGGTATCGCCCTCCTGCTCATACAGAAAAATCAGGTCAATATCCGAAGAGAGATTAAGTTCATAACCGCCTAGCTTTCCCATGCCCACCACCATTAGCGGGATCTCGCTATTCGTCTCAGTAGACCAGGGCAAACCAAAACGGGTCTTTAGATCAAGTCGGATAGCGGACAAGGCGAGTGCCACGGATTGCTCAGCAAAATGACTCAGCCCCTCTGTCACCTCTGCCAGCGAAGCCTGACCAGCTAGGTCGCGCAAGCCTAACCACAACATGAGGCGCTGTCGCGCAAGCCGTAACTCAGCCATCAGCAAGGCCTCATCCAATAAAGGCTGTTCCGCCAGCGCGCGGGCAGGCTCGAGCAAGGCTTTAATCTCGCCCAAATGGACGGGTTGATCTTGATGTTCGGCCAGCCACGTCATCCACTCGGGATGTGCCCGCAAGCAGCGGCTAGAAAAGATGGAATGCCGCTCTAAGAAGTGAATTTTTGAATCGAATGAGCCCATACCGAATCATAGCCATTCTGGGGACGACTGACGGATAATGGTGCCTATGTTGCATAAATTGACCTGGAACGCATTTGTCAGCGGTATTCAAAAAGGCATACCCAGACCAAAAGGGCCGCGCTGGCTAAAACGCCTACTGATCGCGCTTGGGGTCTTGTTCTTTTTGTCTATTGCACTGCACTTTGGGGTTCGCTATCTTGTCTGGCCTCAGATTGAAACATCCAAACCCGCACTCGAAAAGCTGATCAGCGGTCGGCTTGGAGTCAGTGTGACGATGGATGATGTTCGCGTCAGTTGGGACGGTCTCAGACCTGAATTTGACATTAAGGGCTTGCGTTTTTACCCCTCCAAGCAAGACGGTTCTCAGCAAAACAAACCGGCTCTGGAGATTCAATCGATTGCCGGTGAACTCAGCCTACTCTCGTTCTACCACCTTGCGCCATACTTTTATCAGCTACACATTAGCGATGTGGAGCTTAGCGCGCTGCGCGATCGGGATGGCGCACTCTCGATCGGGGGTATTTTGCTTGATCCTGACCAAACTGGTTATACGGGTAGCAATTGGCTTTTATCGCAAAACGCCATTCGAATTGATCGCGCGAATATTCACTGGCGCGACCTGGAAAAGAAGAACTTAAATACCGAGATGCGCCTAGAGTCCGCCTCCTTCCTTACAAGCGGCCTGCGCAGCCACCTGATTAATGTTGAGGCTTTTTTACCGGGCGATCCTAGCCCCATCAAGCTGAGCGCTGATTTTAGCCACGGCATGCGCGGGCAGGTCGGCGATTGGCGCAATTGGAGCGGAGAATTTCATTGGGAATTCAAAGGGCTCAATCTGGATCGCCTAGCGCAGGATTTCAAATTACCACTGCCCATCCTTGAGGGTATTTTAGAGTCGCGCGGGTATTTCAGTCTGAGTAGCGGCTCACTCAATGGAGGTAATGCGCTTCTTTTCGCGGACGATCTGCGCGTTCAATTTAAAAAAGAAAAGGATCTACTGGAGTTCGGGCGCTTGGAAGCTGAGCTGCTTGAGTCATCAAAAGGAAAGATTGTCTCTGTCACCAGTAAGAAACTAGCTTGGCGGGATTTTGGCAGCACCGACAGAACACCTTTAAAGCAACTTAGTCCGATGTCCTTTTATTGGAAGCCACCCAAAGCCGGGCAAGAAATTCGGGAATTTGGGTTTGCATCACCCAATATTGATATTCAAGACGCAACCCTCTTTGCGCTCAATCTGCCCTTGCCAAGCAAAATTCATCGCATCCTTTTAGATTCCAAAGCCAGCGGCGTCCTTGAGAACGTGGATATCCAATGGGCTGAGAATGAATCCACGCTGCCGCTCCCCAAGAGCTGGTTGCCCGACTCCAATCTGGATTTCTCCATTAAAGCGGATTTGAAAAACATCCGTTTTTTAGGGCCTCGCAATGTGATGCCAAGTGTCATCAATTTAAGCGGTCGTCTCGATAGTAATCAAAAGCAAGGCAGCCTTACATTAGATTCGTCAAACTTAGAAGTGGATGTCAGCGGGTTTTTGGCGGACCCCAAACTCAAACTGGACGCAGCCAAGGGGCGCCTAGAATGGCTTCGGACTAAAAATCAATGGCAAATCAATGGCAAGGACATCGCATTGAAGAACGCTGATGTGAGCGCAACTCTAACAACCGCCTATGCTTTTGGCGACCCCAAGCAAGCGGATCGCTTAATACTCGATATGCAATTTAATCGCGCGACTTTAACGCAAGTACATCGCTACCTACCAATAGAGATGGATGCCGATACTCGGACTTATCTGAGCAAAGCATTTGCCGGTGGTGAAATCCGCAATGGCACATTACACATTAAAGGGGATCCGGATCAAATTCCGTATTCATCCAAATACCCCGGTGAGTTCACCGTCAATTTGCCAATTACCAACACTACCTTTAGTCCAGCGCCTACGTTCCCCGTAAGCCAAGGTATTTGGCCGGCTTTTACAAAAGTAGATGGCCTCGTTGCGATGAAAGGCGCCTTATTGGATGTGCAGATAAAACAAGCGCAGTATAAGAATGTCGTGCTGAGCGGCATTCAAGCTCAAATTGCGGATGTCACCCTCGATACCTTGGATCTCACATTAAAAGGATCCGCCAAAGGCGATTTAGGCGAGCTGCTGGATTACATCACGCCCTCACCTATTCTTGCCAAGCAAAAATCCATCGCCGAGTCCCTCAAGGTGGCCGGTCCCGCCAGCCTGAGCGTAGACATGAAGCTACCCCTATCCGGCACCAAAGAGGCTCAAATTGATCTACGCTTAGGGCTCCTTGGTAATCAACTTCAATGGTCAGATTTACCCCCGATGAACAATATCAAGGGTAATGTGCGGATTGCAGATGATGTTCCTGAGCTAGAAAATATCAGCGCGGAATTCTTGGGGGGCGACATCAAAGTAAGCAGCGAGCCCGCAAAAGGGGGGGCTAAATTATTTAATGTGTCCGGCAAGGCGAATGCAGTAGCACTGAAAACCCACTTCTCGAGTCGCATTGATTCCGACTTCAGCCCATTTTTGAATGCGATTTCAGGACGCTTTAGTTACGATGGCCAAGTTCGAATGGATAAGGCAGCTACCGATACGAACCTGACATTCAACCTCAATCCATTTGGATTGAGTGCGCCGGAGCCCCTAAACAAGGTAGTGAATAGCCCGCTAACCGGGCGATTGAATCTCAAAAGCACTTCGGATAGCAAGAGTGGCGCGCGCAACTTCATTTGGTCAGGCCAAATTGGAGATCAGATTTTTACTCAAGGGAACTACCTGAGCGGAATGCCGCTGCGGCATGCTTACGGTATTGGCACACCCGCCATACTTCCCCAAAACGGTCTGGCACTTGCGATTACACGCAATGAGCTGGATCTAGATGCATGGCAGGCCTTTTTAACACTACCAAAAAACCCTGCCCTCAAGGAATCGTCAGTAAAGCCCCCCATTCCAGTCCGTCCTGTGACCGATTCAAGCCCAGTGCAAATGAATGCTCAAATTAAAAAATTGACTGCCTTGAATCGCATCTGGCCGGATATGCAGTTATCTGCAAGCCAAAAAAATGCGCTTTTGCAATTGCGCATTACCTCACCATTCATTACTGGACAAGTCCAGTGGCAAGAAAAGCAAGGGGCTGATGTTGCAGGCTTATTGAGCGGCAAACTCGCCACCCTGCGCTTTCCCGAAATGATTAAAGTCGACTCTCAAATACAGCAAGGCAATTCCAAAAAGGCTGATCCGCTCAGGGTCTCTGTGGATGATTTGCCAAACGTGAATTTAACAATCGAAGACTTTCAGTTTGGTACAGCCCAATTTGGTCAAGTAAAAATGAAGGCGAGTCGCTCACCGGGCACCCTTACGATTGACGCGCTAAATGTAGAGAACCCAGAAGACACAGCAAACATAAGCGGCACATGGAAAAGTGGCAGCCAAGGGCAAAATGACCATACCGCGCTGAATGTCAAAATGGCCGTCAGGGATTTAGGGCCCATCGCTACGCGCTGGGGAAATCCAAAGGCAATTGAAGGCGGTGAAGGCACCATTTCTGGGCAACT
This sequence comes from Polynucleobacter sp., assembly GCA_030696845.1. Classification (GTDB taxonomy): domain Bacteria; phylum Pseudomonadota; class Gammaproteobacteria; order Burkholderiales; family Burkholderiaceae; genus Polynucleobacter. The sequence goes on from JAUYRJ010000010.1 coordinate 14,118, forward strand.
GGCTTGGGACGGGTCGCCTTTTGATCCGCAACTCGATACCTTATCTGGAAACCTCAAACTCGCCCTAGAGAAGGGTCGCCTATTGAAAGTAGACACTACATCTGCAAAAATTTTCGGTGTACTGAGTCTGCAAAGTCTCCTGCGGTTTGCAACTCTTGATTTGCAAGGCAGTCTTGGAACTATCGTTACGCAAGGAACTGCGTTTAAGGCGATTACCGGTGACTTCACATTGCGTAATGGCGTTGCTAGAACCACTTCATTTTTAATGGAACTCGATCAAGCGCGCGTTGCAATGTCGGGACTCGTTAATGTCCCCAAAGAAACCCAAGACTTGCGTATCACCATCTTTCCCGGTATTGATGCCACCTCTGGTGCATTGGCGGTTTTTGCGATCAATCCGATTGCGGGATTGGGAGCCCTGATTGGGCAATACTTAGTGACTAATCAGATTAATAAGGCGATGCAATCGGATTACCTGGTGCAAGGGTCTTGGGCAGATCCAGAAATCATCCCCCTCAATCAACAAGGCCAACCTTTGGATCCCAAGGTACTCGACAGTATTCGCACCAAAGGATTATTAAGAGAGCAAACAAAGCCGAGTGCGCCGAACAGCCCTAAATCCACTAGCAGAATGACTAGTCCTGAAGCAACTAGCTCCCCAAACTGAGCGAAAGCGGTAGGATTAAGCTCTTTCCTCAAGTTGTGGCTTAATCATTGCTATGCACGAACTTCGCGTTTCCTCTATACAGATGGTTTCTACTCCTGTTGTTCAAGAGAACTTGGATAGGGCTGCCTACTGGATTCGTCATGCCGCTCAAGCAAAAGCAACACTCGTTGTGTTGCCCGAGTATTTTTGCCTCATGGGCCTAAACGATACTGACAAAGTGAAAGCAAAAGAGCGGCTTGGGGCGGGCCCGATTCAGGAATTTTTAGCCAGCCTTGCTCGGCAGCATTCGATCTATCTAGTTGCGGGAACCATTCCGCTTGAGTCCGGCGACCCCAGCAAGGTACTAAACACAACATTGGTGTTTGATCCTAATGGTCAGCAAATCGCGCGCTACGACAAAATTCATCTCTTTGGTTTTCAAACGGACGAGGAGCGCTATCAAGAATCTGAAACCATCTCCGCAGGAAACCAGCCTGGCGTGCTGTCTTTCAAGATCAATGGGGCGGAGTGGCGACTGGGCTTGAGTATTTGCTATGACCTGCGCTTTCCGGAGCTGTATCGCGCGATGGGATCAGTCGACTGCCACCTTATTCCAGCCGCGTTTACCCACACCACCGGCAAAGCCCATTGGGAAATTTTGCTGCGCGCTCGCGCCATCGAAAATCAGTGCTATGTGCTTGCCTCAGCCCAAGGCGGTCTGCACCTCAATCAACGCCGCACCTGGGGCAATAGCATGCTCATTGACCCCTGGGGTGAGGTACTGGAGAACATGGAATTAGGCGAAGGCTTAATTACCGGCTCTCTCAGCAAAGAAAAAATAAACGCGGTACGCTCTAAATTACCTGCTTTACACCATCGCACGATGTGATTATTTCGAAAGAAGACGTATTTATGAATGCACCTGATGTTCTTATGCCAAATGGCTGGACCCCTCCAAAGAAACAAGATGATTTACTCAAAATCGCCAAGTCCATTTTGCTCGAGCCTAGCGGCCTTACGGAAAGCGAATTGCACGACACATTTGGCGTAATGTATGCGCACCACCTTGATGATGCGGACTTGTATTTTCAGCATACCCGTAATGAAAGTTGGAGCCTCGAAGAAGGTATCGTTAAATCAGGGAGCTTTAGCATCGACCAAGGCGTGGGAGTACGCGCCATTTACGGCGACAAAACCGCATTCGCCTACTCCGATGAAATTAATCTACCGGCATTAATGAAGTCGGCCAAAGCCACTCGCGTTATTGGCCCATCGGGGGGCAAGCAATGGGTTTCCAAAAGTGTGAGTACACCAACCCCTAATCTGCTCTACTCTGGACTCAACCCCCTTGATTCCTTAAAGCCAACCGAAAAAATTGCATTGCTTGAGGCAATCGAACGTCGCGCCAAAGCCCGCGACCCGCGCGTCATTCAGGTGATGGCGAGCCTTGCGGGTGAATTTGACGTCGTTCTAGTGATGCGCGCTGATGGCTTGCTCGCCGCTGACATAAGACCTCTGGTACGCGTGTCGGTACATGTCATCGCAGAGCAACATGGTCGTCGTGAGTCAGGCTCCGCCGGGGGTGGCGCGCGCCATGACTACAACTACTTCACAACGGAACTGGTAAACCATTGGGTCGACGAAGCGGTGGATAGCGCTTTACTCAACCTCGAATCCCGCCCTGCGCCAGCGGGGCCAATGACGGTGGTGATGGGCCCTGGATGGCCGGGGGTTCTTTTGCATGAAGCCATTGGCCACGGCCTTGAAGGCGACTTCAATCGCAAAGGCTCTTCCGCTTTTGCTGGACGTATTGGTGAGCGGGTTGCTGCAAAAGGCGTCACTGTCGTCGATGACGGCACGCTGTTAGGCCGCAGAGGCTCCCTCAATATTGATGATGAAGGCACTCCAACCCAGTGCACTACCTTAATTGAGGATGGGATCTTAAAGGGCTATATTCAAGATAGTCTAAATGCCAGACTCATGAAAATGCCACGCACCGGCAATGGCCGGCGCGAGAGTTTTGCCTCTCTCCCCATGCCCCGCATGACCAACACCTACATGCTAGCCGGCAAAGAAGATCCGCAAGAGATTGTGGCGAGCATTAAACGCGGCCTCTATGCAGTGAACTTTGGCGGCGGTCAAGTGGACATTACCAGTGGCAAATTTGTGTTTTCGGCATCCGAAGCCTATTGGGTTGAAAACGGCAAAATCCAATACCCCGTAAAAGGCGCCACTATTATCGGCAATGGTCCCGAGTCCCTCAAGCAAGTTTCCATGATCGGCAATGATCTCAAGCTCGATAGTGGCGTAGGGGTTTGCGGCAAGGAAGGCCAAAGTGTTCCGGTCGGCGTTGGGCAGCCTACCCTGCGTATTGACGGCATGACTGTGGGCGGCACGGCTTAATCAGCTTAAAATAGAACGATGAGCACACGAACCAATACCACCCCAGAAAACTGGTACGCCAGCGTTGATAAAACCTCGGATACCGATGACCAACGTATTCACAACATTACGGTGCTGCCACCACCTGAGCATCTGATTCGGTTTTTCCCCATTTCAGGAACGCCGATTGAGAAACTCATCAGCCAGACGCGCACCAAGATTCGCAATCTAATTCATGGCAAAGACGATCGCCTCTTGGTCATCATCGGTCCGTGCTCCATTCATGACCCCAGTGCGGCATTGGAATACTGCCGACGCCTGCTTGCTGAGCGTAAGCGCTTTGCTGGTGAACTGGAAATTGTCATGCGAGTTTATTTCGAGAAGCCCCGCACTACTGTTGGCTGGAAAGGCCTGATTAATGATCCTTATTTGGATGAGAGTTTCCGCATTGAAGAG